>DASSGK010000476.1:0-8362 GCA_035693505.1 Vicinamibacterales bacterium
TCGAGAAACTGCGATCCATCCGGCCGGAAATGAACGCGGTCTCGATCGCGGAACCCGCCAGCAGACCGCTCTCGGTGTCCCGCAGCGCCAGATACAAGTGGCCCTGTTCGTCTTTGACGCCGTGGCCGGAGAAGTAGAGCAGGAGCAGATCGTCACGCTGGCGCTGGTCGTAGAAGCGGGCGATGGCTTTGCGAACCGACGCGCAGTCCTGGTCCAGGAGAGTGGCGACTTCGTCGAAGCGTCCGACCTCGGGAGACTTGAGGACGCTCTCGAGCTCGTACACGTCGATGTCCGGCGCCTTCAGGCGGCCCAGACTGGCATCGTCATAGCGGCTGTTGCCGATGATGAGCGCGAACTTGCCGGACATGACCTTGATGGAGGGACGGCCCCGGTGAGACTTTTCCCCGAAGCTCGTCCGCGGTCAATCGATATTTAACAACCTCAACTGTTGGTGATTCCAACGCCTTAATCGTTTCCTGCGCGACTCGTTATGAAGCGCTACGGCCCTGGCCTTGCGCCTCTTTCGATCGAGGGCTCACGTGCATGAACCCTCGATGAAGGATGCCAACGACTAGCAACGTTCTGCGCGAAGTGAGTAGCGATCGACCACTACGGCATTTTGACGCGCAGACTCCAGAGGAAGCCGAGCATGCCCGATCGCGACCGCGCCGATGTCTCTGTGATTGTTCCGACCTTCAACCGCGCTGCGCGCCTCGACACGCTGCTCGATGATCTGAGTCATCAAGATACGGATGGCCGCACGTTTGAGGTGTTCATCGTGGACAACGGTTCTTCGGATGACACCCCTCGAGTCGTCAATGCATGGAACGCTCGGGATCCGCGAATCCACTATCTGCTGGAGCATCGTCCGGGCGCATCGAGCGCGCGGAACGCGGGTATTGCAGTCGCTGGTGCGCCGATACTCGCGTTCATCGACGACGATGTCCGTCCGGCGCCAGACTGGATCGCATCGGTATGCCGTGCGTTCGAGCGGCATCCCGATCTGGATTGCGTCGGCGGACGCATCGAGGCGCGTTGGCCGGCGCCGCCGCCCCCCTGGCTCACATCCGCGCACTGGGGGCCGCTGGCGCTGCAAACCGCACGCGGCGCGTCGTCTCTCGTCGACCGTGAGCACGCGTCGGCCTGTCTCGTGACCGCGAACTTTGCCTGCCGCGCGGCTGTCTTTCGCGAACTCGGCGGATTCTCGCCCGAGTATCTGAGAGATGAGGATCGCGAATTCAATCTGCGGATGTGGCGCGCCGGCAAGCGGGGCATGTACGTGGACTCGATCGTCACGTTCACCGATGTACAGCGTGAACGACTCGAAAAGCGGTATCACCGTGCCTGGCACCACGTGACCGGCGTGTCGCACGCGCGCATGCGATACCGCGACATCGTCACTCGAGAAGGCGTCCTCGACGATGCGATGACGTCAGGAGGCCGGAGCGTCGGCGGTGTGCCGCTGTTTCTGTTTCGAGAGTTGATGGGGCATGCGCGTGCGTGGGTGAAGAAGACGCTCGCGAGACAACACGATCTCGCGTTTTTCGACGAGTGCCGGGTTCGCTATTTGAGCAGTTACATCGCGACGAGATGGGGCGGCTGGTGGCGGAACCGTGTTTATGAACAGAAGATGAACGAACGGGTCGGGAAGGTTTCCTGGTTCTGAAAAAACTGTGAAGGGACCGCCGATGGGAAGGAGTTTGTTCCGCCTATAATCCGCCGAGTTGCCCACCGTCTCATGCCCGCGTTGTCAGAACCTGACGCCGCGTCTGCTGGACGCGACCAGCCAGGTGGCGCACGTCAACTATTACCGCTGTGAACGCTGCGGACTCGTGTGGACGTCTCCCAAGAGCGGCGATGGCCCCATCACGATCATCACCGAACCGCAGGAGCCCCCCAAAAAGTAGAGGCGTTCGGCTGTGTTGCCGGACTTTCGCAAGAGGTGCCTGTCACTATTGGCAGCGACATTGCTCCATACCTCTCCATGAGAAAAACATTTCCGGCAGCCATGTTCGTCGCACTTTTCATGGCCGTTTCAGGAACGGCCAGCGCTCAGGTTTCGATCGGCGTCCGCATCGGCGAACCGCCGCCGCCTCGCGCGTATCGGGTTCCACCGCCTCCGGGTCCGAACTACGAATGGGTCGAAGGGTACCATTACCCCGTGAAAGGGAAGTACAAGTGGCACGACGGCTACTGGGCGCACCCGCCCTACCAGGGCGCGTACTGGGTCGCGCCGTACTACCACGATAACCACTACTACGCCGGCCACTGGGAAGGCGATCGCCATCACGGGAAACGCGATCACCGTTAGTCCGTCGGCAAAACCGCAATGACGACCGTCGACAGCAATTCGAATCGCTGTCGCGGATCGATCGCGGCTCTCTATCCGGGCGCGTCTGAACGGTAGGTACCGTTCAGCGCGTCCGGGTCTCCATTCTCTCTACACTGATGGTCATCGAACGAGCTGACTCAACACGCTGGTGCGCGATTGAGCACTCTGCCGCGCTATCCTGTGGCGCGATACGACAACGGCTCGTCAACCAACCGGCGCGCTCGGCCGTCGGAACCATCATGTATAGAGATCTTCGCCACGGCATTCGCACCCTCCTTCAAGCCAAGGGCTGGACGACGGTGGTGGTGCTGTCGCTCGCGCTGGGTATCGGCGCCAACACCGCGCTGTTCAGCGCCATCAACGGCCTGTACCTTCGAAAACTGCCGGTCCGCGATCCGGACACGCTCGTCAGGCTCAGAATCAGCGGCCGCAACGAGATGGCCATGAGCACACGCGACTACGGATCGCGCGGCGGATCCGACGGCGTTCGTGCGACCGTGTCGTACCCGATGTACCTCCAGTACCTCGAGGACAACCGCACGATGGAAGACCTGTTCGCCTGTGCGCCGTACGGCCGCGCGAACATCGTCGTCGACGGCCGCGCCGAGATCGCGAACGCGTTCATCACGACCGGAAACTACTACCAGCTGCTCGGCCTGTCGGCGTCTCCGGGCCGCACCATTGTGCCCGACGACGATCGACCCACGGCGACGCCGGTTGCCGTGATCAGCGCGCGGTACTGGCGTTCGCGATTCGGGAGCGATCCGCAGGTCGTGGGCAAGGTCGTCAGCTTCAACAACGTGCCGCTCACGATTGTCGGTGTGATCTCGCCCGAACTCGTCGGCGTGCAGCAGGTCTTCAGGGAGAGTCCGGACATCGCGGTCCCGATGGCGCTCGACCCGCAACTGAACCCGCCGGGTCCGCAACCTCCCGGCACACCGATCGTGCCGCGCCTGTCGGCACCGACCACGTGGTGGCTGCAGGTGATGGGACGCCTCAAGCCTGGCGTGACAGCCGCGCAGGTGCAGGCGAACCTCGAGACCGTGTTTCAGCATACGGCGCGCGCGGGCCTCGACGGATTTCTGGGGTCGTTGCCGGAGGCTACGCGATCGACCTCGCGCTATCAGAACCGTACGGCGATGCCGCGCCTCGTCGTGGACTCCGGCGCCAGGGGCATCTACGACGTGAATCTGTCCGACGAACGCGCGGTCACGATTCTCAGCGTCGTCGTGATGCTGGTGCTGCTGATCGTCTGCGCGAATGTCGCCAACCTGCTGCTCTCACGCGCGACGACGAGGCAGAAGGAGATTTCGATTCGCCTCTCGCTGGGCGCGACGCGCGGGCGGCTGGTGCGTCAGCTGCTGACGGAGAGCGTTCTGCTCGCGGCGATCGGCGGCACCCTCGGCATCCTCGTCGCGAAATGGAGCAGTCAGCTCCTGCCCGGTGGCGCGGGGCAGGCGACCGCGATCGACTGGCGCGTGCTGTCCTTCGTGCTGGTCGTCACGGCCGTGACGGGCATCGCCTTCGGCATTGCACCCGCGCTGCGTGCCACGTCGATGAATGTCAGTGCGAGTCTCAAGGAAACGAGCCGGTCGGTTGCCGGGTCACGCAGCGTGTTGACGAAGAGCCTGCTCGTGCTGCAGGTCGCGGTGTCGCTGGTGCTGCTGATCGCCGCCGGCCTGTTTCTTCGCACGCTGAACAATCTGCGCCATGTTGACGTCGGCTTCAACACGCGCAACCTCGTCCTGTTCCAGGTGAACCCGTCTCTGAATCGATACGACGACAACAAGGCCGCCACACTGATCGAGCAGATGACGAACCGTCTGCAGGCGGTGGCCGGCGTCCGCGCGGTCGGCGTGTCCACTGTGCCGCTGTTGTCGAACAGCGTCAGCTCGACGTCGATCTTCAGGCAGGGGCGCACGTATGCACCACGGCAGTCCGACAGCATCAACGTCCTGTCGATCTCGCCCGACTATTTCAAGACGATGGAGATGCCGCTGGTGAGCGGCCGCGGTTTCACGGAGCGCGACAATCAGTCGGCGCCGAAAGTCGCGATCATCAACGAAACCGCGGTCCGGAAATATTTTCCGAACGAGAACCCGATTGGCCTGCGCTTCGGCCAGACCGTCGAGCAAAGTGGTCAGCTCGAGATCGTCGGCGTGCTGCGCGATGCCAAGTACAACGGCGTCCGTGACGATATTCCCCCGACGATGTACGTGCCGCATCTGCAGGGAAGGCCGGCGACGGTCTTTCAAGTGAGAACCGCGGCCGATCCCGCGTCCGCCATCGGCGCGATTCGCGAGGCGGTGCGGCAAATCGATCCGAACCTGCCGCTGATGGACGTCGCGACGCAGGAAGAGCAGATCGACAAGAACCTGCAGCAGGAACGGGTCTTCGCACAGGCCTACGCGATGTTTGGCGGCCTCGCCATGCTGCTCGCGGCGGTTGGTCTGTTCGGCTTGATGTCCTACAGCGTGGCGCGGCGCACCAACGAGATCGGCATCCGGATGGCGCTGGGCGCTCAGGCGCGCGACGTTCTCGGGCTCGTGATGGGTGAATCCATGCGCCTGGTCGCCTTCGGCATCGTCATCGGCCTGGTCGTGGCGATGGCCGCGGGCCGGCTCGTCGCGAGCCTGCTCTTCGGGCTGGCTGCCACCGACGCGATGACCATGCTCGTGGCGACGCTGGTGATGCTGGTGGTCGCAGCAACCGCCGGTTATCTGCCCGCGCGCCGCGCGTCACGCGTCGATCCGCTGGTCGCGCTGCACTACGAGTAGCTGCGTGGTCAGGCCTGAAGGCCTGCACTACGCCGGACGAGAACGTGAAGAGGAAACTGATGCCTAGCGGGGCGGCGTTTTGGCGCGTTGCTCTTCGGCGCGAGCGCCCCTGAGAAAATTCTCGATCGCGTAGTTACCCTCGTGGCAGTCGACGCCGTACAAGGGTGCGTTACTCGCCCTCAGCGGCCATTCGGCCGTCCACGGCGTGGCCCACGTGTCGGGATCGTCGACAGTTACGCGATGGCGCAGGGTCGTGGCGTCAACTCTCGAGAATCGTTCGACCACATGCAGCCGCTCGCCGGAGTCGAGATTGTGCGATTCGGACCTGAAGTTGATCGTGTCGACCACGAGAGTGTCCCCTTCGTAGTGCCCGATGGAATCGCCGAGCCACTTCTTCAGTGACGGCAACGAGTGCGTGCCGTTCAGGCGGATGATGCGCGCGTCGTGGATCCACTCGGTGAAGATCAGCACGTAGGCGTCCGTCTGGACGATTTGGTAGTAGCCAGGGATGACCTCGCTCGGGATCATCGGCGGTGAGGCTGTGGAACCACCAACCCCGAAATTGCCGAGCAGGCAGCGCTCCGACAGGCTGAACGTTTCGGGATCGTCGAACGATCGCTTCGGGCGGGCGGCGATTCGCGCCGTCGCCGCCGGCAGCAGCGGCGGCAGCATGCCGTTGGCGGGATCGACGATCAGCGAGGTGCGGAGACCGTCGAGCCTGTACGCTTCCGTTTCGACGAACCGGTCGTCGATATCCGCCTGTGTCAGTCGATCCGCCGCAGAAGGAAGCCGATTGAGGACGCGATCTGGCGCTGTGCGTACGTACTCAGCAGCCTCTTCCGGCGTGAAGGCCGCCTTGTCCTTGAAATCCGCCGGCCGCTGAAGCGGCGTCAGCGTGGCGCCATTCCATGTCCCTTCGAGGTTGGGACGGGCAGGCGCCGCTTGCTGCGCAAGCACTCGGGGACCGGTGACTAAGGCGGCTATCGCGAGCGGCAGCAGCAGCTGCCGAACCAACCTGTACCACGCGGCACCGTCACGACGTGGAGCATCTTTCATGGCAATGCATCGAACAGAGTTCTGCCGGTTAGTGCGCGTCTGGCGTCGATCGTTTCGCTAGCCGGCAGGGGTCCGGCTAAAGCCGGACACTACCGAGAACAACTCCGGCTACCGTATTCGCGCGCCCAGCCCGCTTCGGCGAGTCCCGCCGTAGGTAGTGTCCGCCTTCAGGCGGACCAGCGACGCGTCCGGCTACCGCTGGACACCACCGGGTCCTTCGTCAGTTAACGTGTAGCACCTCGAAACATTTCGTGCGAGGACGGCCCGCAGTCCCACGCCTCATTGAGGCAAATGGGCGAGGCCTGCCTGTGCGCACTCGTCGACCACGGTCAGGTAGCGCTGGACCGCGGCCGTTCCAATCACGTACGGGTTCGGCTCTCCAGGTTTGCGCTGGAGGACCGCCGGAAGCTTCGTCTTCGATCCGTCGAAGATGAGGTGATTCGAGATCAGCACATCGGCGCCGGCCTTCGCCACGATGTCCTTGAATCGGCGCGCCGACGCACTGTAGGTTTCAAACCAGAACCGGTCGGGATGCTCCGGCGTGATGTAGGCGGCACGGTTGGCCATCCAGTTGAACGCCGTCCCGCCCCAGTGCGCAGCAACGTGCGGCGTGCCGTGGTCGGTGACCGGAATCAACGTCGAGAGCGTCCCCAGCGTGTGCCCCGGGGTGTTGTACAGCGTGAGCGTCGTATCACCGAGCGTGAGTTTCTGCCCGTCGGTCGCGACCATGTCGCGGCGCGGTTTGGTCTGCGTGGATTTGTCGAGCAGATCCCAGTCTGCCGCGCCCAGAATCACGTGCGCGTTGAACTTGTCCTGCAGGTACTTGGCGCCGCCCGAATGATCGGAGTGCCCGTGGCTGATGACGACGTACTTGATCGTCGCCGGATCCAGTCCCAGCGTTCTCAAGCCGCCTGATACTTCGTCGTCGACTGAATAGTCGAAGATGGAATCGATCAGGATGATGCCGGCCGAGGTCGTGACCGCCCAGACCGAGTATTCGGACTGCCCGAGAAAGTACAGGTTATCGAACACCTTCACAGGGTCGGCGTGCCAGGCGCTACGTGGTGGAGGACCCGCGGGACGCGGCGCAGCCGGCGCTCGCGGCGCAGGCGGCGTGGCAGGGGGCACGGCCTCCGTGCAGATGCGATCGAAGACGCCGGCGAAATCGGATCCGGCGGCCGCCTTGGCGGCGGCCACGTGGGCGTCGACTCGACTCGCATTCGATTGCGCGATCGCACCCGCCGAGGTGAGGCTCCAGGCAGCGGCAACCGCGACGACAACGCCGGCGACATGTCTCTTCAACACGGACCTCCTGCGAACGCCCCTAGCATAGTTGATGACGCCGCCGCTTATTTCTGAAAGCGCCACGCCTGGTTGTCGGCGCCGCTGCAATCCCACTGCTGGATGCCGGCGCCGTCGGCCGGACTCTTGTCCTTCACGTCGAGGCACTTGCCGCTCGCGATGTTGATCAGTTCGTTGAAGTCGCCTTTTTTCTGGAGCCGCCATCGCTGGCTGGGGCTGCCAATCCAGCGGTTCTGATCGACGCGTCCGCCGTTGCGGAGGTCGCCGCCGGCGACCTCGAGCACCTTGCCTGTCCCGACGCTCACGATCGCGAACTCGCCGCTCCCCAGCTCGATGACGTTCCAGCGCTGATTGGGTTGTCCGCCGTAGCCCCACTGCTGGACCTGGGCGCCCCTGCGTGTGCTGCGATCCTGCACGTCGAGCCCTTTGTTGCTCATACGGTTGACGATGCCGCCGCTGAAGACGACGTCGCCGCGCGGACGATCGCCGCCGTACCCACCGCCGTATTCCAGGCCTGGAGGCGCCGGATATGCCGGCCGCCCCCGCCCATCGTCACTGTCAGCCCATCGGTACTCCAGCCGAGTGACGTTGCCGCTGCGGAGGTTGTACACGCATTCGAAATCGAACGGACGGCCGCGGTCGCTCTCGTCGTGTGAGTAGCGGCCCTCGCCTTGCACCAGCGCTTCGCCGTTCGACGACGGTCGAACGGCAGCGTCGCGCTGATTCACAACGGCCCGAGGATCGCGACCGCCGTCTTCCCGACCCAGCCGGCTCTGGAGCTCACGCGAGCAGCTCGAAAGGGCCGCAGTGTCGGCATCGCGCTGTGCGGCGGTGGATGGCTGTGAGTGGAGGACCGCGGCGATTGAGAGCAGAAATATCAGGAAGCTGTGAACGC
>DASSGK010000477.1:0-2388 GCA_035693505.1 Vicinamibacterales bacterium
GTCCGTCGCTTCGCCGGCGTTCAGCTCGCCGTCCAGATACGCGTCGATCGCGGCGGACACGTCGTGGCACGTCATGACGTTTCTCCTGCAAGTGCCGAAGGACCGAGCAGGCCGATCAGCCGTTCGCGTGCGCGAGACAGCCGCGACATCACCGTCCCGATCGGCACACCGATGACTTCCGCGATGTCCTTGTAGGCAAGCCCTTCGAGCTCGCGCAGCACGATCACCTCGCGGAAATCCACGGGCAGCAATTCGACCGCTTTCCGCACGCGATCGACGGTCTGCTGCCGAAGCAGCAAGGCTTCGGGATCGGGATGGGGGTTTGGACGAGGATCGGCCATTTCGTCGTACTCCGTCACGCGCGGGCGCGCCTGCTGTCGCGCCACCCGCGCATACCAGGTGTTTCGCACGATGGTCAGCAGCCACGCGCGCGGGTTGTCGTTGCGAAGCGACGAAAAGAATCGAAACGCCCGGACGGCGGCGTCCTGGACGACATCCTGCGCGTCGGCGTCATTGCGGGTGAGCCAGCGAGCGTAATTGAACGCCGCATCGAGATGCGGCACGACCACCGTCTCAAACGTGGGTTGGGACATTCCTAGCGGCTAAGACACCCGATCGCGCCGAATTATTCCCGGAATAATCCTCGGGCCAGGCCGGTCTCTCACACCGACATGTTACTCGCCGGCCGCCTACATCCGCTGCTCGTTCACTTCCCTATCGCGTTCATTCTGTGCGCGGCGGCCGCAGAGCTTGTGGCCATGGCGACACGCCGTCCCGTGTGGCAGGCTCTCGCGTTCATCCAGACCAGAGCCGGCGCGTTGTGCGCCGTCGGCGCGGCCGTCGCAGGATGGCTGATGGCGACGGCGCCGGATATCGATCCGTCGGCCCGGCTCGAGTGGCATCGCTGGCTGGCAGTGCTGGCGACCGGCGCGATGCTGATCGCGGCGGCGTCGACGCTTGGCGCGCATCAATCGCCGTCACGCCAGCGCCTGTATCGCGTGCTGCTGTTTGCATCGGCGCTGAGCATTGGCATCACCGGACATCTCGGCGCCACGCTCGTCTGGGGCGCTCACTTTCTTCATTTCTAACTGGGAGGAGACATGAATAACGATCGGCGCGGCTTTTTGCAGTGTATGGCATGGGTGGGCACCGCCGCTGTGTGGTCGATGACAAGCGGTGTGCTGAAGGGCATGCCCATCGAACTCGCGGGCGGCCACGCGGCGAAAGACATGATGGCCGGCGGACTCCGATTCGCGCAGATCAGCGACAGCCACATCGGGTTCGATCGACCCGCGAACACAGACGTCACCGGGACCTTGCGTGCGGCGGTTGCAAAGATCAAAGCCGCGCCCGATGCGCCCGCGTTCGTACTTCACACCGGCGATCTCACGCACCTCTCGAAACCCGCCGAGTTCGACACGCTGCAGCAGATCCTGAGCGAGCTGTCGATGCCGGTGTTCTACGTTCCCGGCGAACACGATGTGCTCGACGAGAGCGGCAAGAGCTACCTGCAACGATTCGGCAAGGACACGTCCGGCGAGGGCTGGCACAGCTTCGACATGCACGGCGTCCATTTCATCGGGCTCGTGAACGTCGTAAATCTGAAAGCCGGCGGACTCGGCACGCTCGGCAACGAACAACTCGAATGGCTCGAGAAGGACGTCAAGCGCCTGAAAAGCAGCACGCCGATCGTCGTGTTCGCGCACATTCCGCTGTGGTCCGTGTATCCCGAGTGGGGCTGGGGCACCGACGACAGCGCGCGCGCCTTGTCGTATCTGAAGCGGTTCGGCTCGGTCTCCGTGCTGAACGGTCACATCCATCAGGTGATGCAGAAAGTCGAAGGCAACGTGACGTTCCACACCGCGATGTCCACGGCGTTTCCGCAGCCAGCGCCGGGGTCAGCGCCGTCACCAGGCCCGATGAAGGTCGAGGCCGATCGGTTGCGTAAGGTGCTTGGCGTCGCACGCATGTCGTTTCACGACGTGAACCATCCGATTGCGATCACCGACCTGCCGCTCGACGAAGAGATGCACCCCGCGGGAGCGCAAGGACGCGCCATCGCCATCGACAACTTCAGTTTCGCGCCACACGACACGACAATACCGGTTGGCGCGGCGGTGACGTGGACGAACAAAGACGATGTGCCGCACAACATCGTGAGCACGGCTCGGCTGTTCAGGTCGCCGGTCATCGATACCGACGGGCAGTTCACGTACCGGTTCGACAAGCCTGGGGCGTACGACTACTACTGCTCGCTGCACCCGAAGATGACCGGACGCGTGGTGGTCGGGTAGGTGGAGGTCCGCCTAAAGGCGGACACTACGTACGGCGATCGAGCGCACCTTCCGTCACATCGCGCTCCCACCCGGCCTCGACCGAGAGGCTCTC
>DASSGK010000478.1:0-4969 GCA_035693505.1 Vicinamibacterales bacterium
CGGCGGACCGGATCCTCGAGCGTCGTGCGCTGCGAGAGCCGCTCCGCCCAGCTGAGAATCGTGGCGAGAGGATTGTTGAGCTCGTGCGCGACGCCAGACACCGTCTGACCGAGAGCGGCCATCTTCTCGGCCTGGAGCAGCTGGTGGTAGATGTCGCGCGTCTCGTCATCGAGCTTCTTGCGCTCGCTGACGTCGCGGACGAGCGCCTCGATGCGAACGGTCTCATCCTCGGCGGGCGCATCCGCGCGCCCGGTCAACTCGACCCAGACCGGGTTCCCGTCGGCGCGCCGGAGCCGCAGCAGGTAGTCGTTGACCGATCCGTCCGATGTGAGCCGCTCGAGCAGCGCGACACGGGCCTGCGGATCGACGAAGCGATCGAGATCGAGCGGGCAGACTACGTCGTCTGCCGCGTCGCTCGGGTAGCCGAAGATGAGTTTGAGATGCGGATTGGCGGCGATGGTTGACGAGGACTCGGGCCCGATCGTCCCGATGTACACGCCTTCGTGCACGGCTTCGAAGAGCCGCGCAAACGCCGCAGCGCGCTTGTCCACCCGGCGATTATAGGGGGCTGCGTGGCTGGGGTTTAGGGACTGGGGACTAGGGACTGGGGACTAGGGACTGGGGACTACCTAGCCCCTAGCCCCAAGTCCCTATTCCCTAGTGATCGGCGTGAGGCATCGGCGTCGGCGTGTGGCCGGCCGATGGACTCGCCCACTTCTTCTCGATCGCTGCGCGAATATCGCGGACGCTCGCGCCGGATCGCGTCATCTGCATCGCTTCGTTCGCCACGTCGAGGCAGACCGCGCAGTCCAGACCGTGCGGCTCCCATTCGGTAACGTCGCCTTCCGCATTGCGCGCCTTCACGAAGCAATCGTCGTTGCCGCGGTGCCCGCCCCGCTCGCAACCGCAGAAGCAGGGGACGTAGCTCAGGATCTCCGGATGCTCGGCGGCGAACTTGTAGACCGCGCGGACGGTTTCCATCGGTCTCGGCGGCGGGTAGGCCTGAAACGGCAGCGGGGGAAGCGATGCCTGCGGATGGGGGCCGAGCTTGGCCGCGGCGGGGGGATCGATAACCGCTGGCGGCGTCGCCGCTTGCGCGACCTGCGCAGCCGGTTCGGGTTGGCCCGATCGCGTATAAGCGACCAGGCCCACGATGGCCAGCACGAGGACGATGCCCGCCGCGATGAGCGGGGTCGACGACCGTTTCGGCTCCGACGGCGGCGTTCCGGTCGGTGTCGACGACGCGTGCGACTTGGCGTTCGATTTTCTCCCCATAGTCGCCATATTACCGTGTCCCGCGTCCCGGGTCAGTACCCGAGGTGGTGGTTCTCAATCGGCTCGCGTTAGACTGACTCTCTGAATCACCGGATAGAACCGCCTCGTTCCCGTGCGTATCTCGCCTGGATCGCCGTCTGCCTGATCTGGGGCACGACGTATCTGGGAATCCGCATCTCGCTCGAAACGATTCCGCCGCTCCTGATGGCGGCGATGCGATGGATTGTCGCCGGCAGCCTCCTGGTTCTGGTGCTGGCGATGCGAGGGGAACGCCTGCCGGCCCGGCGCGAGTGGCCGTCTCTGGCGATTCTCGGCATCCTCCTGCTCGGGTTCGGTAATGGCGCCGTCGTGTGGGCGGAGCAGACGGTGCCCAGCGGCCTGACAGCTGTGCTCGTCGCGACGTCGCCGTTCTGGATGGTCGGCTTCGACGCCTTCATGCCGGAAGGGGAGTCGATCACGCCGCGGCGCGTGATCGGCCTCATCGTCGGCTTCTCCGGCATCGTCATGCTCGTGTGGCCGGAGCTGCGATTCGACGGCAGCGGCGCCGGATTCCTTGGCGGCGTGATCGCCGCGCAGGTCGCGTGCGTGGGATGGGCGGTGGGATCGTCGTACGCACGCAAGCGGGGCCGGGGGCACGCGAGCGACGAGAACGTCCTGGCGACCGCGGCATTCGAGATGTTGTTCGGCGGGTTCGCGCTGCTGATCGCGTCTCTCGCGCTGCACGAAACCGCGCGCTTGACGTTCACGCCACGGACCGCGAGCGCGCTGGCCTATCTGATTTTCGTCGGGGCGATCGGCGGCTTTTCAGCGTATGCGTACGCGCTCAAGCATCTGCCCGTCGCGACGGTGTCGCTCTACGCGTACATCAACCCGATCATTGCGGTTGTCCTGGGAACGCTGGTGCTCAGCGAACCGTTCAACGTGCGGATGCTTCTTGCGGCGGCCGTCGTGTTCGCGGGAATCGTGCTCGTGAGAGGCCGATGAGATTTCAGATTGCAGAGTTCAGATTTCAGATTGTTCAAGACGCTCGAATCAAATCTGAAATCTGAAACCTGACCTCTGAAATCTCTTGGTGTTATACGACGCGTCGGCCGCTGATCAAGCGCACCAGGAACAGCACGATGGCCACGACAAGCAGGACGTAGATGAAGTTGCCCATTGTGTAACCGCTCACGACTCCGAGCAGCCACAGAACGATCAGAATGATCGCGATGGTCTCTAACATGTCAGCCCTCCAGATTCCGAATCCACGCTCGAAAGGCGCAAAGTGCAACGGGTGTGCCGTACTCTGCCGTGCCGCGTTCGTCGGCCTCGCCTTGTTTTTCTCTGTGTTTTTGCCAATCCCGGTCAGCGGCCAAACAAGCTCAACTACGGAAACCCTACAGTCGCCTCCGCCGGATGAGCATCGCGCGCTCGACACTGTGAAGTTCCTTGCCGGTGGGGCACTGGGCCTGGTCATTCATGAAAGCGGTCATCTGATCTTCGATGCCGCGTTCGATGCCGACCCGAGCATCAAGGGAGTCTCTTTCGGACCGTTTCCGTTTTTCGCGATCACGCATCGCAGCGACGTCTCACCTCGACGCGAGTTCGCCATTTCTTCCGCCGGATTCTGGATGCAGGAACTGACGAGCGAGTGGCTGTTGACGAAGCATCCGGACTTGCGCGACACAAGCGCGCCGGTCGCGAAGGGCCTGCTGGCGTTCAACGTCCTGAACTCGGTGGGCTACGCCTTCGTTGCGTTTGCGCGCGCCGGACCGTACGAGCGCGACACGCGCGGCATGGCCGACTCGATTGGCGTCGACGAGCGCGTCATCGGCGCCGTGATTCTCGCGCCGGCGGTGTTCGACGCGATCCGCTATTTCAAGCCGGAAGCGCGATGGGCGAAATGGGCGTCGAGGGCGGCGAAGGCGGGATCGGTGATGCTGATCGTCAAGCAGAAGTAGTCGCGCGGCGGCTCGCCTTACGCTTCGTCCTGCGGCGGCCCGAGCGCGAAGGTCATCGTGCCTTCGATCACCGGCTTGCCATCCACGCGCGCGACACCCTGAAGCCGTCCCATCCGGCTGCGAAGGCGGAGGACCGTCGCCTCGATCTCGATCACGTCGCCGGCGTGCACGGGCCGGCGATAGCGGACACGCTCGATGCCCGCGAAGAAGATCAGCCGCTGACGGTTCTCCGGTTTCGCGAGAATCATGATCGCGCCGACCTGCGCCACCACTTCGGTCAGGATCGTCGGCGGCAGCGCCCGCCGGCCGTCGACCGACGGCGACAGATACCGCTCGTTGTGCGAGACGTTCTTGATCCCGACGATCCGCTTGTCGACCTCGAACTCCGTAATCCGATCGACGAACAGAAACGGATAGCGGTGAAGCAGGATCTTCTCGATGGCGGCGTTGTCGAGCGGCAGCGTCAGGTCCATGTGGCGCTCAGATTATACTTCTGACATCAGACGCCGAACTTGACCGAGCCTGCAGCCCCGACTACGACCGCGCCACCCAACATCCGGGAACTGGTGATCACGCTCTTCGAGCTGGGTCGCGAGATCACGGCTGTGCTCAATCTCGACGAACTGCTCCACAAAATCCCGCAGCTCATCGCCCGCATCACGAAGTTCCAGGCGTTTGCGGTCTACCTGCTCGATCCGCGCGGCGAGGAGCTGTCGATTGCCTACGCGGTGGGCTACCCGGACGAGGTAGTGTGGACGCATCGGGTCAAGGTCGGTCAGGGCCTGGTCGGCACGGCCGTCGCCGAAGGGCAGCCGATCCTGGTGAACGACGTTCACGCCGATCCGCGCTACCTCGAAGCCGTTCCGGGTTCCAACTCCGAGCTCGTCGTTCCGTTGCGGCGGAAGGGCCGCGTCATCGGCGCGTTGAACCTGCTCAGCGAAACGAAAGGGCAGTTCACCGAGATCGACGAGATGCTGCTGCGCCAGTTCGGCGCGCACGTCGCGGTGGCGATCGAGAACGCGCGGCTCTTCGAGCACACGCGTGAATACACCAGTACGCTCGAGACGCTGTCGGAGATCGGCCGCGAGTTCGGCGCCATCCTGAATCTCGACGAGCTGCTCACGCGGATCGCGAACCTCACACGGCGCCTCATCGACTACCGCACTTTCGGCATCCTTCTCGTCAACGAACGGTCCGGCGAGCTGGAGATGAAGGTCGCCGTGCGGTACGGCGACAAGATCGCCGTCCCCCGCGTGAAGCTCGGATACGGCATCGTGGGCTACGCCGCCCTGCACAAGATGGCGGTCAACGTGCCGGACGTGTCGGTCGATCCGCGATACATCAAGCTGGTGGACGATGCGCAGTCCGAGCTGGCGATCCCGCTGATGCTCCAGGACCGCTGCGTCGGCGTGTTCGATCTCGAGAGCCCCGAGCTCGACGCGTTCTCGAAGAGCCACATCGACATCCTGACGCTGCTGGCGAGCCAGGCGGCCGTCGCGATCGAGAACGCGCGACTCTACGAACGCATCCGGTCGAACGAGGTGCGCCTCGAGAAGGAGATCCGCTTCGCCCAGCGCGTGCAGGCCGCGCTGCTGCCGGTCGAATTGCCGAAACGGCAGAAGCAGATTGACGTCGCCGCGCGCCTCGAACCGGCGCGCGGGCTCGGCGGCGATTTCTACGACTTCCTCGCGCCGGAGCCGAACAGCCTCGTCGTCGCCGTGGGCGACGTATCCGGGAAAGGCGTGCCGGCG
>DASSGK010000479.1:0-12921 GCA_035693505.1 Vicinamibacterales bacterium
CGGGTGCGTCCGCGCGGGCCTTGCAGGCTGCGTCCGCCGTAGACAGCGCCCGGGCCGCGGGAGATCAGGCGAGCACAACTGAATCCTTCACGACGATTCGCGCGCCATTCGACGGCCTGGTCTCCGAGAAAATGGCCGAGCCCGGCAACATGGCGTCGCCGGGCGTGCCCCTTCTCCGCCTGGAAGATACTCGCGAATACCGGCTCGAAGTCCGCGTGGACGAATCACGCGCCGGACAGATTCGAAACGGCGACCGCGTGCCGGTCTTCCTGGGAACCGCGAACCTGTCAGTCAACGGAGCGGTCGTTGAAGTCAGCCGCGCGGTGGATGCGGACGCGCGAGCGTTCCTCGTGAAGATCGCGCTGCCCGATACACCGGGCATTCGAACCGGCGAATTCGGCAAGGCACGATTCGGCGGAACGCCGCGACGCGCGTTGACGATCCCCTTGTCGGCGATCGTACGCCGAGGGCAGCTGACCTCGGTATTCGTAGTCGACGGAGGCGTGGCGCGCGTGCGTCTCGTCAACCTCAGTGAGTCCGAAGTCCTGTCGGGCCTGACGGAATCGGAGATGGTGATCGTGTCGCCGCCTTCCGGAGTCTCCGACGGCAGCCGCGTCAGCGTGGGAGGGTTCTAGCATGACCGCCCCTTACGGTGCCGCCGGCCGAATGGCCGCGGCGTTCATCCACTCCAAGCTGACACCGCTCTTCGTCCTGGCGTCGATGGCGCTCGGCACACTGGCGGTGGTGGCGCTGCCGCGCGAAGAGGAACCGCAGATCGTCGTGCCGATGGTCGACGTGTTTTTCGAAATGCCCGGCGCGACACCGGCGGATGTCGAACAGCGTGTCACCCGCCCGATGGAGCAGCTGTTCTGGGAAGTGCCGGGCGTGGAATACGTCTACTCCACCTCGAGCCCCGCGCAGTCGATGATCGTCGTGCGCTTCGCCGTCGATGAGCCGCTCGAACCCGCGCTCGTCCGGCTCAATCAGAAGCTCGCCGCGAACGCGGACCGCATCCCGCCGGGCGTCATCGGACCCATCGTCAAGCCGCGCTCGATCGACGATGTGCCGATCCTCGCCGTCACGCTGTGGTCTCCGCGTTACGCGGACGATCAATTGCGAGCGCTCGCCGTCCAGCTGCGCGATGCCGTCGCCGAAGTCAACGACGTGTCGGAGGTGACCATCATCGGGGGGCGCTCGAGACAGGTTCGGGTGGACATCGACCCCGCAAGGCTATCGGCCTACGCTCTCGATCCGCTCTCGGTTCAGCAGGCGATCGGCCGCACCAACGTGCGTGGCACGGCGTCGGGCCCCGTCGCGGGCGGCGTGACGACCAGCCTCGAGGCGGGGAGCCGGCTGCGCACGGCCGAGGAACTGCGCAACATCGTCGTCACCTCCGCCAGCGGCCGTCCCGTGCTGGTGCGCGACGTGGCGGACGTGATCGATGGCGACGCCGAGCCCACGTCGTATGTCACCTTCCAGTCGAAGTCCTCCGGCGCGCGACCGGCTGTCACCATCGCTGTCGCCAAGCGGAAGGGTACCAATGCCACCGATGTCGCCCGCCGTGTGTCCGCGAAGCTCGGCACGCTCAAAGGATCGCTGGTGCCTTCGGACGTGCACCTCACCGTCACCCGTGACTACGGTGAGACCGCCGCTGACAAGAGCAACGAACTGCTCTGGCACATGCTGCTCTCGGTGCTGTCGGTCTCGGCGATGATCTGGCTGGTCCTCGGCCGGCGCGAGGCGGGCGTCGTGCTGATCGCGATTCCGGTCACGCTCGCCCTGACGCTCTTCCTGTTCTATCTCTATGGCTACACGCTCAACCGCATCACGCTCTTCGCCCTGATCTTCTCCATCGGCATCCTGGTGGACGATGCGATCGTCGTGGTGGAGAACATCGTCCGCCACGCGCGGATGCGCGGCGAGGAGCCGGGTGGGCTGACCGCGATCGCGATTCGCGCCGTCGACGAAGTGGGCAATCCGACCATTCTCGCGACGCTCGCGGTGGTGGCGGCGATCCTGCCGATGGCCTTCGTGCGCGGAATGTCGGGTCCCTATCTGCGGCCGATTCCAGTGGGTGCGGCGGCGGCGATGGCCTTTTCGCTGGTAGTCGCCTTCGTCGTGACGCCGTGGGCCGCGGTCCGGCTGCTCGCGCACTCCTCGCATCACGATCAGGTCGAGGAAGATCTCCTCACCCGCCTCTATCGCCGCGTGATGCAGCCGCTCATCGCCAGCGGCCGGCGGCGCGCGATCTTCCTGGCCGGCGTCGCTGCCTTGTTGCTGGCGGCGGTCGCCTTGGTGCCGCTCGGGCTCGTGTCCATGAAGATGATGCCGTTCGACAACAAGAGCGAGTTCCAGGTCATGATCGACATGCCGGAGGGTACGGCGCTGGAAACGACCGCGCACGCCGCCTCGGCGATGGCGTCGGCAGCACTGGACGAGGAGACGGTCGTCAACGTCCAGCAGTACGTGGGCACGTCGGCGCCGTACAACTTCAACGGCCTCGTCCGGCACTACTTTCTGAGGCGCGCTCCGCACCTTGCCGACTTGCAGGTGAATCTGGTGCCGAAAGGCGAACGCTCGGCTCAGAGCCACGAATTGGCCGGACACGTGCGCGACCGGCTGGCTCCGATCGCCAAACAGTTCGGCGCGACGATCCAGGTGGCGGAACTGCCGCCGGGCCCGCCCGTGCTGCAAACCGTCGTCGCGGAGGTCTACGGACCCGATCCGGCGCGGCGAACCGCGGTGGCCGCGCAGATCAAGTCGATCTTCGAGCAGACACCGGGCGTGGTCGACACCGACTGGTACGTCGAAGCCCCACATACGAAGATCTCGCTCGCGGTCGACGGTGAAAAAGCGGCGGCGGCGGGCCTTTCGCCGGCGGCGGTAGCGGCGATCGTCCGAATGGCCGGCTCTGGAGAATCCGCGGGCCTGCTGCACGTCGAACACGCGCGCGAGGAAGTGCCGATCGTGATCCGGCTGCCCCGCGACGCACGCAGCCTCGAAGCCGTTCAATCGATCCGGCTGCGCGGTACCCGTCCGGTGGCTATAGGCGAGTTAACGAACGCCGTGACGACGCCTGAGGAGATCAGCCTGTACCACAAGAATCTGCAGCCGGTCACCTATGTCACCGGCGATCTGGCAGGAAAGACCGCAAGCCCGGTCTACGTCATTCTTGAGATGAACAATCGGATCAAACGGTTGTCACTCCCCGAGGGCTATGGCCTCGAGGTCTTCAACGCGGTGCAGCCGTTCGACACCTCGCGTTACGCGATGAAGTGGGACGGCGAGTGGCAGCTCACGATCGAGGTGTTCCGGGATCTCGGCCTCGCGTTCGCGGCCGTGCTCGTGCTGATCTACTTGCTGGTCGTCGGCTGGTTCCAGTCGTTCAAGACGCCGCTCTTGATCATGGCCGCCATTCCATTCTCGATGGTCGGCATCCTGCCGGCGCACGCGGCGATGGGCGCGTTCTTCACGGCCACGTCGATGATCGGCTTCATCGCCGGCGCCGGTATCGTCGTGCGCAACTCGATCATCCTCGTGGACTTCATCGAGCTGCGGTTGCTCGAAGGGTTTCCGCTGGAACAGGCCGTTGTCGACGCCGGCGCGGTGCGGTTCCGGCCCATGGCCCTGACCGCCGCCGCGATGATCGTCGGCGCCTGGGTGATCTTGTTCGACCCGATCTTCCAGGGGCTGGCGATTTCGTTGATGGCAGGCGAGGTGGCGTCGCTCCTGCTTTCCAGAATGGCCGTGCCGGTGCTCTACTACATGGCGAGGCGTCACGAGCGCGCGGTGCCGGCGCCTGCGTTCTCTCGCCAGCCGACTGCTACGACAGCGGTTTGACGCGTGCGAGCAGCTGCTGGAACGCCGGTAGCTGACGCACGGCGTTGAATTCAGGCTCGACCGGCAGAAACACCATCCAACCTGAGCGATCGGCGTACACGCGTTCGAGCGCCTGCATCATCGATTCTCGATCGCCGAGTCCGGCCGCGATCAACGCGACATGGTACGGCGACGTGTAGCGTTCGCGCCCTTCGACTTCGAGGTCATGCTGAATCGCGAGCGCGCGCTCGCGGTCGCCCGATGTGGCAAGGCCGTAGGCCAGATGCGCGCGCATGTAGGCGCTGTTGCCCGACAACGCCACCGCCCGCCGCAATTCGCTGAGCTCGCGCACGGTGTCGCCCTTCTGGCGATAGCACTGCGCCAGTCCCCAATGCGCGACCGCGAACTCCGGGTTGGCCTCGAGCGTCTTGTTGAACTCTGCGATGGCTTCGTCGAGCCGGCCGTCGTACCAGTACCTGATGCCCAGCGACGTCCCGGCAATCGCCGACAGCGGATCGAGCTCCATCGCTCGATGCGCCTCACGAATCGCCTCCTCCATCCGGCCCATCGTCGTCAGCGTGCTGGAGTAGTACTGGTGCGCCTGCACCGAGCTCGGATTCAGGCGGATGGCCTCGAGGACTTCGCGCTCCGAGCCCTCACGGTCCCATTCGTAATCGAGCTTGACCATCGAGAGCACCGCGTGCGCCTCCGACGATGCGGGATCGAGTTGCAACGCACGTTCGGCGCCAGCCTTGGCCTTGCGCAGGAGATCCGCGGGCTGCTCCACTTCCCATCCGGGAGCGCCAAGGAGGCGATACGAATCGGCCAATCCCGAGTGCGCCGGCGCATACGACGGGTCGATCGCAATCGCGCGCTGGAAGTACTCGATCGCCTTGCGCGCGCCTTCTTCCGTGGCCTGGTCGCGGAAGAACTTTCCGCGCAGGCACAGTTCGTACGCCGGGAACGACGACGCGGCGGACCCGCGTTCGGTGCGTGGGCGCTGGAGCGCCAGCGTGAGCGAGTGGGCGATCTTCATCGCGACCTCGCGCTGGATGGCGAGCACGTCGGAGACGTCGCGGTCGTAGCTCTCGGCCCACAGGTGCGTCATGTCGCTCGTCTGAACGAGCTGAGCGGTGATGCGCATCCGCGGCCCCGCGCGCCGGATGCTGCCCTCCAGCACGTAGTCAACCCCCAGATCTTTGCGGATCTGGCCGACGTCCTTCCGCGCGTTCTTGTAGAGCATCGTCGTCGTGCGGGCGATGACGCCGAGACGATCGGGATCGAGCGCGCCAAGCTCGGCGATCATCTCCTCGGTGAAGCCGTCGCTGAAAAACTCCTGCTCGGCGTCGTTGCTCAGGTTCTGAAATGGCAACACCGCCAGTGTGGTGCGCGGGGATCCCGCCGAAGACGGACGACCGATTCTGAGGTACAGAGCGGCCACGACGACGGCAACGACAAGCGCGCCGGTCGCGAGGAACAGAACGACGCGCGAAGGGGCTGATAGCTGACGGCGAGTCGGTGACGCCGCCGTTACGACCTCAGAGGTCGCTGGTATCGGCTGGACCGGCGCTGTAACAGCTGGGGCCAGGGCCGCTGCCGGCGGATTGGTCTGCGGCACCTCGATGGGCGCGATGAACCGGTACCCGCGCTTCGGCAGCGTCTCGATGAACCGGGGATTTTCGGCCGAGTCCCCAAGCGCTTCGCGAAGGCGATTGATCGCCGAATTCAATCCGTGGTCGAAGTCGACGAACGTGTCGGCCTGCCACAGCTGTTGACGCAGCTCTTCGCGGGTTATGACGTCGCCGCCGCGACCCAGCAACAGGAGGAGGATGTCGAAAGGACGGCCGCGAAGCTTGAGCTGACGCCCCTGCTTTCGCAGCTCGCCCGTGCGGCCGTCCACCTCGAACAGACCGAACCGGTACGAGGTCGGTGGCGAATCAGCGTGCGGCATGGTCGTTCCGGTAAGAAACCGTGATTCTAGCCCGAATGAGACGGCCATCCAAACAACGTGTTTGCAACGACTTACTGAGTGAGGTGCGATGCACCTACGATTGTCCGGCTGTGCATTGCGGCCGTCTCGGCGTCCGCCTACATTTCGCACCGGAGGCGGGCAATGCACGCAGCACTCGAGAACGGCCTCACCTACACCGCGAGCGTAGACGAGGCCCAGTTGGTCAACCGGTTGCGCGCCGGCGACGATCGCGCCTTCGAAGAGCTGGTCCGTACGTTCGGCGGGCGCCTCCTGGCCGTTGCGCGGCGGTTCGTGCGACAGGACGAGGACGCGCAGGACATCGTCCAGTCGGCTTACATGAGCGCGTTTAGGGCGCTCGACCAGTTCGAAGGCAACTGCCAACTCTCAACCTGGCTCCATCGCATCGTCGTCAACACGGCATTGATGAAGCTGCGGTCGAAGCGGCGACGGCCGGAAGAGTCGATTGAGGATCTGCTCCCTGCCTTCCAGGAGGACGGTCACCATGTCGAGCAGTTCGCCGACTGGACGACGCCTGCCGATCAACTCATCGAGCGCAACGAAACGCGCGCGACCGTGCGCGCCTGCATCGACCGCCTGCCCGACAACTATCGAACAGTCCTTTTGCTGAGGGACATCGAAGAGCGATCGACCCAGGACGTCGCCGACGCGCTGTCGATGACGGCGACCGCCGTGAAGGTCCGCCTCCACCGCGCAAGGCAGGCGCTGTCGACGCTGCTGCGCCAGGAGTACGCGCGGCCGCAGGCCGGCGCGTGAGCTCTCGTAACTCGGCCCCGGTGCCCGACATCCAAGCTGCAACATGCCGGGCGATCCTTTTCAGATCGACATCCTTCCCAAAGCGCCCCTGAGCCGCGCGGCGTTCACCGTCGCGCGCCCCCTCCTGGAGCGAGTCCTGGCGCTCGGCACATATCGGGCGCTCTACGGGAAGGTGCAGAGGTCGCTCGACGAGCCGTTCGAATCGCGCGCCCTGCACGCGTTGAACATCGATGCACAGATCTCTTTCGAGGATCTCGACCACATTCCGCGCTCCGGTCCCGTGATCGTCGCGGCCAATCATCCGCACGGAATCGTCGACGGTCTGGTGTTGATGTCGGCGCTCAGACGTGTCAGGCCCGACTTTCGTGTGCTGACCAACCAGCTGCTCGCGCGAATCCCCGAGTTGCGCGACTGCTGTCTGTTCGTGGATCCGTTCGATGGCCCTGGCGCCGAGGCGCGTAGTCGCGCCGGCCTTCGCGCCGCGCACCTCTGGCTCCGCGGCGGCGGCGCGCTGATCGTGTTCCCGGCGGGCGAAGTCGCGCATGCGCCGGCTGCCGGCGGGCAGCGCGCGGACTCGGAGTGGAAGCCGGCGATGAGCCGCCTGGCGCTTGCAACCGGCGCCGCGGTGATTCCGGCGTTCATCGGCGGCTGCAACAGCCAGGCGTTCTACGCCGCGGGCCGGCTGCATCCTGCGCTCCGGACACTGTTGCTGCCGAGGGAGCTGCTGAAGAAGCGCGGATCGACGATCGGCGTCCACCTTGGCGCGCCGTTGTCGCCGGCTGGTTGGGCGAAGGATGCCGCCGCGTTTTCGAACGCCGTGAGAACGGCAGTGGATCAACTTGCCGCGAAGGTCCGGCTCGGTCGGACCAACCCGATCGCATCGGAAATCGCGGCACTCCCCAACGAGTGTCGTCTCTTCGAAAGCGGACCCTTCCAGGTCTTCTGCGCGCGCGCCGATCAGATTCCGTGGGCGCTGCGCGAAATCGGACGCCTTCGCGCGATCACGTTCCGCGCGGTTGGCGAAGGATCCGACAGCGAGCTCGATCTCGATCGCTTCGACGCGCGCTACCAGCACCTGTTCTCCTGGGACAACGACAAGCAGCAGATCGTCGGCGCATACCGCATCGGGCAAACGGATCGGATCGTCGCGGACTCCGGCGTGGCCGGCCTCTATACCCGGACATTGTTCCGTTACGACGAGCGCCTGATCGAGCGGATGCCCGCGCCGGCCCTCGAGCTCGGGCGATCGTTCGTTCGTGCCGAGTATCAGAAGAACTACAACGCGCTCTCGCTGCTCTGGAAAGGGATCGGACGATTCGTCGCGCGGCACCCGGAGTACCGGGTGCTGTTCGGGCCCGTCAGCATCAGCGCGCGCTACTCGGATGCCTCACATCGGTTGCTCATGTCGTTTCTGCGGCAGAATCATTTCGCGCCGGAGTTCGGCGAGCTCGTGGCCGCCCTACACACGTCGCGCATCGCTGCTGCACCAGCCGGCCGGGTGTCGGTCCCCCGATCCCTTGACGAGGTGAACAGGCTGATCGAACACGTCGAGACGGACGGGAAAGGAATGCCCGTGCTGCTCCGCCAATACTTGAAACTGAATGCACGGCTGATTGGCTTCAACGTCGATCCGGCGTTCGGCGAAACCCTCGACGCATTGATGCTCGTGGACCTCACGGCCGTCGATCTGCCGATCCTCAACCGCTACCTCGGACGCGACGACGCAAAACATTTTCTGGCGTACCACGACACCAGCCGCGCATCCGCAGCTGCCTAGACACAAGGCCCTTCCGCCGACTTCTCCCGCGACAGCCGATCAGGTTTCACAAATCGACGACGATGGCGCCGGCGGGTTGCGAGCAGCACACGAGGAGATTGCCGTCGGCGGGTTTGTCGAGCGGCTCGGGTCCGTAGACAACCGCTCCCGACACGAGCCCGCTCTCGCAGTTGTGACACACACCGCTCCGGCACGACCACCTGACCGGGACGTCGCACGCTTCAGCCAGCTCCAGGATGCTTGAATAAGATGACGCCCGCCAATGCGCGGTGATACCGCTCCGCGCGAACGAAACCAGCGGACCGGACCCGGTGTCGTCGGCGGGCAGATGGGGAGTTCGCGATGCTGCGCGGACAACTCCTGGCGTCAGCGATTCGCTTCCATTGAACAGCTCGACGTGAATCCGCTCGGCGGCCACACCCACGGCTGCGAGCGCCTCTCTCATCTCGCCCATGAACCGGGTCGGCCCGCAGACGTAGACGTCCGCGTCCGGCGGAACGCCGACCTGGTCGAAGACCGACCGCGACAGGTGACCGGCCGCGTCGAAATCCTCGGTCACCCTGTCGTGCGAGCCCGGCCGGCTGTAACACACGTAGCTGCGGCCGTGCGGGAGCGCAAGCATCAGGCGCCGCACTTCACCCGCGAACACGTGATGTTCTCGATCGCGGGCGCCGTGCAACCAGAAGACCTCTCGTGTCGAGCCGGCCGCGGCCAGCGCGTGGAGCATCGACAGAACCGGCGTCGCGCCGATGCCGGCGCTGAGGAGCACCACTGGCCTCTGGCCCGACGACAGAACGAAGCCTCCGCGCGGTGCGCTGATGTCGAGCGCGTCGCCGACCTGAAGATGCGTGCGGAAGTAGCTTCCGGCCGCCCCCTGCGGTTCCAGCTTCACGCTGATTCGATAACGGTGGGTGGATGGGGGGCCTGAGAGCGAATAGCTGCGAAACAGCGGCGGGCCGCCGGGCGCCGGTCGAAGACGTACAACCACGTACTGGCCTGGCAATGCATTTTGCACCGGCTCCCCGTCGCTGCGCTGCAGCGTCAGCGACAGGACGTCGGCGCATTCGGAATCGATTGCCGTCACCGCGAGCGCCTGGAATCCGGCGGGAGCCGGATGCGCGGCGGCCGCCGGCGTGAGCCCCGCATTGCCCTGGCCCACCGCGTCGGACGTCTGAAGCAGCGCCTCAAACGACGAGCGCCATCCCACCGACAGGGCGTCGATCCGCAACGCGCGCTCCAGACGTTCGCGCGGATGATCTGACGAATAGAGAAGAGCGTTGATTTCTGCAACGGTCATCCGTTCGCCGGCTTCTCCCACCTTCACGATGTCGTCGCCGGCGCCCACGTCGCCTGGCTGAAGGACGCGGCAATAGAAGCCCGGCCGCCCGCTGGCGGTCAGCAGGGCCGGCATGCGTGGCTCGTTCATCCGAATGCCGACGCGATAGCAGGTGACGCGAGGCTGAGTGACCTCGAAGAGTGCGCTGCCGATTTGATAGCGGTCGCCGATGCAGACCTCGGCGTCTGGCAATCCTTCGATCGTGAAGTTCTCACCGAACTGCCCGTGGACGAAATCAGTCCGGTGCAGCTGCTCTTGCCAGTAGCGATACGATTCGATCTGGTAGACGTAGACCGCGCGCTGCTCACCGCCGTGCCCCGCCAGGTCGCCTTGCTTGTCTCCGTCGAGATTCAGCCGTTCGATCCGACATCGGCCACGCACCGGCTCCTTCCAGATTGCGGTGTGCACCGTGCGCCCCCTCCACGGGATGTCGCGCGGTAGTCCGACGTTCACCGACAGGAGTCTGGCCATATCCTTTCAGGCGGGGCGATGTGGCGGTGCAACAGAGACGGAACAGCCTACCTCAGCATGGTGGAGTGTCAACGCGGATTCAGTACCGGAGTTCGAACGCCACGAAAACCGAAAACACGAAACCACGATGTTTTCGTGAGTTTCGTGAGTTTCGTGAGTTTCGTGAGTTTCGTGGCCGATTCACGAGATGCTGCACCTGCGGCAACTGGTTCCGAAGCAACGCCGCACACGACGCTAGTCGGAGACCGGAAATGGTTCGGTGGCTCGCAGGTGTGCTCGCACGAGATCGAACAGCCGGCGATAGCTGGTGACGGGAGCACCGGCCGCGCGGTTGGCGGCGCCGATCGAGAAGACGATGGACCACTGCCGGAACAGTTGCCGGTAGGCGTCGAACAGCGTCGTGTGCGGATCGTAGATATTGGTCGACTCCGCCGTCGCCCCGTTCAACTCGACGATGGCGAGATCGGTGCCGGCCTTGAAGCGCTCGACATCACGGTAGCGAACGTCGAAACGGCCGACGAAGAATCCTTCGAACCCGCGCGCGATCAGATCGACTCGTTCCTCCAGCGCCGGCGTGATCAGATCGCGCCCATCGAGGAACAGCGTCCCCTGACAGTGATTGCCGGCGATTCCCAATGCCAGCCTCTCACCCGAATCGAGAACTCGCTGTAACGCGTCAGCGTGGCGCGCGACGAACGTATCGCCCTGCAGGCGATATCGGGGATGCGCCCAGATCAGTTGTTCGACGGTCGAAACACCGTCTCCAACAATCACGGGAAAATGCTTGTCCGTGATCGAAAGAATGCGCCCTCTCTCCGCTCCGGGACGGCGGTAGTAGAACACTCCGGCTTCGAACGGGCCGGAATGGTACGGCTGAACGACGACAGGATCGGCGACTTGTGAGAAGTACGTCTCCACATCGCCCGCGTTCCTCGCCAGCTTGACGCCCGCGCCGCGCTGCCCGACGTCCGGTTTCATGACGACAGGAAACTGCCAACCGGCCATCTCGAGATGTTCGCGAACGAGCTCGACGCGCGCGAACACATCGCCCGGAGCGATCAACGCCGAAGGAATGACACAGTCCGCCGGAAGCTTTGACAGAATGTCGAACTTCGACTCGCCAACCGTTCCACCGTCAGGAATTCCAGGGTTCGCTGCCGTCATCGTCGACAGGCCGCGATACCGGCCCGCGAGGTAGAGCACCCAGACTCCAACCGGCGCGTAAAACAGCCACATCGGCCAGAACTCCCAGCGAAGCGCTCGAGCGAGGCGAGCCGCGGCTCGCGTGCGGCGAGGCCTCGACGCGAGCGCCCGGATGCCGTGGAGCAATAGAAGAGCGAGCGCGACAACGGCGAGCCTCGCGAGCCAACCCGCCCCGAGCAGCGGCGTGATGCGCGCAACGAATGCATCGCCGAGCGTCGCCGTCATCAGCACGATCGTCGGTGTCCAGAGCAGCGCCGCAATCAGCGCCCACAACGAGAACACCGCCACCGGAACTCGAAGCACACCGGACATCACATACAGCGCGAAGCGAGTGCCGGGAAGAAACCGGCTGCCGACGATGGCGCCCGCTGCGTGCCGGTCGAGCCACGCGCGCACATCGCGCAGTGTGTGATGCTGCAGCCGGCGGGCGGTCCAGGGCCATGCCAGTGCCGCCGTACCAAAGAGCCGTCCAATGCACCAGAGCCCGACATCCCCGACGAAGATGCCGAGGGTGCACGCGAGAATCCCGGTGGTGACGCCAATCTGGCCGCGCTGAATGAGCAGCCCAGTCGCCACGCACGTCAGATCTTCAGACGCGAAGGTGCCGAGAGCGATCGCGAAGAGCGTCAGCATGATCCGAAGCCACCGTCTACTGCCGCGGTGTCGACGGCGCGAATCCGAAGCCGTCGGGTACGTCGTACCCGTGGAGCGTGGCCAGCATGCCGATCAGCGCCTGGTGATGGATCGTGTGGCTCAGCACGAACGCCAACTCCCGCCCCAGCGTCGACATCGCGGACAACATGACGCCACCGTGCGTCATCGCGGACATCACGCAGATCGGCTCGTCGAGCCTCGTGGACCATCGGCCGACCGCGATCTTGATTCGGAGCAGCTGGATGCTGCGAAGCGCCTGCGCCGGATCCGTCTCGACTGCGGTGCCTCGCTCCCGTCGGTCGTAGGAGAGGCACGAGGATGGATCGGCGGTCACGAGCGCCGACACATGGTCGAGGCAATGACGCACGTGTTCGCCGATCGAGCCCGATCCGTTCGGAAACAATCGGGCACGGTATCCCTCCGGGCTGACCGCAGCCACGACGGCCGCCAGCTCCTCGAGTGCTCCTTCTAAAGCCGCGACCGGGGAATGGCGGGTCGCGCTTTCCACGGCCGACACCTGACGATCAACCATGGCCAGCATCACGCCACCTCGAAGTAGTGACCGAGGACCGGCAGTTGCGCTCGGCGGATGGCGAGCACGATCGCGCTGGAGGCGAAAACGATCAACGCCAGACCGAACAGCAGCCCGCCGTCGCCTTTCACCTCGATGCCGAGCACCGTCAGGTGGCTGAGAATCGCGCCGGCCATCACGCCCAGCGCCATGATCGCGCCGAGCGAAGCCGTTGCCGGAACCAGCAGCAGGACCGAGGCGATCAGTTCCACGATGCCGGACCCGATCCGGCCCCACGGCTCCGCGCCAAGCGTCGTGAAGATGTAGACCGATTCCTCGGCCCCGGTGAACTTGAAGAACAGGGTCTGCAGGAGGATGCCGGCAGCCGCAAGCTGCAGCAGCCA
>DASSGK010000480.1:0-11054 GCA_035693505.1 Vicinamibacterales bacterium
GCGATCTTCAGCGTGCTCGATCGGGTGGTGCTGCGTCCGCTCCCGTATCCGGATCCGGATCGGCTGGCGATGGTGTGGGAAGCCAACGACGCCAAGTCGCTGTCGCACGAACAGATCTCGCCCGTGAATTTCGTGGACTACCGCAATCTCTCACAGACGTTCGAGGATGCGGCAGCCTGGTGGTATCCGCAGCTGACGTTAACCGAGACCGGACACGAGCCGCTGCGCGTCGCGGCCGTCGAGACCACGCCGAATCTCTTCTCAATCATCGGGGTTCAACCAGTGCTCGGCGCAGGTTTCCCCAGGGAGCCGTTCTACAGCCGCGAGCGAATCGCGGTGATCAGTCACCGGCTCTGGCGCGACCGGTTCGACAGCGATCCATCGATTGTCGGCAAGAGCATCGCGCTCAACGGTCCGCTGTTCACGGTCGTCGGCGTCATGCCGCAGGGCTTTCAGTATCCGAACGGCACGGACGTCTGGCATCGCATGACGTGGGACGTGGCGCAGCATAGCCGTGGCGCACACTTCATGGAGTCGCTCGTCCGCCTGAAGCCGGGCGTGACGGTCGTGGCCGCGAACAACGAGCTGCGCGCGCTGACCAGGCGCCTCGGTCAGGAGAACCCTTCCACCAACGGCGACTACACCGCGCGAGCGGTTCCGCTCGCCACGGAAATCGTCGGCTTCTTCCGTCCGGCGCTTTTCGCGTTGTTCGGTGCGGCGGCCTTCCTGCTCGTGATCACATGCACCAACGTCGCGAGCCTGCTGCTGGCGCGCGCCACCGTCCGCGAGCGGGAGGTCGCGGTCCGCGCCGCGATTGGCGCGAGCCGCAGCCGATTGATCCGCCAGTTCCTGACGGAGAGCGTGCTGCTCGCCGTGATGGGCACGACGCTCGGTGTCGCAGTGGCGGTCGTCTCGGTCAAGGCGCTCGTTGCGGCAACCCCGGTTGAGCTCCCGCGCCTCGCCGGGACTGGCGTTGACGCGCGCATGCTGCTGTTCGCCGCAACCCTGGCGGTTCTCACCGCGATCGCGTTCGGCGTCGTTCCGGCGATGCTGATGGCGCGTGGCGACATGCAGCGTCCGCTCAAGGAGTCGGGCCGCGGCAACGACGGCGGCGGCGCGCGGCGGAGAGCAAGAAGCACGCTGGTTGTTGCGGAGGTCGGGCTCGCCGTGATGCTGCTGGTCGGTGCCGGGCTGCTCGCCCGCAGCTTTCAGCGCCTCGTGCAGCAGGATCCCGGTTTTCACGCCACGCGCGCGGTGACGGCAAAGGTAGAACTCCCGTACTCGTATGCCGACTTCAGCAAGATCGTCGACTTCTACGATCGGCTGCTGACCTCGGTCCGCGCTCAGCCCGGCGTGTCGGCGGCCGGCGCCAGCAATTTCCTTCCGCTCGAGGCCGCATGGCGCGGGCCATTCTTCATCCAGGGGCGGCCACGCCCGCGGTCCGGCGACGAGGCGCAGGCGCAGCATCAGACGATCGACGACGACTACTTCCGCGCGCTCGGCGTGCCGTTGATCAAGGGCCGCTTCTTCACGCCGAACGACACCGCCCAGGCGCCAGGCGTCGTCATCGTCAACGACACGCTCGCGCGCCGTCAGTGGCCCGGTGAGGATCCGGTCGGTCAGACCCTCATGTCACCGATCACCGTCATCGGTCCGATGGGCCGCTCGCTGATGAAGCAGCCGCAGTGTCAGGTCGTCGGCGTGGTGGCCAGCGTGAAGAACTCGACGCTCGTGCGCGATGCCGAGCCGGCGATCTATTTCAGCTTTCGCCAGTTTCCATTTCGGGGCCTGAACATCGTCGTGCAGGGACAGGGCGATGCCGCCGCGCTGCTCGGCGCGCTGCGGACGTCGGTGCAGCGGCTCGATCCGAACCTGCCGCTGGCGTCGGCGCGCACCGTGGATCGGATTGTCGGCGAGGCGACGGATCGGCCGCGCGCGCTGATGATGCTGATGGGTATCTTCGCCGCGCTCGCACTCGTGCTGTCGGCACTCGGCATCTACAGCGTGCTGTCCTACAGCGTCAACCAGCGCCGCCAGGAGCTCAGCGTGCGAATGGCGCTTGGAGCACAACCGAGCGACGTGCTCTGGCTCGTCGTGCGGCAAGGCCTCGGCCTGGCGTTGATCGGAGGAGTGGCGGGCGCCGCCGGCGCACTCGTCGTCGGACGAGCGATGTCGAGCCTTCTTTACGGTGTGTCCTCCGGCGATGCCGCCGCGTTCGCAGCGGCAATTGCGACCGCGCTCGTCACAGCGCTCGCCGCCTGTTTTCTCCCAGCACGGCGTGCAGCGGCGCTCGACCCGCTGGCGGGCCTGCGAGCGGACTGACTTTTAAAGTTAGAAGTTAGAAGGCAAAAGTTAGAAGTCAAAGTTACTTGAACCTTCCCTCGAACTCTAGAACTCTAGAAGACTTCGAGGTCGTGCGCCGATTCGACCTTGCCGTCGTACGTCGAGCGCACTTCCTTCAAGAGCTCCTCTTCGGTCGAGCTCCAGATCAACTGGTGATACAGCACGAGCAGCTTCGGCTGCGCGCGCGCGGCGATCGCGCCCAGTTGCCGCGCGGACGTGTGGTAGCGCGCATGGTATGCCTGCCATTCAGGCGGGCGCTTCGCGAACCCCGCATCGGAGTACACCTCGTGCACGAGCACGTCACATCGCCGGCATTGATCCTCGATGTGCGACGCGGGGCCGGTGTCTCCTGAGATCACGATGGTGCGATCCGGCGTCTGAAAGCGATAGCCGAACGCCTGCTCCCACGCGCCGTGGCTGACGGCGAACGCCGTGACCGTGACGCGATCGTCACGATAGATCGCCCCCGGCTCGATCTCGTGCACGGTGACGAGGCGCGGATCGTACTGGTGCTTCGGTTCGCCGCCAGTCGTGCGCACGCGGATGTCGTCAGCGTATGCGGCGACAAGGTGATCGCTCATCGCGCGAAGACCGCGCGGACCGTACAGCGTCAGCGGTGTCGGACGCTCGAGAATCCACGGCGTCAGGATCAAGTCCGCCAGACCCAGCGTGTGATCCGAGTGCAGATGGGTTGCGAAGGCCAGCGTCAGGTTCGTCGCGGCAAGCGCCTTGACCCCGGACCGCTCGGCCGCCGCCGCGCGCCTGACCACGCCGACGCCGAAGTCCACCAGGTAGCTCGTCTCGTCGACCACGATGGCGACGGATGGACCGTAGCGATCGGGATCCGCGTTCGGCGTTCCGGTTCCGAGCATGACGACGCGGGTGCGCGCTTGCGCGTGAGGCCACGCGACGAAGGCCGTGAGTGCGGCGACGATCGCGAGCGCGAAGATCCTCATGCCCGCCGAGTGTATAGCAGGGCCCGATAGACGAGGATCGAGACCGCCAGCGCAGGCAGCGTCCCCCCGATCGAACCGGAGGCGTAGAACGCTGCGGCACCGGCCGCCCAGGCCCCTACGCCGGCAACCGACACGCCGCGGAACGGGCCGGCCGGCGCATAGAGATCGTCCACGAACGCCGCGTTCAGCACCGGACGGCCGATGTAGTAATGCGCGACCAGGATTCCGCCGACGGGCACGAGCAGCGCGCCCAGGAGCATCATGAAATTCGTGTACTGCTCGAGCCAGATGCCAGGCAGGGCACTGAGCATGGTGCCGATGATGCCAATCGACCAGACGACGATCCCGTCGCTGGTTCGCGGTGCAAGGCTCTTCCATGCGAGCGACGACATGTAGATGTTGACGAAGTTCGTCGTCAACGTCGCGAGGGTCAGCATCAGTGCGCCTGCCGCGCCGAGGCCGACCGCGTTCATCATTGCCCCCGGATCGTTCGAACCGGCGGCACGGCCGGCGATCGCGCCAAGCGGCATCATCCACGCGCTGGTAACCGCCAGCCCGAGAAACACCGCCGTCGCCGAACCTCGCACGGATCGCGTGTAGCGCGAGTAGTCGGCGAACATCAGGATCCAGGAAACCTGGTAGCCGATGACGACGTCGAGGCCGCGCCACCAGGCCATCGGGATCGACGGTGGGGCAGCGGCGGAAGCCGAGGTCCTGGCACAGGCGATTGTCAGTGCGATCGCCACGATGACCATCGACGGTACGGCGATGCGATCGGCTCGCGCCACGGCTCGCGGCCCAAGCCAGACGACGAACGTGGCGACCAGCCCGAGCAGGAGGGCCCACGCGGTCTGCGATCCTGCGGCCGGTCCGATCCACGCCGTCGCGACGCGCGCGCAGGCCGACGCGGCGATCACGTTGTTCAAGGCGATCCACGCGAAGTTGCTCACATACAGCACGACCGCGACGAGTCCCGCCCCGGCAAAGCCGAGCGCAGGCCGTGACGCGATGATCGACGGAACCCGCAGTCGTGGGCCGAGCGGCGCGAGTGCGGCCACCAGCGCGGCGCCGGCGACGCTTCCCACGCCAACGAGCGCCATGGTTGCCGCTGGATTGAACGACGACGACAGGCTGGCACCGACCTGGAACGTCGTGGCGACGACGTTGGCGCCGACGAAGATCAGGAAGAGATCGAGCGGTGACTGATTCTGCTCGGCGGGTGCGATCGGCTGGATGTCAGCAGCATTCACGGAGTCATAGGATACACGGTGGACGAGAACATAATTACGTGATATCGTATAAACATAGTATGCCCAAGCAGGCGATCTCGGTGACGCTGGATGTCGACAATCTCACGTGGCTGAAAGGGCGGGCGAGTGCCACGGGCGTGCGAAGCGTCAGCGAGCTTCTCGATCAGCTCGTCAGCTCGGCGCGATCCTCGGGGGAGGTCGGTCCTTCTCGTTCGGTCGTAGGTACGATAGACATCGCCGCCGGAGATCCATGGCTCGAGGGCGCGGACGATGCGGTGCGGGAAATGTTCGAGGCATCGCTGCGGCGGCCGCTGATGGTGAAAGAATCGTCTCCCGGCTACGGCACTCCGGGAAAGAGAAAGGCCCGGCGTGGCTGAACCGCAGGCAGCCGTCACCGATACGCACGCGCTCGTGTTTCATGCGGCGGGCGGCGGCAGGCTCGGGGCACGCGCTTCGTCGTTCTTCGAACGGTGCGAGCGCCGCGACGCGATTCTGTATGTGCCGGCCGTCGTGATGTGGGAATGCAGTCTGCTGGCGCGGGTGTCGAAAATCAACCTGCGCCGCACGGTACGATCGTTCTTCGACGATCTCTTCAGCAACCCGTCCTATCATCCGCTCGACATCACGCCGGAACACCTCTTTCGCGCCGACGAGCTGCGGTTCACGCGAGACCCGTTCGATGCGCTCATTTGCGCCGCGGCCCAGGCGATGGAACTCCCCCTGATCACCCGCGATGCCCAGATTCGCGGATCCGGTACTGTCAAGGTGTTGTGGTGATCGAGCGCGTCATCGCGACCGGCACACACGGCCGGTTCCTGATGGAGTCCCCATCGTCGGCTGGTGCGGCTCCGCTGCTGGTCGGCTTTCACGGGTACGGCGAAGGGGCAGACGTCCAGCTGGAGCGGATGCGCCGCATTCCAGGCGCCGACCGCTGGCGGCTGGTCTCGATTCAGGGCCTTCATCGCTTCTACCAGCGGCGGACCAATGAAGTGGTCGCGAGCTGGATGACCCGGCAGGATCGCGAGGCGGCGATCGCGGACAACCTGGTGTACGTCGATGCGGTTTTGACGGCCGTGGATCGCGAGCATCCTGGTGCGCCGCGGCTGGTCCTCACCGGCTTCTCGCAGGGCGTCGCGATGATGTTCCGCGCGGCGGCCGCGCGTTCCGTGGACGGCGTGATCGCGGTCGGCGGCGACGTCCCGCCCGAGATCGAATCGTCGGCCTTGACGCGCGTTCGCCGGGCGCTCGTCTGTCGCGGCGCCCGGGACGAATGGTACACAGCGGAGACTTTCGGCCGCGATGTCGAACGACTGCGAGATGTCCGGGTGCACGTCGAGTCGTTGAATTTTCCAGGCGGGCACGAATGGTCTGCCGAGGTCGTGGAGGCCGCGTCCGCATTCCTTCGTAAGCAATGGCCGTGATCGAGATTCGAACCGCCACGGTCGCCGACGCCAAGGCGCTCGCCGAGCTTCGGTGGGAGTTCCGCAGCGCGCAGAATCCGGCTGTCGAGACGCACGACGCCTTCGTCCGGCGTTGCGCAGGATGGATGCGGCGCGAGCTACAGGACGGGAGCGACTGGAAGACGTGGGTCGCCGTTCAGGATCACGTGATCGTTGGACAGGTCTGGCTGCACACCGTCGGCAAGATTCCCAACCCGGTCGCCGAGCTCGAGCATCTGGCGTACATCTCGAATCTCTTCGTCAGGCCGTCCTCACGCGGCGGGACCGGCACCCGCCTTCTCGAGGCCGCGCTCGACTGGTGCCGGGAGAATCGAATCGAACGGATCGTGCTGTGGCCTTCCAAGCGAAGCGTCACGCTCTATCTCGCTCACGGCTTCACCCGCGAGGGTGACGTCATGGAGCTGAAGCTGTGATGAAGTCCACGATGGCGCGCTGAACGCCGGCGCACACCGCAGCCTGCGCGGCCGGATCCTTCCGCGGCAGCTTGAACGAGTGATCGCCCTTGTCCACGACGTGCACGGTTGGCGCCGGCTGCACCGCGGCGAGAGCCGGCGCGAGCTCGTCGGGCGTTCCGAACGCATCGCGCGTGCCTTGCACGAACAGCATCGGCTTGCGGATTGCCGGCAGATGCTTGTCACGCCGCTCCGTCGGTTTGCCCGGCGGATGCAACGGATAACCGAGCAGCACCAGACCTGACAGACGGAGTTCGGGTGCAGCGGCCGCCACCTGAGTGGCAATGCGTCCGCCCATCGACTTGCCGCCGATGAACAAGGCGCGCGTGGCGCTGGTCACGTTGGACTGGACGGCTTCGATGACCGCGCGATAACAGTCTTCCAGAGCCGGCGCGCGATCGGGGATCTTGCGCCCCTGCTCCGTGTAAAGGAAATTGAATGTGACCACGTCGATTCCCAACGCGGAAAGCGCGCGCGCGAAATCGACCATGAACGCGCTGCGCTGACCGGCGCCCGCGCCATGGCCGAGAATCAGGGTGGCCCGTTGCGGGGAACCGGACGCGATCTCCTGACGATCGCCGCGTCCGATCCCCTCATAGACGAGCGCCGTGGTGGCGCCTCGTTCCAGCGAAATCTTCAACTCACTCGGATTTGGCAAGGCCGTCGGTTACCTCAGCGTCGGTTTTCAGCGCGTTCGTCACGGACAGCGCGCCGAACTGTGTGGCCAGCGAGCGCGCCAGCGCCCGATCCACTTCGCTCTGGACCACACCTGTCAGCGTAACCCGGCCGTGCTCCACGACGATGTGGATGGGCGGATTCGGCATGATCGCGTAGTTCCAGAAATTCGAATTGTTATAGATCGATCGCGCAATCCTGTATCGCAGCTCGTCATCGAACTGCGACACCGGCAGTACGTCGATCTGATCGCTGACGCCGCGGACGCCATCGACCTTCGCGATCCGCTTCTCGATGTCATCGCGTTTATACGGCATCGTGACCTTGCCGGTCAGCGTGACCATCCCGTCCTTCACGTTCGCGCTCACGTCGTCGAAGATCGTGAAGTGCGAGTAGCGCTGCACTGTTTTGGCAATGTCCTTGGCCACCTGGAAGTCTTTTCGATCGCTCTCGCTCGCCTGCGCGGCGAGCGTGACGTTGGCCGTCAAGAGCAGTCCCACGGCCACCGCACACAATTTTCCGAACATGTCGCACCTCCGAATTCAACCGTCTGACCGGCGCTTACTTCGGAAGGGGCAAATGGAATGCCAGCGAACTGATGAGAAAACGACTGAATTTCGAGCGATCTGTCGCGTGAGCCCGGCTCCTGTCCTCTGAACATGACGGCTCGACCGCGGACGTTTCAGTGACCGGCAAAGGCGACGCCCAGGCCGTAGGTGATCGCTGCCTCGATGATGCCGACGGCCGTCATCTCCAGGCCGCTCGCCCACCATGAACGCGTCGTCACGAGCGACTTCGCGGCGCCGACGAGGAAATGCGCCGCGGTGCTGATCACGAACGAGGCGATGACGGCCGGCATGCCGACTGCGAAGAAGAACGGGATGATGGGAATGAAGCCGCCGATGGCCGTCGAGACGCTCGCGGAGAGCGTCGAGCGCCAGGGATTGGGAAAGGTTTCCTCGTTGAGTCCGAGTTCTTCGTGAACGAGCGTCCGCAGAAACTGCTTCGGTTCCTGCTGCAGCCGCTCGGCCATCGACCTGGCTTCCTCGGCCGAGAATCCCTTCAGCTGGTAGAACAGTTCGAGCTCCAGCATCTCTTCGTGCGGATCCTCGTCTATCTCGCTCTGTTCGCGCGCGATCTCTGATTCGTAGACTTCGCGCTGCGACTTCGAAGACAGGTAGGCGCCGGCGCCCATCGACAGCGCGCTGGCGAGCGTGCCGGCGAGTCCCGCCGCCAGAACCACTTCGCTGCCGCCCGTATAGCCGGCCATGCCCGACACGATGCCGAACACCGCACCGAGCCCGTCGTTCACGCCGTAGATCGCATCGCCGATCCAGCCGGTTCCGCGAACGTGCCACCTCTCGCGGCCGAGGATCGAATCGAGCGTGGTGCGTGGCGTCGGGAGCTTGCCGCCCGCCAGCGTCCGCAGGACCACGGCATGATCCCGCTCCTCGAGCATCGCCTCCTCGGCGATCTGCCGATCGGTGGGATTGCTCAACCGCTGCATGAGTTGTTCGTACTCGGCTTCCGCCTTGTTCTCTTCCTGCTCCAGGCGATGAAGGACGACGTTGGGATCGGAAATGCGCTGGAACCACGACAGACCGCGCTCGACTTCACCGGGATCGGGCGCCCGCCCGGTCGCCGCGGCGATGCGTTCGGACCAGCGTGCCGCGTGCTTGTCTTCCTGATCGGCGAGGCGCATCAGGATGTTCCTGCGCCTCGAATCGGTTTCGCGGTTCGCCAGATGCTTGTACGTGGCAGCCGCTTCCACTTCACGGCGCCACATCTTCTCGACCGTCGCGAGGTTGGTCTTGTCGAGCGACATCAGCCGATCACTCTCTCGACGAACACGATGGTGCCGATCCCGGCAGCAATCAGCAGCACCTGGCGGAACGCGTTGGCGTCAATCTCGCCCTTGTGAAGGTTGGGGATCAGATCGGACATCGCAATGTACATCAGGCTGGCCGCCGACATGGCCAGCACGTAAGGCCGGATGCTGGGAATCACCTGGACGGCGCCGAATGCGAGGAGCGCGCCGACGATGCTGGCCGCGCCAGATACGACGTTCAGCAGCAGCGCTCGACCGCGGCCGTACCCCGAGGCCAGCAGGATGGCCACATCGCCGACTTCCTGTGGAATCTCGTGCGCGGCAACCGCGATGGCGGTGCTGACGCCGAGCGGCACCGACGTCATCACGGCGGAGCAGATGATCGCGCCATCGATGAAGTTGTGAAAGCCGTCACCGATGAACAGCAAGGGCGCCGTGGCGCCATGAACCTCGCACTCGTGAGTGTGGCAGTGCCGGAGCAGCACCAGTTTCTCCAGCGCGAAGAAGAGCAGGATGCCGGCGAGGAGCGTGCCGAACACCGCTTGCGGCGCGAGCAGCGTCAGGGCTTCGGGGAGGATGTCGAGCAGCGCGACCCCCAGCAGCGCGCCGACCGCGTAGCTGACCAGCCACGGCACGAGGCGTGTGCGCACGTGCGAAGGAAACGACACGAGCGTCGAGGCGACCAGCAGGCCGCCGCAACTCCCGAGAAGGCTCAGCCAGAGCGCCGTCGCGAGCACATGCACGCGACATTCTATTGCGGATTATGTTGCGACGTAGCCCTTGCGCGCGCGCACGCGGTACGTGCGATTGCGGAGTTCCACGCGAATCGAGTGCCAGCGTCCGTCCTTCTTCCCGCTCGCCAGGTACCCGAGGTAGTACTGCTTGCTCAACTCGTCGGCGATGCTCGCGGTTGCCGGATTGAGGTCGCGCGGATCGCGGATGATCTCCGTCCGCCCTCCGCTGTCGTCGGTCATATCCCGAAGCGCGACGACGTTGACCCGGTCGTCGCTCATGCCGCCGCGCCGATAGCCGCCGCTGCCGCCACCGCCCGGCGGGCGGCTGGGGATCATCGGCGGTGTCCCGCCAAACGGGCCCGGCGGACGGGGGAACGGGCGCGGAACCGGTGTGGGAAGCGGCGCGCGCGGGGGTGGTTGATGCGTCGTCGATTCGCCGGTGCCATCGATGCCGATCGCGTAGACGAGCGTTTCCGTCTCGCGAATCTGTGCCTTGACCTGACGCACGGTCGTATTGCTCGCCGTGTCGTTGCCATCCGAGATCACCAGCAACGCCTTCTTCCGGTTCTGACCCTGTTGGGTCAGCGGAATCGCCTCCGAGATGGCGTCGTACATCGCCGTGCCGCCGTTGGGTTCGATGCGTCCGAGCGCGTGCGAGAGCTGCTGGCGATCCTTCGTCCAGGTTTGCAACAGCACGGGCGTGTTGCTGAAGCGGTAGAGGAAGACCTCGTCCTGACGATCCAGGAGATCGTTGAGGAGGCGATCGAGCGCCGCCTGCGCTTCCTGAATCTTGCTGCCCGCCATGCTGCCGCTCGTGTCGAGAGCGATGCCGAGGCTGACCGGCACGCGATCCGCGCTGAACTGGGTGACGGTCACCGGCTGATCGTCTTCGTACACGAGGAAATCGTCTTGCTGGAGACCGGGGACGAACCGGCCGTTGGGGTCCGACACCGTCGCCGTGACGTTGATCAGCTCAACGCCGCTCTTGAATCGAGCCTGAGGGGCGGCATCGGGAGGTCGCGGAGGCGCCGGCTGCTGGCCCCGTAAAGACACCACGAGCAGGGCGAGCGCGCCCGCCGTGGCCGCCTGGTGGAGCAAGGACAGTGACCTCACGTTCCTCCCACGGATCCCGTGCCGCCGAGCGATGCGCAAAACTCCTGCCTGCGTGTCCCCTGCGTTTTACTGCGGAAACGTCGGCGTTCCGTCGAACGCGCTCGCCAGTTGTGCTCGGCCCTGGACAGAGTGTCACCGGCGCGAGACGAGCCAAAATGCCGAGGTTAAGTGTGCCTCGGCTTGATGCCTTCGACGAAAACCAGCCCCTCACGCTCAGCCAGCGTCCGGACGGACCTGAAACCG
>DASSGK010000481.1:0-7733 GCA_035693505.1 Vicinamibacterales bacterium
CGTCTGGGGTGCGGATCCGATGGCCGTCGATTCGCGCGATTGGGGCTGGATGAGCAAGTCGTACGTCGGAGCGAACTATAAGCGTCCGTTCTACAACAAGGCGAAGGAGCTGCTGTTCAGCGGCAAGCAAGTCACCAGCTACACCATCAGCACGTTCGATCCGGATTTCTATTGCGAAGTCCGCAAGCACTACGGGTTCGTCTGGTTCGAGATGCAGCACAGCACGATGTCTTGGGACAACATCGCCAAGATGATCGCGGCGTGCCCGGGTCCCGACGGCGCCGCCCCGATGATCCGCATGCCGGATCAGCTCGAATCGAGCATTCAGAAGGCCACGGATCTGGGAGCGATCGGCCTGATCTTTCCGACGATGCGGGACGGCAACCAGGCGTTGGAGGCCGCGAGGTATTCGCGCTTCCCGCCGTTCGGCCGTCGCAGCTCGGGCTCGGGACAGGCCGGCACCGTCTGGTCCGGCGTGCCTGGCGGCTATCAGAACACCTTCAACGACAACATGCTCGTCGTGGTGATGCTCGAGACGCTCGACGGCATCCTCAACGCGGACGAGATTGCGAACACGTTCGGCGTCGACGTCGTGATCCAGGGCAACAACGACCTGTCGCGCTTCTCCGGATGGTCGCAGTCCGATCCACGATACCAATCGCTGCTGACGGTCAGCCGAAACGCGACGCTTCATGCGGGCAAGTTCTGGGGCAACGCGGGCGCTCAGTACTTGACGGGCAACCCGTTGAGTCCGGACGTGAGGTTCGTGCAGAACGGTCCGTCGATCGATGGCTGGACGCCGCCGGCGCGTGGACGCGGAAATACCGAAGAGCCAACGATCGGGTTGCCGGGCGGACGCGGCCGCCGCGGAGGCGGCGCCGATCGATAACGCCCCGCCGATCGATTGTCACTGCAGGTTACAATCGCGCGGTGACGAGAATCGTTTTCGCTGTCTTGTTGACGGGGTTTCTGTCGGCGTGCGGCACGCCGAATTCGACTGACCAATCACTCAAGGCTTCAACGCCATCTGCGCCCGTGCTGCCCGCGCCGACGCCGGCGCCCTCGAAAGAGGCGCTGATCGCGCGCGCCAAACCGCTCGAACTCCCGACGCCGTACGAGCCTCCACCAGGCGATCCGCTCGAACACAACACATCCGGATATGCGAAGACGATGTGCTCCGCCGTGTTCATCACCGGCCTGGATCCCGACGTCGCCGCCGAAAGCGTGGGCTATTTCACCGGCCCGTATAGCGAACGCAAGAAAGTCAGCAAGCCGGTCGTCGATCGCACGAAGAAGGAAGTGCGCATCACGCTGCCGAACGGCGTCGTCGTGGTGGCCCGACATTTTGGCTCGCAAGGCTGCATCACGCTCCCTCGCGGCCGGGACGACGTCTTCTTCAAGCCCGTCACCGTGACGCCCAAGCTTCCCGATGCCGCCACGACGCCGTGGCCGATGGGCGACATGCTCACAAAGGAGCCGTTGCCGGCCGGCGTCGATGCCGCCAAGCTCGCGCGCGCGATCGATGCGGCGTTCGAGCGCGCCGACGGGCTCACGTCTGCCTTCGTCGTCACGTACAAGGGACGTCTGATCGGCGAGCGGTACATGCAGGGCATTTCCGCGACGACTCCTCTCGAGAGCTGGTCGATGGGCAAGAGCGTGACGTCGACGCTGATGGGCGTGCTGATCCGCCAGGGTGTGTACACGCTGGACCAGCCGGCACCCATTCCCGAGTGGCAGAAGCCTGGCGATCCGCGGCAGAAGATTCGGATTCAGGACATCCTGCGGATGTCCAGCGGCATCCGGATCAAGGGACCCGACGATCCGGATTTCGATCCCAATGGCACGTATCCGGATCACCTGTTTCTGTACACCGGACGCGTGAACGCGTTTCAGTACGCGGCCACGCGTCCGCAGCAGTGGCCGCCCAACACGGTTGGACGATATCGGAACACGGATCCTGTCCTCACGAACTATCTCGTGCGACTCGCGGTCGAGAAACGCGGGGAGGAATACCTGTCGTTCCCGCAGCGTCAGCTGTTCGACAAGATCGGCGTACGTTCGATGGTGATCGAAACCGATCCGTACGGCAACTTCCTCACACAGGGCTACGAGTTCATGTCGGGCCGCGACTGGGCCCGGCTCGCGAATCTGTATCTGCAGGACGGCGTGTGGAACGGCGAGCGGATCCTGCCCGAAGGGTATGCGACGTTCGTCAGCACGCTTGCACCGGCCTGGGCGGCTGACAACAACCCGGTGTACGGCGGCTTCTTCTGGATCAACGGCGACAACGCGTTCCCGATTCCGAAGGAGGCGTACTACATGGCCGGCGCCGGCGGTCAGCGTGTGTTCGTCATCCCCTCGCACGACCTCGTCGTCGCGCGCCTTGGTCACTTCAAGGGAGTGACCCCGGGCACCGAGGCGTTGAGACGAGCGCTGGCGCTGCTGATGGAGGCGATTCCCGCAAAGGACGCACACAAGTAGCGACCGAGCCGCCGATCGCTTCAGCGGAATTCCATCAGCTCGCGAAGTCTCGGCTCGGCTCTCGTGGCCAGATCGCGAACTTCGTGAGCCTCGTTCAGCAGCCCGGCGATGGCGGCGGCGAGCGCGCGCAGCAGTTCGTCGCGATCCAGTGAGCGGACCAGGGCGACGAGAAAGTCCTCGCGCACCTCGGACGGAAGATCGTCGTAGCCCCTGCCGTATCGCGCGGCAAGACCGCGTCGCCGGCAGGCGAGGCTCAGTGCGTAATCGCGCACGCCGCTGACCCAGTATTCCGCCTGCCACCAGCGGCCGCGCTCGATGCAGAATCGCGCGCGCAGTGCGTGATGCACCGCATATCCGAACAGCTCGTCAGCCGGCGGCGGGGTGACGTGCGACTTGCCAACCGCTTCGCCCCACAGGAGCTGGAATCTCGGACCGATTGCCCCGAAGTCCGCGGCCGGCGCGAACGAGAGATCGAACTGCAGGCAGCCTGGCAGCAGGAAGACTCGATAGATCGTGGCGCCGCTGGGCAAATCGAAGAGCCGAATGGCGTCGAACTCGCTGACGATGCCGCGGGTCCAGTCCTCGAGCACCGCGGAAATCGACTCCCCGGCGGCGACCGCGAAGGTGAGATCCAGATCCGACCAGCGATCGCCCACGTCGAATGCCAGCGATCCGACGACGGCCGCCGCGACCACGCGCGGGTCGGACGAGGCGTGCGCGAGGGCCCACTCGCGCACTCGTTCACGATCGCTGACGCTGAACATCGTGGCCGTCCCGGCGCAGGAGTTCCTTGATCCAGCCGCTCGTCACGCTCGCCGAGACGCTCTTGCCGCGATGGTCCGTGTCCGTAAGACGGGCGCCGTGCTCAATGAGCAAACGGATGATGACTTCCTGCTGGTCCCGCGCGCCGGCCTCTCCGCTCCCGCCGCGTCCGGTGTTTTGAACCGCGAGGTGAAGGGGCCTCGAGCCGCTTCCGTTTTCGAGCCGGGGATTGGCGCCATGCTCCAGCAACGCCTGAACCGCGGCTGCGCAACGCGTGCGAACCGCCCGATGAAGGGGAGCCACACCGCTCTTGTCGCTCGCGTTTGGCTTGGCACCCGATCGAATCAGGCACGTGATGGTGGCCGCCTGCGCTGCCGGATTCCAGTGCGCGGATCCAGGAACTCCAGCCGATGCGTAGTGCAGCGGCTGGGCACCTCGCCGATTCTTCGCTCCCGCATCCGCACCGTGCAGGATGAGATCCTTCGCGATGTCCGTTTGATACGCGGCCGCGGCGAAATGCAGCGCGGTGTCGCCCTCGTAGAGGTATTGCGTGATCTCTGAAAAGAAGTATTCGCCTGGCCCCGTTCTCGTGGCGCCGACGGACGCTGATTGTCGCGCGAGATCGGGCGACGCCTCGATGAGCGCCGACGCGCGCTTGCAATCTCCTCCGACGATTGCGCGAAGGAGGGACATCAACGGCTGCACCGGCTTCACACGCGGGCTTGGAGCCGCCTAAACGATCTGTCCGTTCTGCGGCAGGCTGGAGTGGTTCTGCTGGATGCCGGCGATGCGGATGCGCGTAGGTTTATTCGTTTGCGGGTACGCAATGATCGTGTGGAACGTTCCCGCGGCCGTGACGAGCGCGAACGTCTTCCTTGCGGACTCGCCGGCCACTCCGGCAGGGATCGGCCCGCCGATCCAGGGATCGTTGAACGGGTTGAAGCCGGAATACGCCGTCATCGGCTGCGCAGCGGCGTACGTGTTCCACGCGTTCCTGGCGGCGATCGAATTCGCGGTCGTCCGAAGGTTGTCGGTGCCGACGTGACCGATGTAGTGCACGCCGCCTTTCAGATACGACATGATCCAGCATCCGGACATCGGGCCGGTCAGGACGTCCATGCCTCCCGGCTGCACTTCGCTGACGAGGCCCGGCATCCACTCCAGCCAGACGAAATTGCGGTGCACCTTCGCGACCGCCCCCAGCCCGGTGGCGCTTGTCCTCTGGCGATCGAACTGGCTGCCGACTTGCTGGCCGGCTCTCTGCAGGCCAATCGCCACCTGTTGCTTGAATGTGGGATTGAACCCGGGCTGCGGATTCTGGGCCGCTACCGGGGCCGCGGATGAATGCGACTCCTCGATGTGGAGCACGACCGCGGTGACTTCCTGAAAGCCCGCGACAGGCGGCCCGGCGAGGGCCGGTGGCGGGGTGTTCAACTCGATATAGCGTCCGACGATCAGTTTTGTTTCGATCATGACAACCGGTTCAGAATTTTACTCCTGCATCGGCGATCGATCATCCTCGAAAACTCACTCCTCCGCGGCGGCCCACACCTCCGCGCGCACGTCGAGCAGACCTGCGGCCGCGCTTGACGGCGCGGTCAGCTGATTCCACGCCGGCGGCTCGCGATGCTGGAGGTGCCGGACGAAGAAATCGAAGCGCTTATGGTCGCCATATGCACCGCCGTTGGTGTGATCGGCGCCCGGAATCACGACCAACTCGAAGTCCTTGTTCGCTTTGACCAGCTGGTTGACCACTTGCATGGTCGACGCGGGGTCGACGTTGGTGTCGAGCTCGCCGACGAGCAGCATAAGGTCGCCCTTCAAGCTCGATGCGTGCTCCGTGTTCGACGAAGCCGCGTACTGAGGACCAATCGGATAGCTCATCCACTGTTCGTTCCACCAGATCTTGTCCATCCGGTTGTCGTGGCATCCGGCAGAGGAGGCCGCGGCCTTATAAAAATCCGCGTGGAACAACAGCGCGGCGAGCGATTCCTGACCACCCGCCGACGTGCCGTAGATGCCCACGCGCGTGATGTCGTAGTAGGGATACTTTGCCGCCACGGCCTTGTGCCAGCGGATGCGATCGTCGAATCCTCCGTCGGCCAGGTTCTTCCACGCGACATTGTGGAAGGCCTTCGATCGGTTCGCGGTGCCCATGCCGTCGATCTGCACGACGATGAACCCGAGCTCGGAGAGGGCCTGCATGTCCATCGTGCTCACGAGCCATGCCGCTCCGGTTTCGGAGTTGAATGTCTTCGGCACGAACGAGCCGTGCGGGCCTGCGTAGATCGTTTCGATGACCGGATATTTCCGTGCCGGATCGAAATTCGTCGGGCGGATGATGATGCCCCAGATGTCCGTCGCCGCGTCGCGGCCCTTCGCGGTGAACACCTCGGGCGCTCGCCAGCCGGTGGCCAGCAAATCAGCCGCGTCCGCGCGCTCGAGCGTCGCCACCAGCGACCGATCGTTCGCCCGGTGCAGTTCCGAAACCGGCGGCGTGTCGACCCGCGAATAGGTGTCCACGTAGTAGGTGCGATTCGGCGACCAGCTCACCGAGTGCTGAGCGTTGGCCGAGGTGTACGCGACCAGTCCGCTGCCGTCGAAATTGATCCGGTAGCTGTGGAAGAAGTACGGGTCCTGTCCGGCGTTCATGCCGTTGGCCGTGAACCAGATCTGACGGTTCGCTTCGTCGACCCGATCGACGTTGTGGACCGCCCACGCGCCCTTGGTAATCTGATTCTTCACGGCGCCCGTTTCACCGTCGTAGAGATAGAGATGGCTCCAGCCATCGCGCTCCGACATCCAGATGATCTCTTTGCCGTCGTTCACGTCCGCGCGAAAACGGCGGCCCGAACCGGTCAGGCCCGGCACCGCGGGGCGGTAGTCGAAGAAGGCGCCAGGGTGTTCGTCGATGAGCACGCGTGCGTTCGCGGTGGCCGCGTTCACCTCGATGACGCGGAACGTTTCGTGCCCGCGCTGGTTGTACTCGAACGTGAAGGCGCGGCCGTCCGTCCGCCACACGGGCCGTGAGATGTCGTAGGCGGTCGGGAAGAGCGTGATGTCCACGGTGGAGGTACGTCGAGACGCGAGATCGATGACGACTGGCTGATCGTGATCGACCTCGTCTCCCGGCTTGCGGTAGTTGCGCGTGATGACTTTCGGTTGCAGTTGATCGGTGGGCGACGACTGCACGAGCGTGAGCGTTCGCTGATAGCCGGGCACGCGGCGGTAGACGGCGATCTTCTTCGAGTCCGGCGACCAGGCGAGCGAGGCGGCCGTATAGGCGTTCCCCTCGACGCCGTCTTCCGTCAGCCGCACGGCGCTCGATGCGGGCGCTCCTGCGGGCCGAATCACGACGTTGAACTGCTCGATGCCCGCGTCGGTCAGGCCGTCCGGCGACCGGCGCACGGAATCCGTCGTCGCGGTCGCTCCGGGTCCGCCTCGTCCCTGCGCGCCGCGGCGCTCGCTCCCGCCCGCCGCGTCACCCGCATCGGAAACGCGCGTGCAGGCGTAGTCGGTGAGCGTGCAGCGCCAGCGCGGCGTGCCGAATTGGATCGCGTTCGCGTTCTCGATCACGGTCAGCGTCGTGAACGGCAGCGTCGTGGCCGTGTAGGGGGCGTGCGCCGCCGACGACAAGGCCGCCGCCAGCCTGGCATGATCGAACAGCGGCTGCTTCCTGGCCGTGGCCGCATCGACGACGACGAACTCGGCGCCGCCTCGAACGGTTCTGCGATACCAGAACCGTCCGTCGCCGAGCCACGTCGGCGGATCGGGGATGTTGTGCACCGTGCCGTCGATGCGCGCGCGAAACGCGAAGGCCCGCGCGTAATCATCTTTGATATCGCCGGACTGCGCGATGGGCAAACGGGACGCGCCGACGGCGACGCCGCCGAACGCGGCAAGCGCGGCCACGATTCTGATCGAAAAGGTTCGAGTGCGCATGTCGCACTCTAGCTTATTTGCCCTGATACTTTGGAGGCCGGCCCTCGGCTTCGGCGCGACGGCCTTCGAGAAAATCCTCCGTCCTGTAGAGCGCGCCGTATTGCGCGTCGAGCTTCGAGAGCGCATCCGCCTCGATCGGATCGACGAGCAGGTGCGCCGACTCGAGCGTCGCCCGGATCGACAGCGGTCCGCAGGCGGCGATCTTCGTCGCCATGACGATCCCCGCCTGGAGGGCGGACTCCGGGGTCGGAGAAACCTGCTGCGTGATCCCCATCCGGAACGACTCGTCCGCGCTCCAGTGATCGCCGGTCAGCATGTACCGCATCGCGTTGCCCCAGCCGGCCTCACGGACGAAGCGCACCGTCGCACCGCCGCCGGGGAATCGGCCGTGGGTGTTCTCGTCCTGTCCGAAGCGGGTGGCCGCCGCGGCGATCCGGATGTCGCCCGCGAGATAGATCTCGTGTCCGAGATTCCAGGTGTCGCCATGGGCAACGACGACGACCGGCTTCGACAGGTGAGGTTTCGTCTTGCCCAGCGGATCGATGGTC
>DASSGK010000482.1:0-6632 GCA_035693505.1 Vicinamibacterales bacterium
CGGCTAAAAGAGGCCGTGTGGGCCGCTGATAAGTTGACGCCTGTTTCTCTTCAAAATAAAGTCCTTTGATACTGAATCGATGCCGCAGCGGTCGCGCGCACTAGATGGGCGGCAGCAACGTGTTGCCACTTGACCCGCTTCCTCGGCCCGTGCGTCTGCTTGGCACGCTGATGCTCGCGAATCAAGATTGGATCGGGATGCCTGTCGCCTTCGGATTCTGGCGGCCGATTTGCCGCGACGAGTGGCCGTCGCTGATCGCGCTTGCCGCTCACTGAAAGAGCAGGTCACGACACAGTAGGGTCCAGAACACAGCTTCTGGAAATGCCGGCGCCCCGGAAAAAGCCGAGCAGCTCCACAGACTGCGGGGACGAATGCCAAAGGAGCAAAGGTTTTTCTGATTCACAAACTGCTGGGCTGAACCAATGAATCGTTGACGGCTGCGGCAGACTGATTGCACTCGTGCACGCTGCCGTGCGTGCCCGACAGTTTCTGATCGCCGCGCTCGCCGCCATCGCAGCCGCCTGTGCCGGCTCGTCATCTTCCATCTCGACAACTGCTCCATCGAGCTCGAAATGCCAGGTCAGCATCGACAGCGGCACGAGCGCCACCGCGCCGGCCGGCGGCATGTCGAGCACGCTGGCGATCACGACGACTCGCGACTGCACGTGGGAAGCGGCGACGTCCTCGGGCTGGGTTTCGCTCGTGCCGCCGACCAGCGGTCAGGGCAGCGGATCGATTGCGTATCGCGTCAGCGCGAATGCGGACCCGACGCCGCGTCAGGCGACGGTCGATGTCAACGACATTCACGTGTCGCTGACCCAGGAGGCAGCGCCTTGCCGGTTCGGCGTGTCGCCTGCGAGAGCCACTGTTTCTGCGGGCGGCGGCACGGTCTCGGTGGCGGTTGACACGCTGACCGGCTGCACGTGGTCGGTCGCGAGCGCGACGCCGTGGATCACCGTTGTCGGCGCCACATCGAGCAGCCGCGCTGGCGCGATAACGCTGAGCATCGCGGCGAACGCGGGCGCCGTGCCTCGAACGGGGACGGTGACCGTCGCGCAGCAGACGGTGACGATCGAACAGGCCGCACAGACGGTCGAGCCCACACCGGTTCCGACGCCCACGCCGACACCGTCTCCCACGCCGGCGCCGACTCCAACGCCTGCACCATCGCCGAGTCCAGCTCCGACGCCGGCTCCAACTCCAGCACCGACGCCGTGCACCTTCACGATCTCGCCGACCAACAGCAGCGTCGGCTCCGATTCATCGACGGGCACCATCAGCGTCACCGCGGGATCGGGCTGCGCGTGGACGGCCGCGGCGTCGGTGAACTGGTTGACGATCACCTCGGGCACGTCGGGGACCGGAAACGGATCGGTCACCTACAGCGTGTCGAGCAACAGCGGCGGCGCGCGGACGGCCACGATCGCGGTGGCCGGTAAGACGTTCACGATTTCACAGGCGGCCGCACCGCCGCCCGCGTGCACGTTCTCGATCTCTCCCGCGTCGCAGAACGTCGGCGACCCGGGCGCATCGGGTTCGTTCGCGGTGACGGCCTCCGCCGGGACCTGCGCGTGGACGGCATCGACGAGCGCGTCGTGGATCACCATTACGTCCGGACAGTCGGGAACGGGTAACGGAACCGTCGCTTTCACGGTCGCCGCAAATACCGCCACATCGACGCGATCGGCGACCATCGTCGGCGCCGGCAAGACGTTCACGGTGACTCAGGCCGCTGCCGCGCCGCCGCCTCCGCCGCCCTGCACGTTCACCATCGCACCGGCGTCGCAGTCGGTATCAGACGGCGGGGGCACGGGGTCCACCGCAGTGACGGCGTCGGCTGCATCGTGTGCCTGGAGCGCGACGGCCAACGTTCCGTGGCTGGCGATCACGAGCGGTGCCTCCGGCACCGGCAACGGAACGGTCGCGTTCAGCGCCGCCGCCAACACGGGAGCCGCGCGGAGCGGGACCCTCACGATTGCCGGCCAGACGTTCACGGTGTCCCAGTCCGCGCCGCCACCACCACCGCCGCCGACCTGCACCTTCACAATCGCGCCGAATGCGCAGTCGGTGTCCGACACAGGCGGTTCCGGTTCGACAACCGTGACCGCATCGGCCACGTCGTGCAGCTGGACGGCCGTCGCGAACGTTCCCTGGGTGAACATCACCAGCCTTACATCGGGACCCGGCAACGGCAACCTCGCGTTCAGTGTCGCCGCCAACACGGGCGCTGCTCGCAGCGGCACGCTCACGATCGCCGGTCAGACGTTCACGGTGTCCCAGTCCGCGCCGCCACCGCCACCACCTCCTCCTCCACCGCCTCCGCCGCCGCCACCGCCTCCGCCGCCATCGTGCACGATCGGGATCTCACCCAGCTCGCAGGACTTTCACCGGCGCGGCGGCTCCGGCTCGATCACCGTGACCGCGTCTGCGTCTTCGTGCACGTGGACAGCCATCGCCAACGCCCCATGGCTGACGGTGACCAGTGGAGGCTCTGGAACCGGAAACGGCACGGTGACATTCGACGTGGCTGGCGATCCCGGCGGCGATCGCAGCGGAACCGTCACGATCGGTGGACAGACATTCACTGTGATCCAGCACGCAGACGACGGTCCGTAGAAGCGCTTCTCGTTTCGGCTTGGCGCCCCAGGTCGCGGCGCTGATCAAACACAGAGGACGCCAAGGACACAAAGGAAAGAGTATTGGTCTTGCCTTCGAGTCCTTAGTGTCCTTTGTGTTGATGCGATGCCTCTACATGGAATTGGACGAGGGGTTTCGCGGCATCACATCTTGACGAGCTCCACGCGGCGGTTCTTCGCGCGTCCGTCCTCCGTCGCATTGTCACCCACGGGATTGGCGGCGCCGAATCCGCGGGCAGCCAGACGCGCGCCCGCGATGCCGCGGCCCGTGAGCCACGCCACCACGGCCTGCGCTCGTCGATCCGAAAGCGCCTGATTTGCGGCCGCCTGGCCGACGTTGTCGGTATAGCCTTCGACGCGAAGCGAGAGCTCGGAATGATCGCGCAGCACTTGCACGATCTGCATCAGCGTCTGCTCCGAGTCGGGCAGGATCGTCGCCTGTCCCGTCGCGAAATGAACGCCGTACACCGCGACGCGGCCGCTGCGTTCGATTTCCGCCGCCAGCGACGATGCGTCGGCCGTGACTTCCTGCTGCATCGCCTTCTCGGTCACGATCGTCTGGTAGTAGAACGAACCTCTGTTGTCGAGCAGATACCAGGTGCTGCCCTTGTGCGCGCTGATCTTCTCCGGCGACTCCTGGTAGTCCATCACGAAGCCGGCGTTCTTGAGCGCGGTCTGCATGTTCCTGAACACCTGAATCTCGCTCACGCCGTCGCGCGTGCCGTAGTCCCAGGAGTGGAATTCGCCTTCGACCGTCTTCATCACGACGTCGCCGTCCTTGTTCTTCCCGACCGGCAGCTCCAGCTGATCGAATTCCTTGTTGTCGCACGAATGAATGGAGCCGCCTGGAAAACGCGTGATGAGCGGAGAGTCCTTGCAGCCTTCGGCGTCCTCCTGCGCGCGAGCCGCCGCGCTCGCCGACACGACGAGCGCGGCCCCGAGAACGAGTCGCAGCAGCCGGTGTTGAGTGCTCACGAGAAGCTGAAGGTGACCGACACCTGGATCACCTGGTTGGCCGCGACGGTCTGCGGCGTTTGTAAAACGGCAGCGGAAAACACGTTGCCGAACATGTCGGCGTCCTGGCAGCTGCCTGCCGGTGCCGGGCAGAGCAGATGGCTCTCCACCATGCCGATTGTGCCGTTTGCGGTCGCCTGAACCGAACCGGTCAGGCTCACCGTCGAGGGGCCGTGATTCAACGTCACCACGCCAACTCCCGGCGGCGGAGTCGCTCCGCTGAAGAACGATGCTTCGCCGAGGATGCAGGGCGCCCCCGGAGGCGCCGGCAATCCGAGAGCGTTTGGCGGCTGCGGACAGGGTGCGGCAGGAGTCGCGTTGGGTCCGCCATAGAGAATGACCATCCACGTCCCCGCTCCGTACTGTCGGCTCAGCAGGCCCGCGACCGTCTGCGCTCCGGACGGCGTCAGCGCATTTTCGAAATCGAGATGCGACGCCAGCGTACCATCCGGATTCCGAATATCGACGACCCAGTGGCCGTGTACCGTGATCCCTTCCTGCGGTGCTCCGGCGCCCGCGATCGCCGCCGGCTGCACGATGCCCAGCAACAGCGCCGCAACTCCCGCCACGATCGTCTTTCTGCTCATCGCTCGCTCCTTCTGCCCGAGGTGACTGTCACCGTGAAATGTTCAGTTGTCGTATTGCCCGAGTGATCGCGAGCCCGAACGGTCACCGTCGTCGAACCGACGGGAAACAGGCTGCCGGATGGTGGAGTCGCGGTCACGATCGGCGAGGGATCCACCGCATCGGTGGCAGCCGGCAGCCTGAACGTCACCGGCGCGAACACACGTCCGACGGCGGTTGTCGCCGCCACGTCGGGCGCAGGAGCCAACGACGGCGCCGTCGTATCGCGCACCCGCACGACGAAGGTGCCGTGAGCCGTGTTCCCGGCGCGATCGGACGACGAACAGTGCACGACCGTGGGTCCGAGAGGAAACGTCGCGCCCGAGGCCGGAGAGCAGTCGACAGGCCGCGGGCCCTCCACCGCGTCCAGCGCGGTGGCTTCGTACCTGACGATCGCGCCACTCGGCGAGGTCGCCTCCACAACGAGACGGTCAGGCAGGGTCAGTACCGGCGGCGTCTTGTCTCTCGCTCGCAACGTAACGACCGCGCGATCGGCGACGTGAACGCCCTCGGCGACAATCGTCGCCGGCCCAGGCGCATCGTGTACTGACACGTGTTCGTTTACCGAAACGACGACTACGGATCCCGAGGGCGCGCCCGCCGTGGACACCGCAACCGCGTCGCTTACATGCAGCGACTCCACGAGACTGAGAGGAGACTGCATCGAATCGCTGATCGCCACGTGCTCGTGCACGTCGACCACGACCGGCTGCGCAACGAGCACCGAAACCGTGCTGGTCACGGTCAGGTTGTTCTGATCCGTCACGGTGACCGTGATCGTGTAGAGGCCACCGGTCCCGAAAGTTGCCACGGTGTTTTTCGCACCGTTCGTTCCGTTGACGCTGAATCCGACCGCAGGAGGATTGGCGGTCCACGTATACGTCAGGCTCGCCTCGCCTCCATCGTCGCCGCCCAGCACGCTGAGGCTGGTCGTGTTGCCCGTGACCGGGTTCGGCGTCGCCGATGCCGGCGTCACGATGACCGGCGCGGCGTTGGCCGGCTGCACGAGATGAACGTGCGAGCCCGAACTCCCGTCGAAGGTGGCGTCGCCGCTATAGGTCGCCACGAGTGTCAGCGAACCGGTGCTGGAGGATGTCAACGCACATTGGCCGACGCCCGTCATCAGGACCGCGACGCATTGGGATCCAGCGCCGTCGGCGATCGTCACAGAGCCTGTCGGACTTAGACTGCCGGGCGTAACCGCGGCAACCGAGACCGTGATCGTCGTTGGCTGTCCGATCGCGGATGGCTCCGGCGTTTCACTGACGATCGTGGTCGTCGTCGGCAGCCGGGTGACGATCGGCTGCCAGTCCACCGGTCGATGCCCGAGGTTGACGCTGTCCTCGTAGTCGCCCCACGTGACGAGCGTGCGCTGCGATCCATCGGCGTTCATCGTCCAGACGTCGTCGCCGTTGTTTCGCGTTCTGAATGCGATCTCGCTGCCGTCAGGCGACCACGCGGGCGCGACATCGAAGTCCGAGCCATCGGAGATCGTGACGACGGACGAAGTCATCAGGTTCGCGATCTTGATCAAGCCGTCCGCGCTGAACGCGACGGAATCGCCGCCGGGAGACCAGCGCGGATATTCGCCGGCCGCAGAACCCGGAACCGACGCGAACGTCCCGTTCGCCACTGAATAGAGGCCGATCACACCGGTCTCGACGGGTCCATCCCACGCGAAGGCGATGGAGGCGCCGTCCGGTGACCAGGCCGGCATCCTGAAGTTCTTCGAACCAGCCATCAGCACGACCGGCGCCGCGCTGCCATCCGACGGCACGGTCTGAATCGTCCAGCCGTCGATGAGAGTGCCGCTGTCGAACGCGATGGTGCGTCCATCGGGAGACCAGTTAGGACCGCCCGGCGGCTCGGTGAGACCCGCCGCGATCATCCGCGGCTCGCCCGCGGGATAGTCAGTCGTCCACAGCGAGTAGCCACCTGACTGCGCCGATCCGACAAAGGCCAGATGACGGCCATCCGACGACCATGCCGGGTCCGTGAAGCAATTGTTTCCGAGCAGCGGATCGACTCGTGCCCTCCCGTCGACGACGACGGTCGAACTGCTCCCGTCGGGCGGCGTGACGACGATGCTGCATCCATCCGAGAACGCCAGCAGTCCGGTCGAGGAAGCGAGACGTTCCACCGCGCCGATATCGCAGCCTGCCCCCTGAGGTCGCGCAATGCCGCGCTGATCGGTGGACGGGCACGCCGTCAGCGACGCCGCGTCGAGCGCCGCACTCGATGGTCCCGGCGCCAGCGTATCCGTCTGACCGCCGTTGTTCTGAAGCGGACCGAGCCGGGCGTCAGCATTCTCGACGTCCGTGGAGTCCGAGAGCCCGCAACTGGCGTCGGACGAGAGGT
>DASSGK010000483.1:0-4274 GCA_035693505.1 Vicinamibacterales bacterium
GGGGGAGCCTGCAGAATGCGGACGGCGTGGTGCAGCTCGATGCGTGCTGCATGGACGGTCCGAGCCGCCGCGCCGGCGGTGTGGCCGCGCTCGAACGGGTTGCGACGGCGGCCCGCGTCGCGTACCGGGTGATGCGCGAGACGCCGCACCATCTGCTTGCCGGCGCGGGTGCGCAGGAATTCGCGTTCGCGTGCGGCTTCCGCGAAGAGGATCTGCTGACGCCGAAGGCGCGCGGCCTCTGGATTGAATGGCGCCGGCGACTGGATGCGCGAGCCGATTCCGGATCGGATGCCGCGACGATTCGCGACGCGGGCTATGCGATCGGCCTCGAGATGTCGCACGAAGGACTGGTGGATGCGAACCATCTGTGGGGGACCATCAACTGTAATGCGGTCGGTCCGCGCGGGGAAATCTGCGGGGTGACGACGACGAGCGGGCTGGCGTGGAAGATGCCCGGCCGGGTAGGCGACTCGCCGATTCTGGGCGCCGGGCTTTACGTCCGTCAGGATGTCGGCGCCGCCGGATCCACCGGCCGCGGTGAATCAACGCTCTACAACCTGTCGTCGTTCACGATCGTCGAGGCCTTGCGTCGCGGAGCACATCCCAGGGATGCGGGGATGGATGCATTGCGTCAGATCGTCGACGACACGATCGATCCGCATCTTCTCAACGAACGCGGCGCACCAAACTTCAACGTCAAGTTCTACGTCGTGAACGCAGCAGGGGAGTGCGCGGGTGTCGCGCTCTATGGCGGAGACGCGGTTCAGTACGCCGTCTGCACCGAGAACGGCGCGGAGCTTCGCGTGTGTGACGCGTTGCTCGAGGGAACGCTTGGCTAGACCAGTGCCGGATTCTCGCCGGTCCGCCTGAAGGCGGACACTACCGGTTTCGGACGGGCGATCCCGTAGCGCGAAGGCTTTAGCCGAGCGTGTCGGCGCCGAGCGTCTTGTCGACGAACTCCGTCAGCTCCTCGATCGATTGATAACCGAACGTCGTGCATGCGGGGTCGTCGTTGCCGGTAATGAGTCGCGACACCTTGCCGCGGCGCGCGGCATCGTAGAGCAGCACGACCCGCTGTCCGCTCGTGCGCGCGCGGCCGAGCACATACCCGACCTCGAAGCCGACGCCGTAGCTCGATCCCGACGCTTCGGCGACGAGGACGTCGCAGGCGCTCAGCCACTCCATGTCGCGGCGAAAGACTTCCTGTTCGGTGATCCGCGACTCGGCCGCTTCGACCTCGTCGGCCAGCAGATGTTTGGTCAGGACCTGATGCCCATGGTGCTCGAGCCGCTCGCAGATCGCGCGGCCCGCGAGAACGCCGCCCCGATCACCGCGGACGGTGCAGGCTAGGTACACAATCATGACGTTCGTCGTTCGTTTGGTTCGTCGTTCGTCGTTCCAGTCCCCAGCCGCTGGTCCCCAGTCCCACGCAGTATCAACGTTTGATCAGCTCGCGCACGCGATCGATCGGGATCGCCTCAGCCGTCCCGATTGCTGAACGGACCGTCGTCGCCTGGAACAGCGAGTTGTACACCGCCTCCTCCGTCGCTTCCAGTGCGGCTTCGAACAGCGGCGACGTGGCCTCGGTCGGCAGGATGGTATGCGACCGTGCGTCAATCTCGTTGAATCGGCTGCGCATCTGCGGCGACGTGGAGAACGCGATCGCGAAGTCGCCGCTGCCGTTGCTGTACGAGGATCCCGTCCGTGCCAGGCCGAAGATGGCGCGCGCGGCGAGGCGCCGGAGATCGCGCGCGTCGAGCGGCGCATCGGTCGCGACCACCAGCATGCAGGAGCCGTCGCCGTTGTCGTGGGCGGCCCCGGAGCGCGCACGGGGCGGCTGGAGCTGGCGGAAGATCGGCACGCCGGCGACGGTCAGGTTGCCGCCGAAGTTGGTCTGGGCCAGGACGCCGACGGTATGGCTCCCGCGATCGGCCGGAAGCTTTCTCGAGGAAGTACCGATGCCGCCTTTCCACCCGTAGTTGATCGTCCCGGTTCCGGCGCCGACCGACCCCTCCGCCACCGGGCCGGCTGTGGCTCCGGCGATCGCCGCGAGCACATGTTCGCGGGTCACGTGCAGGCCGCGGATATCGTTCAAGCCGCCGTCGTTGGTCTCGCCGACGAGCGCGTTGACCGACCGCACCTGCTCGTTGCCGGGTTGCGCGAGCGTGTACCGGACGACGGCGTCCATCGCCGTGCCGACGCTCAGCGTGTTGGTGAGGACGATCGGCGTCTCAATCGTGCCGAGCTCGTTCACCTGCGTCGAGCCCGCGAGCTTGCCAAAGGCGTTGCCGACGAACACGGCGCCGGCCACCTTGTCCTGAAACAGGTTGCCGCCATGCGGCAGGATGGCCGTCACGCCGGTCCGTATCCGGTCGCCTTCGACGATCGTCGTGTGTCCTACGCGGACGCCTTCGACGTCGGTAATCGCATTGCGCGCACCGGTCGGGTAGATCCCGACGACGATGCCGAGGTCCCGTGCGCGCGGGCGCGATTGCCCGATCAGGTGTGCGCCGGAGTACGCCGCGATGGCAACTATGCATGACATCAGAGCGGCTCGGAACGGGCGACGCGATCGTGCGCGAAGACTCATGCCTTCAGCGCTGCCAGTCGTGATGTGATCTCGTCCAGCCGGTTCATGATCGCCTCATGCCGCATGGTGTCCGGATTCGGCTTCTTCGCGAAGAAGGCAATGGTGCCGTTCGGGTCGAGGACGGCGCGATCCACTTCTTCAAGCGACGCAAACCCTTGTTTGTGCGCCGCCGCCTCGAGCTCGAGCTGGCTGATCGCCTCTTTGTTGAGGCAATCGTCCGTGATGCGTCCGTTCTCGATCAGTACGTCAGCGTCGCCCTCGATGAACCGCTCCAGTTTCTCATGCCGAGAGATGAATCGCACGAGTACGTAGTTGACGACCAACAGCGTCGAGGCGCCAATAACGCCGCCCGTGACCGTGTTGTCGTCGCCGATGATCGCGTTCTGCACCGTATTCGACAGCGTCAGCAGGACGACGAGGTCGAATGGATTCAGCTGCGCCAGCTCACGCTTGCCGGCCAGCCTGAGGCCGACGATGAGAAACGCGTATACGAGAATGGGACGCAGGATCTTTTCCCCGATCGGCAGCGCCATCACGAACATGTTGTGCCACATCTGCATTTGCATGGCAGGGATTATCCCGCTGCTATGATGGCTGACGACATAATGAGTACGTCAACGCCGCGGACCCGCTGGCCGGCCGGCCTGGCGGTGCTCGCGGCGCTGGCGCTCGCGACCGCATGCCGCGCCGTGCCTCCGCCGCCGTACCGGCTCGCGTTCGCGATCGAGGCTGCCTCGCCGCGGCTGCTCGAGACTTCACAGGAAATCGCCGTCCCCGTCACCCTGGCCAATAGCGGCGCCGGCGCCTGGGATCCCGGACACATTCACCTGTCCTATCACTGGCTGTGGCTCGTCCCTCGCGAGCTTGCACATCGATCGCGAACAGTGCCGTATCAAGACGGCATCCGCACCGATCTGGGAAGCCAAGCCCGGGTCCCGCCGGGCGCCCGCATCACGCTGCAGGGTCGTATCCTGGCGCCATCCGTACCGGGCGTCTACTGGCTTCAGTGGGACATGGTGGAGGAGGGCGTCACCTGGTTCGCGCAGGTGTCGCCGCGCCAGTCACGCCGTCTCGTCGTCATCGTCCCTCCCGCGGCCTGGATTTTCGCGCCGCTGCCGTTCCTGATCGCATGGTGGGGAATCGCGTCCGGCTCGCCGCGACGGCGATTCGCCGACGTCTTCTGGTGCGTCGCTACGTTGGCGGCCAAACCGCTGATACTTGCGCATGCCGCCCTGCTGGAGCCGACCGCCGTCGCCTACTGGCTGGTCGTCGCGGTTGCGGTCGTTGTGCCGCTGGGGGGCCTTCTCCTTCTTCCCCGGTACATCCGGCCATGGGTGCTCGTCGGTATCGGCATTTTCGGTTCGCTGCTGATTCTTGCCGACGTCATCTACTACCGGTTCTTCGGCGACGTGCTGTCGACACCGGCGATGCTGGCCGCGCATCAAACCGGCCACGTGTGGGGATCGATTGGCAGCCTGTTCACACCGGGCCTGGTGTGGCTGGTCGCCGACTGGCCGATCGCTATCTGGCTCGCCGCGCGCCTGTCGCGCGAGCCGGTGCCACCGCTGACAACTTCCCGCGCGCGTGAATCGTTTGTCGTGGCCGCGGTCGTGGGTTTCCTGCTTGTCAGCGCCACTTTCCTATCGGTCCCGCGCGTGCTGGCGTCCACGCCGCTGGATCAGAT
>DASSGK010000484.1:0-14964 GCA_035693505.1 Vicinamibacterales bacterium
GATTGAAGTCCCCGTTCATGCCTGGCGCGGACGCTTGTGGACGCGCGTGTCCGCTCAGGTCTACAACGACCGCGCGGACATCGTCAGGCTCGCCGATGCAGTGCAACGACAAGTGAGTCGACGATGTAGCGCAGCGCTTTAGCGCTGCGAATACATCGCAGGGCTGAAGCGCTGCGCCACAAGACTCTCCACGCGTAGCGCGAAGCCTTTAGCCGAGCGTGTGCAGCGCAAGACCTGCTACTTGTAGCGCGAAGCCTTTAGCCGAGCCTGTGTAGCGCAGGACCTGCTGCTTGTAGCGCGAAGGCTTTAGCCGAGCGTGGGGCGCAGCGCTTCAGCGCTGCGAGTACGTCGGCAGCCTGATGTCGAATTGCGACCCTCCGCCGGTTCGATTGGCCGCAGTGATCGTGCCGCCGAAACCGGTGACGATGGTTCGCGCGATCGACAGGCCGAGGCCGGTGTGACGGCGTGCGCCGGCTGGCTCGCCGGGCCGGTAGCTGAAGAACCGATCGAACACGCGTTCGAGATGGGCCGGCGGGATTCCTGGACCTCGATCCGCGATTCCAACCGCGCATATCGAATCTTCGACCGTGACCGACACGTCGACGCACGTGCCCGGCGGCGCGAAGCCGCGCGCGTTCGCGAGCACATTCTCGAAGACCTGCGCCATGCGATCGGGCGACGCCCTGATGAACGCCTCGTCGGGGATCGAGACGACGACGGCCGCACCCTCGGGATCGGCCAGACGAAGACCGTCGACCACCTGCTGGAGGAGCCGCCCGACATCGACGCGTTCGAGCGGTTCCTGTTCGAGCTCGGTGTCGATTCGCGCCAGTTCCCGCACGCCTGAGACCAGGCGCTCGAGGCGGTCCGCGTCGCGCGTCAGCATCTCGAGAAAGCGGACGCGTTCTTCGGCCGTCTCCGCCCGCCCCGCCATTTCGGCGGCGCTCCTGATGGCCGCCAGCGGATTGCGGAACTCGTGCGAGACGTCGCTGGCGAACTGCTCGACCGTCCGGATGTGCTCGTCCAGCCGCCGCGTGAGCTCTGCGAGCGAGCGCGCCAGGTCGCCGATTTCGTCGTGGCGATGCGTGTCGTCGAATTGTCCCGGCAGGCGAGTGCGCCGCTCGGCGAGATCCAGGGCCTCTCGCCTGAGCCGGATCAGCGGCCTCACGACTGTTCCCGCCGCGACCGCGGTCAGGATCGCCGCCGCCAGAATCGAGGCGACGACGATCTCGAAAATGCGCAACCGGACGTCGTAGAGCGCGTGCAGGACTCTGAACGTGGTCTGCGAGATCAGGACTGCGCCGACGATGGCGTCGCCGCGCCGAATCGGGATCGCGCTGTTGAGGGTGAGTGATCGCTGGCCTGGCGTCGGACGCGTGGCCGCGCCGTACCGGCCGCGAAGCGCGACGAGCACCTCAGGTGGATTTCCGTCCGTCGTTCGTGGCGGCACCTCGGTGCGCCGCTTCCCGGCCGACCGATCGTCCAGATCGAACAGCCAGTGCCGCGCCACGGCCAACGAGGCGCCGATTCGATAGAGCGTTCGCGTCCGCACGTCGACTGGAAGCTGCGAGCTGCTTGCACCGGACGCCGGCGCAGGTTCGGGCTCGCCGGCAAATCGAATCCTGTTCGAGTCGGCCAGCAGCGTCGCGCCGCTGACGTACACCCGCACCCGCGCGTCGGGTCGTTCCATCCGGCCGAATAACTGGTTGATGGTTGCCGGCTCCATCGCGCCGGGTTCGGCCAGCAGCGCGGCGAGCAGGCGGCCTTGCTGCACCATGGCGCGCTCCTCAGCCTCGAGGAACCGTGCTTCGTACACATCCAGGTAGAGGATGCCGGCCACCGGCAGGAACACCAGCAGGAGATTGAACGCCAGGAGTCGAACGCCGATCCGCGAGCGCCAGGTGACCGGTGCGGCTTTACCGAGGGACATCACTCGTGCGCGATGAAGCGATAGCCGGCGCCGTAGACACCTTCGATGCCGGCGAACGAGCGGTCGATCGATTCGAGCTTGCGCCGGATCCGTTTGACGTGGCTGTCGATGGTGCGGTCGCTGACTGATACACGATCGGGGTAGGCCTCTTCCATCAACTGGTCGCGTGTCTTGACGATGCCAGGCCGCCGGGCGAGCGCCGACAACAACAGAAACTCCGTCACCGTCAACGGCAGCGGTGTGCCTTTCCAGGCCGCGGACAGGCGCAAGGGGTCGAGCGCGAGGTGACCGGCCGCGGTCGCGCGATCCTCTGGCTGCCGCCCGGCCCCTTCCACCAGGCTGGCGCGCCGGAGCAGCACCTTCACGCGAGCCATCAACTCGCGCATCGAGAACGGTTTGCACAGATAGTCGTCGGCGCCGATCTCGAGGCCGAGCACGCGGTCGAACTCCTCCTCGCGCGACGTGACGAAGATGATCGGCAAGGCTTCGGATCGTGTGCGCAGGCGGCGGCAGAGATCGAGGCCGTCGACGCGCGGGATGCCGATGTCGAGGACGACGAGGTCGGGAAGCGCGCGCTCGAATGCGTCCCATGCCGTGAGACCGTCGTCGAACGTCTCGGTGCGATAGCCCTCGCGATCCAGGGCACAGCGGACCGCCTCACGGATCGTGTCTTCGTCCTCGACCACCGTTACGAGACGTCCGGCGTGCGCGGCCACGTCCCTGACTGTAGCGCAAAGCCGGCGGTCGTCGCGGCGATCGCCGCCGCCTTTGTTTCGCCACAATCGGCCTCGATCGATCTTCTCGCTGCCATCGTCTCGTCGCAGCCGTGCGGTGTACTCGCGGCAGAGGAGAGTGCGATGCGAACGTCAGTGCTTGCGCGACTGATTGTCATGGGATTCCTGCTCGTGGGACTGCTGCTGCCGCTGAGCATGATTGGATCGGTGGTGAGCGAACGCGCGTCGAGGCGCGGTTCCGTCGTGGACGAAATCAGCTCGACCTGGGGCGGCGTCCAGACACTCGGAGGGCCGGTGCTGATGGTGCCGTACTGCTACTCCTGGACCGCTTCGGACGGAACGACCAAGCAGGGTGTGGCGCAGGCGTTCTTTCTGCCCGAGTCCCTCGACATCAAGGGGGCACTCGAACCGCAGCGCCTTCAACGAGGCCTGTTCGAGGTTGTCGTTTACAAGGCCCACCTCTCTGTGACGGGACGATTCGCGCGGCCGGATTTCAGCGCGATACGACCAGGGCCGGCGCAGCCCGTGTGGGAGGACGCAACGATCAGCATGGGCGTGACCGATCCGAGGGGCATCGCGAGGCGGATGGTGATCAAGTGGAATGGCGCGGACGTCGCGTTGACGCCTGGACTGGAGACGGCCGGCTTGTTCGCGTCCGGGCTCCACGCCGCCGCCGGCGGACTCTCGACCATGGCCGCCACGGCCTCGATCCCGTTCGCGCTCGAGCTCGACGTGAACGGGACACGCGACATGAAAGTCTTACCGGCCGGCGGCGAGACGACGGTGCAGCTGACCTCGACCTGGCCGCATCCGAGCTTCATCGGCGCGCCGCTTCCGGCGTTTCGCGAAGCGGGCGCCGCCGGATTCATGGGACGGTGGAACGTGCCTTACGTCGGCCGCGGTCTGCCGCTCAGTTGGACGAGCGTCGGCCTGGACACCGCGGGCCTGCGAACACGAGCCGAGTCGTTCGCCATCGGAGTCAGCCTGCTGCAGCCGGTCGACATCTACCAGCAGGCGGAGCGGGCCGTGAAGTATGCCTCGCTCTTCATCGTGATGACCTTCGTCATCTTCTTCATGTGGGAAGTCGTGCGCTCGCGGCTGGTACACCCGATCCAGTACCTGTTCGTCGGCTTCGCCATGTGCGTGTTCTACCTCCTGCTGGTGTCGATCTCGGAACACATCGGATTCGATCGCGCCTATGCGATGGCGGCATCGGCAACAACGGCGCTGATCGCGGGCTACTCGATCTGCGTCCTCGGCGGGTTGATGGAGGGTGGGTTGATGGGGCTGGCGCTGGCGGTGATGTACGGATTCCTGTATCTGCTGCTTCGCCTGGAGGACTATGCGCTGCTCGGGGGATCGATCGCGCTGTTCGTGATGCTCACCCTGCTGATGTATGCAACGCGCCGCATCAACTGGTACGAACCACAGTCGGCGCCGACCAAGGTCTAGCGTAACTCGACGCAGGGCTAAAGCCCTGCGCCACAAGGCTTGGTACGTGTAGCGCGAAGGCTTAGCCGAGCGTGTGGCGCAGCGCTTCAGCGCTGCGTCATTTCGCGTGCGCGCTGCCAGAGGTAAGTTTGTAGACCTTGCCGCCCTTCATGACGAACGCAACGCGGGTGACGGCGGTGATGTCGGTCAGCGGATCACCATCGAGCCCGACGATGTCGGCCTCGTAGCCGGCGGCGAGCGTGCCGATGACTTTTTCCAGGCGCATCGACTTCGCAGCCAGCGACGTCGCCGAGATGAGCGCATCCATCGGCTTCTGGCCGCCCTGCCGCACGCGCTCGACGATCTCGTCGGCGTTGTGACCGTGCGCCCCGGCGACCGCGTCGGTGCCGAGCACCATCATCAGCTTCGGCGTGTTCACCGCCTTCTGGATCATGGTCTTGTTCAGGCCGAGCCCCTTCTCCATGTAGGCGAAGCCTTCGTCGTTGTAGTTGCCGATGCCGTTGTACTTGTCGCGGTTCTTCAGATAGTTCTGGAGCACGACGCCGACGTTCGGATCGAAGTAGACGCCCTTGTCCGCCATCAGCTTCAGCACTTCATCGGTCGCGAACACGCCATGCTCGATCTGCTGGCATCCGGCGTTCACCGACGCCTTGATCGATTCCGGGCTGTGTGCGTGGACCATCGTCCGCATGCCCTGAGCGTTCGCCTCGCCGCACACGGCGTTGAGCTGCTCGTCGGTCATCGTCTGCTTGCCGCCGTCCCGGATGCTGGCTGACGCGAAGATCTTGATCACATCGGCGCCGTCAGTCTTCAGCTGACGCACTTTCTGACGGATCTCGTCGGGCGTCCCGCTGCGCTCGTTGATTTGCCGGATGGAGGTCAGGATTCGAGGCCCGGGGAACACGCCTCGCGCGATCCCCTCCCGCAGCTCGACGTCGTTGGCCTGGCCCGGACTCTGGATGGTCGTGAAGCCGGCCATCAGTGTGGTGTAGGCGTTCTCGGCGCTATAAAGAATTTCTTGCGCCGGTGTGCCCGGGCGGTTCGCGTACCGGCCGTTCGAGTCGAAGTGCCAGCCGACGTGCGCGTGCACGTCGATGAGGCCGGGGACGATCGTCAATTGTCCCAGTTCGTAACTGACGTTGGCCGGACTTCCGTTTTCGATCGACGTGATTTTGGATCCTTGCACGACGACCGTCGCGTTCTTCAGCGTCTTACCAGTGCCGTCGATGACGGTGGCGGCATGAATCCGGATGACCTGAGTCTGTGCGGTGAGCGTCGGCACAGCCAGCAGCGTGACAAACAAAGCAATCTTCAATTTCATGGCGCGCATTATAATCCTCGACACTCGCGTCATGCTGAAACCCGTTGCCGCCGCTGCGCTCGTGGCCTGCGCTGTTTTCGTCGTGGCTCGCATCGAGCCTCCCGCCGCCGCCTCGAAGCTCTTCAACGGAGCGGCGCGCTCGAGTGCCGGCCGCGCGGAGGACGGATCGCAGTCCGAGCAGGCACGGCGCGAACAGGACTGGCCGTTCTATGGCGGCGATCAGGGCGGGATGAAGTACTCGCCGCTCACCGACGTGTCGGCCGCGAGCGTGTCGCGGCTGGGCATCGAGTGGGAGTGGTCGACGCGCGAGAAAGCCCTGAGCGAGTTCGGCACCCGGCCCGGAAACTTTCAGACGACGCCGCTGATGATCGACAACGTGCTGTATTTCAGCACGCCGTATAACCGCGTCGTGGCGTTGAATGCCGACACCGGCGCCGAACTGTGGGCGTTCGATCCGAAAGCGTACGAGGACGGCCAGCCGCCGAACGGGACCGGTTTCGTCCATCGCGGCGTCGCCGCGTGGCGCGACAGCGCCGACGGCAACAAGCTGCGGATCTTCATCAACAGCCGATACCACCTGATCTGCCTCGACGCCGCAACCGGCCGTCTCGTCGACAGCTTCGGCGATCACGGCATGTTCGACTTGAGCAAAGGGCTCGTCTGGGAGATCAACAAGAAGCACTACACCAACACGTCGCCGCCGGTCGTCTACAAGGATCTGGTGATTCTCGGGAACGGGGTCGGCGACCGCTTGTCGTACCGCAACGATCCTCCGGGGGACGTGCGCGCATTCGATGCGCACACCGGGCGCATGGTGTGGACCTTCCACACCATTCCCCAGCCGGGTGAGTTCGGCAACGATACCTGGCAGAACGATTCCTGGAGCTTCACCGGCCACACCAATGTCTGGGCGCCGATGACGCTCGATCCGGTGCGCGGCCTCATCTACCTGCCGGTCACGACTCCCAGCAACGATTTCTATGGGGGGCGGCGGCCCGGCGCCGGCCTCTTCGGCGAATCGCTGGTGTGCCTCGATGCGGCCACCGGAAAGCGGAAGTGGCATTTCCAGATCATCCACCACGGGCTCTGGGACTACGACAACCCGTCGCCGCCGAACCTCGTGACGATTCGTCTTGACGGCCGCAGCGTCGACGCCGTGGTGCAGCTGACCAAGCAGGGCTTCGCGTTCGTGTTCGATCGCGTGAGCGGCAAGCCGATCTGGCCGATCGAGGAGCGCGCCGTGCCGCCGAGCGACGTCCAGGGCGAACATGCGTGGCCGACGCAGCCGTTTCCCACGAAACCGCCTGCCATCAGCGAACAGGGTGTCACGCTCGACGATGCGTTCGATCTCACGCCGGAACTGAAAGCTGCGGCACTGAAGGAACTTGGAAAATACCGAATCGGGCCGTTGTTCACGCCGCCCTCGATGCAGGGCACGGTCCAGCGGCCCGGACTCATCGGCGGCGCGAACTGGGGCGGCGGGGCCTTCGATCCGTCCTCCGGTGTGCTTTTCGTCAAGACCACCAATCAGGCGAACATCGCCCGAATCGGAAAGCCCGATACGTCCGCGGCGAACCCCCGCGCGTCAGAAGTGGACGCGGAGCTCACGCGCGTCGGCGACACGAACGCGGAGTTCATGGAGGGGCTGCCGCTGCTCAAGCCGCCGTACGGCCACCTCGTCGCGATCGATCTGAATCGCGGCGCCATCAAGTGGCGGGTGCCGTTCGGCGACACGCCGTCGCTGCGGCGCCATCCGGCGCTGAAAGGCGTGACGCTTCCGCCGGCGCTCGGCGTCGCCGGCGCACCCGGCGTGCTGGCGACCGCCGGCGGCGTTGTCATCGGCGGGGGCGGCGATCTGGCGCTGCATGCCATCAATGCCGCAAACGGTGCTGAAGTGTGGCACGCCACACTGCCGCGCCGGGTGAACGGCACGCCCATGACCTATCGATCGAAGGCCGGACGCCAGTTCGTCGTCGTCGCCACCGGCGGTGGCGAGGATGCGTCATTGGTCGCGTTCGCGCTGGACGGCAAAGTCAATTCTGGAGGACGACATTGATCGCGGCACTCATTCTGGCTCTTGCGACATCGATTTCCGGCGTCGTGCACGATTCGAGCGGCGGCGTGGTCGGCGGCGCCGCAGTGATCGTTCGCAGTGCGTCGGGAGCGGAAACACGCGTCACGACCGGTCCGGACGGACGCTTCGTCGTCGAGACGCCGGAGACCGGTGAAGTAACGATCGTCGTCCTCGCCGGCGGCTTTGCCGAGCACACGCAGAAGGTGCCGGTCTCGAGCAACGTGATCGATATCACCGTGCAGCCGGCGGGGCTGCTTGAAACGGTCACCGTGACGCCGTCGCGCACGGAGCAGCGCCTCGGCGACGTGCCGGCGAGCGTCAGCCTGGTGACGAGCGAGCAGATCGACGCCTCTCCGGCGCTGCTGGCCGACGACGTCCTCAAGCAGATCCCCTCGTTCAGCCTGTTCAGGAGAACGAGCAGCCTCGTGGCACAACCGACGGCCCAGGGCGTGTCGCTGCGCGGCATCGGTCCCAGCGGCCAGAGCCGCACGCTCGTCCTGCTGGACGGCATCCCGTTCAACGATCCCTTCGGCGGCTGGGTCTACTGGACGCGCGTACCGCTGGAGAGCGTCGATCGCGTCGAAATCACCGAGGATTCGTCGTCGAGCTTGTACGGGAACATGGCGATGGGCGGCGTCATCAACATCATCACCAGCCGTCCCGCGCGCAAGACGATCGAGCTCGACCCGACGTACGGCAATCACAACACCCCGAAGTTCGACTTCTTCGGCAGCAACCAGTGGAACAAGGTCTCGGCGATCGTCCAGGGAAGCTTCCTGCAGACCGACGGGTTCCCGATCGTGGCTGACATCGAGCGCGGGCCGATCGACAACAACGCCGACGTCGCCTACAAGAACCTGACCGGCAAGGTCGAGTTCGATCCCTCGGATCGGTTCCAGGGTTTCGTGCGCGCCGGGTACTTCTCCGAGAACCGTAACAACGGCAAGGTCGGCGAGTTGAATGACACGCGCTGGACCACGGTCTACGGCGGCCTGCGAACGCGCCTGGCGGACGACAGCGACCTGCAAGCGCGCGTGTTCGTCGACGTCCAGCGCGCACACTTCAATTTCCTCGCCGTGACCAACGCCGCGACGACGCGCAATGTCGTCCGCCTGGCGACCGATCAGATCGTCCCGACCAACGGCGTCGGAGGCATGGCGCAGTGGGCGAAGGCACTCGGCCACAACAACGCCTTCAGCGCGGGGTTCGACTGGCGCTGGGTCGACGGCGACAGCGAGGAGGGGGGGTATGTCCCGGCCGTGCCGACGTCGATCACCGGCGTCACGCAGGCGGCGACGTTGTCCACCCAGAGGGTGTCCGGTGGCACGCAGCAGAGCCTCGGCGCGTTCGTGCAGGACATCTTCACGCCGATGGACAAGCTGGTGCTCACGCTGAGCGCGCGCCTCGACAACTGGAAGAACTACGACGGGCATTTCATCGAAACGAGTGTCGCGACCGGACTGCCGACCGCCAACAACCGGCCGACCATTCCCGATTCGAACGACACCGTCGTCAGCCCGCACATCGCGGCGATGTATCACGCGTCGGATCGCGTCAGCGTCTGGGGCGCCGCCAACTCGGGATTCCGGGCCCCGACGCTGACGGAGCTCTACCGGCAGTTCGCCGTCGGCGCGGTGACCACTCGTCCCAACGATCAGCTTCAACCCGAGCGCCTGGTGAGCGGAGAGGTGGGCGTCAACGTCGCGCCGGCGAAGAACGTCTCGCTCCGCGTGACCTGGTTCGACAACAAGGTCACCAACCCGGTGCTGAACGTCACGCTCTCGCCGACGCTGGCGCAGAAGCAGAACATCCCCGAGACCAAAGTGCAGGGCGTGCAGACCGATATCGAGTACCGCCTCGGCACCGAATGGCGCTTCTTCGCGGCCTACGTGTATGACAACGCGAAGGTCGTCGACGGCGGTCCGGCGAACGTGGCGCTGAACGGCAAGTGGCTGCAGCAGGTGCCTGAGAATCGCGGGTCGTTCCAGGTGGCGTACACGAATGCGAAGTACGCGACCGTCACTCTCGGCGTGCAGATCGTCGGCCTGCAGTACAACGACGACCTGAACGTGAACTTCATCCCGCCCGCGACGCTGGCGAGTGCCGGCTACGACAGCAACGCCTATCCCGCCGGCCTTCCCGGCTTCACATCGGTCGACCTGAGCGTGGCGCACAACTTCACACCGAACATCCAGGCGTTCTTCGGCATGCAGAACATGCTGGGCAAGACGTACTTCGTCCAGACCAACCCGTCGACGATCGGCACACCCCGGCTGGTCAACGTCGGCATGCGCGTGCGCTTCTCGGGACGATAACAAGAAAACTGAACGACTCAGAGGGAACCGCGGAGACCGCAAAGACCGCAGAGTTAACTATTTTTCTGCGGTCTCAGCGTTCTCTGCGGTTCCTTCTTATCGTGGCGTCTCGGCTGGTTTTGGTTTCGGTTGACGGGGCAGGACGCCGGCGTCGACTGTTCTGCCGGTGCGTGAGATCACCTGGAAGAACAGCTCGTCTCCCGCGATTTCGTTCAGCATGAACGTCTGCTCCGCGTCGTAGCCCACCTCGGTCAGCGGCGACTTCCTGAGATCGCCGGGACGCAATTGCCCGCCGGATCCCGAGACGAAGTAGTAGATCCCCTTCTGCGGCTTGAGGCGCTCGTAGACGTGGTCGTGGCCCGAGTAGACCGCGTTCACGCCGTACTTCACGAAGAGCGGCTCGAGGGTGACGCGCAGGTCTACTTCCGATCCGTGACGGCCGCCGCTCGAGTAGAGCGGATGATGGAAGTAGGCGATCTTCCAGTCATCGCGCGACGTCTTCAACTCGTGGTCGAGCCACTGCAGCTGCTTCGGATCCATGTAGTCGCTGTCGAGGACGAAGAACTTCACGTTCTTCCGGCTGAACGTGTAGTAGCGCTCACCGTTCATGTTCCACGGCTTGTAGAAGCGGTTCTCCTGACTGTCGTGATTGCCCAGCGCCGCGTAGAACTTCACGCCGGCATCGAGGAGCGGCTTGTACGGGTTCTCGAACTTGTCGATGAAGTCCTGAGGGCGCTGGCGCCCGTAGATGTTGTCGCCCAGCATGATCACCAGCTCGAACGGGAACTGCCGACGCCAGGCGTTCATCTTCTCCGCGAGATCGTACTGCGGCCTGTCGCCGGTGCCGTTGTCGCCGATCGCGACGAACTTGAGCGAGTCCTTGAGGTTCGGCACGCCCGACGGCGCCCCGCTCTGCGCATCGCCACGAGCGGTGAGGGCAATGGCAGCCAGGCCAACGACGATGGAGGCGACGAAGCGGCGCACGGCTATCGGCCCACCGTCGGCACCGCCCCCGGCAGCACGTCGACGATCAGGTTGGCTTTGGTGTCTCTCAGGATCAAGTCGCGTCCCATGAACCGGTATTCCACGCCATCCGGCAGCCGCTGCAGGCGCTGGAGGATCAACGGCGGCACGGTGGCCAGCGCCGCCGTCTCAGGATAGCTCGCGTTCACGCGCGGCGCGGTCCGCGTCGGCACTTCCTGCATCGCCGCAAACGCGTCGCGCACCGATCGTTCCCGCGCGTCTTCTTTGATGATGCGCCTGAATTGATCCGATGCACCAGCGAAACAATCGCCGGCCTTCGCGTCCGCGCGAGCGGATCGCATGCGCTCGGCGAGCTCCGCGACGTGCGCCTTGATGCGCTCGGGATCCCCGGTCGATTTCTGGGAGGGCATCGTGCTCTCGACCTTTTTCTGCAGCGCGACATACGCGGCGACTCTCTTCGAGAACAGCGCCATGGCCTCGGCTTCCGGATTGACCGGCGTCTGGGCCGCGGCAACGGCCGCACAGATGAGCTGAATGGCAGAGATGGCCACGAACTTGCTTCTGAAGACAGTCATGACTGTCGAGGAAACAAGTCCCGTGCCTTCCCGTCGCCGGGCCGGACAGCCGTCATGAAACTGATGGTCCAGCCGGATGCCGGCATCGCGCCCATCGTCACCGCCATCAAGCAGGCGAAGAAGAGCATCGACATTCTCATTTTTCGCCTCGATCGGTTCGAGATCGCCCGGGCCCTCGCGGCCGCCGTTGCTCGCGGCGTCCGCGTGCGCGCGCTGACGGCGCATACCAATCGCGGCGGCACCAAGAGCCTGCGCAAGCTGGAACTGTCGCTGCTCGAAGCCGGCGTCACCGTGTCGAGGACCGCGGACGACCTCGTGCGCTATCACGGCAAGATGATGATCGTCGACAACAAGTTCCTCCACGTCTACGGCTTCAATTTCACCGGACTCGACATCGCCAAGAGCCGCAGCTTCGGCATCATCAGCAAGAACAAGAAGCTGATTGTCGAAGCGAACAAGCTGTTCATGGCGGACTTCGATCGCCTGTCCTACTCGGCGGGCTACGAGCGCTTCGTCGTGAGCCCCGACAACGCGCGCGAACGGCTCGCGCGGTTCATCTCCGGGGCGCGCAAGCAACTGCTGATTTACGATCCTCAAGCGACAGACGACGCGATGCTGCGGCTGCTGGTGGAGCGCGTGAAGGCCGGAGTGGACGTGCGGATCATCGGCCGCCTCGAAGCAAAGTGGACGGAGAACATCAAGAACGAGCGATACCCTGGAAGGCGGCTCCACATCCGCGCGATCATTCGCGACGGAAAGCGGGCCTTCATGGGGAGCCAGAGCCTCAGGCGCCTCGAGCTTGAAAAGCGCCGCGAAGTCGGCGTCATCGTGACGGACGAACTCGTCGTCCGGCAGATGCAGGACGTGTTCGAGAAGGACTGGGCGCAGACCCCGAGCGGCAAGAAGAAGAAGCGAAAAGAGGAGAAGGCCGAGCGGAAGGAAGAGAAGCTCGCAAAAGCGTCGTAGCGGAGGCGCTCAGGCGAGCGTGGTGCGTGTGGCGTTGGTCGCTTCCTGCGGCGATCGCCAGAAGTCCATCGTGGACACGCGGTGCACGCAGCCGACGGTGCAGTACGGCGCGCACGACTTCGGCGTCGAGAACTCGCGGCGGATATCCGCGATCGTGTACGACTCGAGCGGGACACCGGGATAGCCTCGCTGCTGCGAGCAGTAGTGCACGAGCCCGTCCTCACAGATGTAAAGGTAACGGGCGCCTGCGCGGCAGCGCCACTCGTTCGGCTGACCGTCCGCCAGGTTGTCCTGGAAGCTGCGAATTCCCGAATACAGATTCTTCAGCACCTGGCCCGCGCCGCTGATCGCGGCCGAGACCTCGTCGAACACTTTGCGTTCGACGGGCCCGAGCGGTTTCAGGCGTCCCGAACCGTCGTGGATGATCCCGATCGACGTTGAGAAGCCGAGCTGACGCGCGCGGTTGTTGATCGTGCGCGCGTCCTCGGGGTTCTTGATGCCGCCGCCCAGCACCGAGTTGATGTTCACGTCGAAGGTTGCGTGATCGTGCAGGTGCTGGAGTTTCTTGTCCAGAAGCCGCAGGCTCTTCTTCGACACTTCATCAGGTTCGATGTTGTCGATGCTGATCTGCAGAAAGTCGAGGCCGGCGGCGTTCAGCTCCTCGATGCGCCTGGGGACCAGGAAGTAGCCGTTCGTAATCAGCCCGGCCATCATCCCCCGGCTGCGAATGCGGCGGATCAGGACGTCGAGATCGGGGTGCAGCATCGGTTCGCCGCCGCTGAAGGCGACGACCGACGTGCCGAGGTCCGCGAGCTTGTCGATGCGGCTGAGCATCGCCTCCGTCGGAACCGGAGGCGACACCTTGTCGTACTCGTTGCAGTAGCCGCAGTCGATGTTGCACCGGCGGATCGGGACGATCTGCACGAGCAACGGATGAGCCGTGTGGACCAGGCCGCGCGCGAACTCCCGCACGGAGCGTGCTTTACGGCTGACGCTGCTGAAAGACAAGTCGTAATTATAGCATCAGGCTGTCGACGGCTCAGCCGGACGGAACCGCCGCATCTGCTCGCCGACTTTCATGGAGCCAGTGAAGATGCGGCCGACGGGCACGAAGCCCCACAGTTGATGGCGGGCGACCGCGGCCAATCCCGCCGAGGCGATGCACCCGCAATTCTCACAATCGGGCGTGCCGCCGAACTGGCATGGCGTGATCCGCGTCGTGAGATCGGCCGAAATCGTCGTCGTCGTGCGCGAGAAGACGCAGTCGTCGGGCGATGACGGCGGGTTCGCGTAGACGTCGATCATCCCCTTCGGCATCGTCAGCTTCGGGTAGCGCTGCCGCAGGGCCAGCAGATCCGCGATCACTTTTTCGCGATCCGCGGGCAGCAGGCGCTCTTCGGACACCTCCCCGACCTGCGGAGTGTAGAGGCTGACCCAGATTTTCTCGACCGTCTCACGGGCGGACCAGAACTGCAGGAACTCCTCGATGTAGCCTTGCCGATTCACCTGCTGCCGAGTCACGGTGCAGTGGACGGTGATCTTCTGTCCCTCGATGTGCTTGAGGATGCGATCGTACGTGGCGGGAGTACGTCGGACGTCGTGCTCCGGCTGCAGCCCGTCGATTGACACGACGATCACGAGGCGCGGAACGTGACGGAACTCCTTCGGGATCTCGCGCACGGCGCTGGTGACGAGCTGCGTGTAGATGCCGCGCTTGGAGAGCGCGGGAATGATCGTCTGCAATTCGCGGTAGCGGACGAGCGGCTCGCCGCCGACGATCGAGACGTGAAGAGGGCGATGCTTGTCGACGAGCGCGAGCACGCCGTCGATCAGTTCCTGACCCTTGAAATCGCGAACTTCGCGGAGCTTGATATCGCCGCCGAGGTGATCGTCGCCGTACGCATAACAGCCGGGACAATGCAGCGGACATTCGCGAGTGATTTCAATGGAAAGCGCAGGCGCATAACCGGTGAGGATACGACCCCAAGCCGAGAAGATACCTTCCATCCGCCAATCATAGCAGCGGTCTGGTAGGATCTCGGTCCGATTGGTGACACGATGCAACGACGCACACTTCTCCAGTGGCTCGCCGCGCTTCCCGCGCTCGTTTCGTTTGACTCGATCCGGCTCCTGGCTCAACCGAGGGAGCTGACGCCGGCGGCCATAGCTGAGCTTCGAGCTATCGCGCCGACGGTGCTGCCCTCGAATCTTGGCGCGGCTCGAGCCGCCGCGATTGCCGACAATTTCGTCGCCTGGACGCGCGGCTATCGCGAGGGCGTTGCGCTCGCGCATGGCTACGGCCACCCGAGGCTGCAGAAGTCGGGGCCGTCGCCGGTTCCGGGGTACATCTCGCAGTTGTCGGCGCTCGCCGACGAAGCCCGCGCCCGTGGTTCGAATTGGTCCGCGCTGGACCGCGAGACGCAGCGCACGCTGCTCGACGCGGCGTTTACGAAAGCCGGCGTCCGTGGTCTTCCGGCGCGTCCGTCCGGCCAGCACGTGATCGTGGATCTGATGGCGTTCTACTTCCGGAGCTCGGAAGCGAACGACGAGTGCTACAACGCGCTGATCAACAGGGAAGTGTGCCGGCCGATTGCGATCACGACGAGGAAGCCG
>DASSGK010000485.1:0-10613 GCA_035693505.1 Vicinamibacterales bacterium
GCTCGGTCTCGGACTCTACGATCGCGCACCGATGTGGGGCTTCGCGCTCGAGATGGTGTACGGCGTGGTGTGCTGGAGCGTGTATCGAGGAAGCCGGCCACTGCTCGCGATGATCGTGCTCGGCAACCTCGCCAACATCACGCTGTTCTCAGCGGCGATTCCAGGACCCGAGGTCTTTCTCGCGGGGCACCCGCTGATGCTCGTCACGGTGATATTCGTGCAGATCGTCGCGACGCTGGCGCTCGTCAACGTACTTGCGGCACGTCCAGTGCCGGACACGTCGATAGCCGGCGGAGCTCTTCGGAAACCCCAGATCTCCCATGCCTGATGAAAGGTGATGCGATGCCATTTGTTCAGGCCCGCGACCAGACACGACTGTTCTACACGGAGGGCGGAACCGGCAACCCGATAGTGTTCGCCGCCAGCGCCTGGCTGGATTCCCGGATGTGGGAGTTCCAGATTCCGTACCTCGTTGACCACGGCTTCCGCTGCATTGCGTACGATCGGCGGGGACACGGACGCTCGGACTTTTCATGGGACGGCTACGACTACGACACGCTGGCCGATGATCTCCACACGCTCATCGAGCACCTGGATCTTCGCGATTTGACGCTCGTGTCGCACTCGGCCGGTTCCGGAGAGATCGTGCGCTACCTGGCGCGACATGGTGCGGAGCGCGTTGCCAGCATCGCGATCGTCTCCGGCACGACGCCGTGCCTGATGAAACGCGGCGACAATCCGGACGGGATCGACATCGAACTGGTGAACGCCGACCTCGCGGTCCGCACCGCTGATCGGCCGAAGTGGTTCGCGGACAACGCGGCCGGCTTCTTTGGCACCGGCTTGCCCGGCATCCGGGTGTCGCCCCAGTTCACCGACTTCGTGATTCGGCAGTGCCTGGACTGCTCGGCGCGGGCGACGGTCGAGTTTTTTCTGACGGGCTTCACCAGCGATCTCCGCGACGAACTGCGGGCCATCGACGTTCCTGTGTTGATCGTTCACGGCGACCGCGACATTCAGGCGCCGCTGGAACTCTGCGGAATCAAGACTGCCCGGTTGGTGCCGGGGAGCACGTTGCATGTGTACGAGAACGCGGCGCACGCTCTCTTCATGACGCACGCCGATCGATTGAACGCCGACCTGCTCGCGTTCGCGGAGATGCATCAGTCGCGAACGGTCGCCGGCGTGGGACTATATTCATCCGAGGAGGCCCCATGATCGCTCGCGTCTGGCACGGATCGACGAAACCCGAACACGCGGATGCCTATGAATCGCACCTGAAGCCCGAGCTGCTCCCGGGACTCAGTCAGAAAAAGGGATTTCGCGGCAGCTATCTGCTGCGTCGCGCGGCCGGTGACGAGATCGAATTCATCACCATCATCCTGTGGGATTCGATCGATGACGTTCGCGCGATCGCCGGGCCGGACTACGAGAAGGCCGTGATCCCTGAAGACCGCCTGCCGCTCCTGACTCGCTATGACGCGAGGGCGGCGCACTACGAAGTCGTTTCGACCAGCGAGCCCGTTCGAACATGATCCTCAGGGTTCGGGGTTCATGGTTCAGGGTTCAGCGTTCGCCGCCAGCGACTCGCGGACGACTTGATGCCGCCTCAAAACAAGCCGATGCTGGCGAGCTCAGGCGCCATCCGGGCGTCTGTGCCAGACGTCTCAGGTTTCGCTGCTTGTCACTTCACGATGATGTGATAGACGAACGTCCGGGAGTCATCCGGCGGAGCTCAGGGCGTCTGGGACTTCAAGTGCGGCATGTTCGACCGGTTCGTTCCCTCCGCCGCGCTCGCCAGCGCGAGGATCACTCCGGTAAAGAGCAGCGTGTCGGCGAAGTAGTTGACCGCCTCCACCTTGATCCCTGCATTCGTCTGGAGCAGGGCCGCGATCAGGATCGGGCCGTACATCGCAATCACCAGCAGCAGCAGCCACGCGCCGAGAGCGGCCGCCACAGTCTTCGTGTTCCTTCCGAGCAGCATGCTTCCCGCGAGAACGAGGAGCCCCGCGCCGGTGACGTAGTCGATCAGCGCGCGACCTGGAAGCCATGCCGGCATCTGCTTCACGAGCGGGACGCCGGGCAGCCCGGTGGGGTACAGGAAATGCTCGACGCCAAAGACAGCCGCTGCCAGGAGAACGCACGCACGCCCAGCGGTAACCAGCACCTTTTTGCCCGTGGCGCCCCACGCGTCCAGCGCCGTTCCCGCGAGGATCAACCCGGCTCCTCCGAACGACGTTTCGCGCACGACAATCGTCCAGATGATGCGATCGTGCGGGCGAGCCAGCGCTCCGCGGAGGTGGATCATCGCGACGAACAGGAACATCATGATGCCGAACAGCAGGCCCGACCATCGGACGGCGATGCCGCTCGCGATGCTGAGAGAGGCCGCGATCAGGGCGCAGCCGACGAAATACACCCAGAACATCCGCCACGGCATGTACCGCGGCACGAGATCCCGGACCAACTGAGGTCCGAACAGGTGCAGTGCGCCGAAGACGGCCAGCGGAATGGCGACGGAGAGGCCGGCAAGGGCCACGATCCTGTCCGCACCGCGCGCGCCGGCGATCGTGTGTGTCGCCGCGGGAATGCCGACGAGAAAGATCGCGATGCCGGCGACGCACATCGCGACTTCAACGGGAACGGCTTCGAAGATCGTGGCTATCGTGAGGGGCAGCACAGCCGGTCGATTCTGGACGAACCGCGACCTGCGGGAAAGGACCACTTTCCCCCGGACGCATCAGACCACCGGTTCTACTGCGATTCGCGCTGGCGCTTCACCGCCTGCAGAAGCACGGGCGTCGTCCCGAAGTTCTCGAGCGTGATCGACTGCTTGTCCTTGTCGGCAATCACCTTCGTCGCCACCGACATCGTCCCCTGACCGTCGCCGTCGCCGTTGACGTGCATCTCGATCACCGTAAAGGGGTAGTCGATCGAGCGGGGCTGCCGGGACGCTTCCCAGAATCCAATCGGTCGATCGGTGGCGATGACGATCTGTTCCCCGCCGTCGGGCAGCGCCACGTGATGTGCATAGTGCAGATCCCAGCCGACGCTCTCGGGCGTCCTGATGTAACCGACACGCGGCAACTTCTGAAGCGTGCTGAGCAGCTTCTCGGGGCCCTTGTCCAGCGCTGTCTCCACCAACCCCGTCCGCTCGGCGTCGGTCGACCAGCGGTTGACGACGATCTCGACCGTGCCGGAACGGCCCCGGTCCATGTTGACCGCCATCGCGGTGAACCGCTCGGGTTGCCCCATCGTCTGCGCGTGACTCGTCAACGCGGCAATAGACATCGCGGCTGCGAACACGCCCGCAACCACGATTCCCTTACTTATTCTGGCGCTCATGTTGTGCCTCCGCATTGGACGAGTGCAAAGTCCCGTCCAGAGGCAGACGCTGCTTATACGCTCGTCCGCGAGCTGGAGCATCGGTAGTGTCCGGCTTCGGCCGGACAGTCGCGGAGACGATCAGTGTGGACGTTCTGACCGCGCGCTGGTGATTCTTCTCGTCAGCGAGACGAGACCGAACCGTGAGGGTTCTGCGGGTTGCGGTTCGAACCTGACGCGTTTGACTGCGTCGCCGCCCCACACGGTGCCAATCGCGAAGAGCAGGTGAACATCGGCGCGGACGATGTCGGTAATGCTTGGGTCGACGGCGATTTGCTTGAGTTCCTCGAACGAGATCTGATCGAGGCGTGCCGCGCGCCGGCCCTCTCCGATGACGTGCGGGTACACTCGCGTTTCGTCGAGCAGGATATCGAGAAGCCGATTCCGCCACGCCGGCGAGAGGCTTCGAAAGACAGTCCGGCACCACGGCGTGGCGAGAAGTTTCCTGATCTGGCTGGCCTCGATCGGAAAGTCACAGGAACTTCCGTCGGCGGCGACGGCCAGCGCGGAAGCGTCGTTGCGATTGAGCGCCAGCGCGAAATCCCACAGCGTCGAAAACGATGTGGGACTGTCCGAGTTCTCCTGTCCGACATTCGAGACGGTCTGTGCAGCGCGCCGTTCGACAGCCCTCGCGACCTCGGGACGCCGCTCACCATCGTCCGGCGCGAGCGAGATCCGCGGTTCGCTTGCGCCATCGACCGCGACGCCGACGGCACCGGCCGTCGCGGCGGCGGCCGAAGGGACCCAGAGCGGCCGAACCGCGCGCACCTCGGGCCATCTGATCTCGAGCGGCGGATGGTTTCCGGTGTATTCCGCGAACAGCGCGGTGATCCCCCACGGTTTCGGAACGGCGGGAGCAAAGGCATGCAGCGGGTTGTATGTGGCGTGCCCGGTGCCGGCGGCGGCCAGCGCCGCGAGGCCACCCTTGAGACGGCCGTCGACCACGTTCGACCACTGTCCCTGGATGCAGATGAGCGACGTGCCGACCGGCTTGCTGAAGAGTGAGTACGGATTGTCCCAGCACATGCCGATCGCCTGAGCGATCTGCTCGTCCGTCGGATCGGATGCTTCCGGCGGATCGATCTCGGCGAAGCCGATGCGCAGCCGGCCCGGGCCGGCGAACAACATCGAAAGGTCCGACGGATCCACTTGCGACAGATCCGACAGCACGTACAGCAATCCGCGCAGACCGCGCGCAATTGGACGGTTCATGCGCTCCCAGACTGCGTTCTGCGGCTGCGGGTTCGCGCTCGAGTACCCGCGGTCGTTGAGCACCTCGATGAAGCGGATGGCCGCCCTGTCGAACTGCTCGGCGATCGTCAAGGCGTGGTCGTAGCGGCGCTTCTCGACCTCGTGCCACTCGAACGAGGGCCTGACGAAAATCGGGATGACCAGCTTGCCCTTCTGCCGAGCCATCTGCGCGATCGGCACGATCGTGCCCGCGCCCGTGCCTTTTCCACCCGTTCCGATCAGGATGACGACGGGATAGGGATCGAGCAACGCTTCAACCGCCGTCTTCGACTCCTCCAATGCACGCCGCGCGACTTCGGGGTCGTGTCTGGATCCCAGATGGCGCGCCATCTGAGGACCGATCACGAGCCGCTCCTCGCTGGGAAGATCGGTCACCGAAAACTCGTTCGTGTCGAGGAATCGCGTGACAACGGCACGTCGAAGCCGTTCGGCGTATCGCGGATCGGTTTCCTGAATGACCGAGAGATCGCGTCGGAACAACGCCTTCAGAGAACGGAGGATATTGCCCCCGCCACCACCGAGACTCAGAATCAGAACCGTCATATCCGATCTCCTGTGCGCCTTCGCGGCTTCAATCGAAACGGAACCACGACCCATTGACCCTCGGTCCGCAGCGGCCGTTGAACGAACGGATGGTGTCTCAAGCGATGAGCGATGCGCGCGACGTCGTACTCGACGTTCCGCCTGTGGTCATGGAGATTCGGATACCGGCGGCCAGGCGCCGGTGCGAGCAGAATGTCGAGCTGACGGTGAAACGGAACCCAGCGCGTGCGCGCGCGGATGGGATGAGGCACGACTCCGTCGATCACGAGCGGGCGCTCGAAATTCTTCACGAACAGGTGACCGAAGTCGTGGACCTCGCGTTGTCGCGTGCGGCGATTCGTGAGGAATCGCTCCGCTCCGTGCCATCCGACGGCCATCGCGGCGCCGAACGCCACCGTTCCCAGAAAGAAGAGCGCCAGGTCCCTCGCCTTTTCGTCGGGCGAGGGCCAGTCAGTCGCTGTGTGCTCCGCGTCTACCGCTGGCGACGCCTCGACCGGCGGCGGCGAAGCCTCGACCGGCGGCGTCGCCTCAGGCGGAGTAGAGATCACTTCGCGTGCAGCAATCGCCTTAGGGGAACCGATGCTGGAGAGCTGCGGCGCGAGATGCGTCGATGGAATGCAGACCTGCCATCCCACGAGAATCCGGTCGTAGCGGGCTTTGGGAATGATCCGCGAATTCGCTGAATCGACGATGCGAAACCATCGCTGGTGACGGTTGTCCGCGCTGCCGGTGACGCGCTCGGCAGCGGACGCCGCTGTATCGCCGAGCTTGAGCGTGTCACATACGAGTGGCTCTGCGGCGGCGCACACACACGCCGACAGGGTCGCGAGTGTCACCAGCAACACGCGGGCAAACAGATGGGTCACTTCTTCGTGCGCACTGAGGAGCGTACCAGTATGTCAAGGTTCGTACCAATGAAACATGCCTGTCAGCATTCGGGATTTGTTGGACGCGCGATCTACGATCGTCCAAAACTCCGGCCGAGCGTGTCACTTCAACCACAGGCTGAGACCACAGCTCATCTGCAAGACGAACGCACGGCCCTCGAGCACTAGACATCACCGTTTCACATGTAGATGCCCGTCGTGCTGCCCTGGTGCGTTACCGATCTCGCTCGCAGCAGCCCGTCTCGACATCCCGCGACGGTGCTGATGTCGGGTCGCGCCGTGCCGGTGCGAACGGGGACGGCGAGCGGGCTCTGCGCGAGATCGATCCGAGTTACGGCAGCAATCCTTTGAACTGCCTCGGCCCTCCAGTCGTCTCAGAACCCATGATGAAGTGCCTTCTGGCGGCTGTCGCACTGCTCGGCGTGACGGTCCTGGCGCAGGACACCCGGCCCTCGGCCTCCCTCGAAAGGCCGTTCGCCGCGAACGGCGCCGTGAACATGGACCTCAGCGCCGGCGACTATCACATCGTCGGGAGCCAACAGGATCGCGTGCGGCTCGACTGGAGCGTGCGCGACGCCGAAGCCCTGGCGAAAGTGCGGGCGAGCGCCGACGTGAGTGACCGCGCGGTCAGGATCACGACGGACGGTCCGGGCAACAAGGGGCTGCGGTTCACGATCGAGGTTCCCAACCGGTCCGATCTCTACGTGCGGCTGTCGGCCGGCGACCTCACGATCGAAGGCATTCGCGGGAACAAAGATGTCGAGCTGAGGGCCGGTGATCTCCGCATCGACGTCGGCCAGGCCGCGGACTACAAGAAGGTCGACGCATCGCTGTGGGCGGGCGACATCAAGGCGTCGGCGTTCCAGATTTTCAAAGGCGGGTTGTTTCGATCGTTCGAGTGGGCGGGCAGCGGACCGTATCGCCTGCACGCCCATCTCATGGCCGGCGACCTGCACCTCTATTCAAAGTAGTCACGGAGCAGACGGCCGGATCTTGATGCTGCGGAATGCGACGTTGTCGCCGTGATCCTGCAGTCCGATGTGGCCGCGCCGCGCGCGGCCATACTTCGGAAAATCCTTGAACTTGCTCTCGCGCACTCGCCGCTCCCAATCGGGAGTCCACAGCTCGTACGCGACGATCTTCACACCGTTCAGCCAATGCTCGACGTGCGCGCCACGCACGAGCAGGCGCGTCAGATTCCACGAACCGATCGGGTTCGTCGCGTCGCGTGACGGTGGATCCATGTCGTAGTTCGCACCGGCGTACTGTCCCGGCTTCAACGGCTCCTTGTAGGCGTTGTCGATGATCTGATACTCCGGCGCCATGTGCCACATCACCGGATCGTCTTCGACGACGCGGTAGAAGATGCCGCTGTTGCCGTTCGACGCCAGCTTCCACTCGAGCGTCAGCTCGAAATCGCCGAACTCGTCGATGGTCACGATGTCGCCCGCCTGCCCGATGCGAGTAAGGGCGCCATCGATCGCCTGCCACCCCGAAGGCAGCGTCGGCTGCCGATATCCGCGCCAGCCGGACACCGTCGTGCCATCGAACAACAGGCGCCAGCCGTCCGCTCGCTCTTTCGAAGTCAGCGTATTCGGCGCGGATTGCAACATGGCCGGCTCCTGGACCTGAAGAGCGACGGCCGCCGGGACTCCGGACAGTTGCGCGGCGGCGACCGCGGTCGCTCCGAGACACAGAATGAACGCTGGTTTTCTTCTCATCTAGTGCGACTCAATCGATGTGCGCGTCATCTTTTCGGCGTCCCAGCCGATCGCCCGGTTTTCGAAGTAGCTGTGGTTCGCGAGCAACGCCGGACCGGCGGCGCGCAGCCCGAACACGGCATCTTCGACGACGGGACGCCGTGTCCGCATCGCATCGAAGAAGTTCTGGAAATGGTCGTCGACGCTGGAGTATCGCGGCGGCGCCGCGTACGTCTCGTCGTTGCGCGGCTGGAGCTCCGCCCGGTCGGAGTATTTCGCCCGATACTCGCGCATGAACGCTTCTCGTGTCGCCTTCGGGAAGGTGTCGCTCGTCTGACCCGGCTCTTTCGCGGGCTGGAGGCGCGAGAGCGTGACCGCGTTGTCGCCAATCGTGAGGACACCTTCAGGTCCAACAAAGCGAAACACGTACGCGTTGCCGGCGCCTTCGGCGAAGTTCACTTTCAGCGACAAGGTGAACGCAGGATGCGTCGGCGTCTTCGGATAGTCATACAGCGCGAGCATCACGTCCGGAACATCGCGGCCGTCATTCCAGTGACGAAGTCCGCCGCTCGCGATTGCCCGCGTCGGCCCGATGGCATCGAGAACGAAATGGATGCCGGTGAATAGATGGACGAATAAGTCTCCGGGAATGCCCGTTCCATAATCGCGATAGTTGCGCCAGCGGAACAGCCGCACCGGATCGAACGGCTGCTTTGGCGCACGCCCCAGGAACCGATCCCAATCGATCGTCGCCGGCGAGGCGTCTGGGGGAATCGAATACTGCCACGCGCCCAGCGGCGAGTTGCGGTTGATCCAGGCTTCGACGAGGTTCAGCTCGCCGATCGCCCCGGCGCGAAACAGCTCTCTGGCCTTCGCATAGACGATCGAGCTGACGTGCTGACTCCCGACCTGGAGGATCCGGCTGGTCTGCCGCGCGGCGTCGATGATCCGCGGACCCTCTTCGAGCGCCTGCACCATCGGCTTCTCGACGTACACGTCCTTGCCTGCCTGCATCGCATCGACCGCCATCTGCATGTGCCAGTGATCCGGCGCCGCGATGATCACCGCGTCGACGTCCGGACGCGCCAGCACCTCTCGATAGTCGCGCGTCGTGAAGATCTGACTGCCCCACAACTCCTTCGCCAGGGTGAGCCTGCCGTCATACACGTCGGCCGCCGCGGCCAGCTCGACGCCCGGTGCGCGGAGCGCCGAAAGCAGATCCTGCTGCCCCCGGATGCCCACCCCGACGATACCGAGCCTGATTCGATCGTTCGGCGAGACCGTGCGTGAGGCCGGACGCTGCGCATTCAGCACCGTCGGCGCGGCCGCCGCGGCGCCTGCCACTGCCTGGAGGAACTCCCGGCGCGATTTTCCATTGCTCATCGTTCGCTCCTTGCCCACTGCGCGTTTCGCTTGACGGCGGACCTGAGGGTCCGCACTACACCGGATCGGAACACCGGATCGGAAACGGTCGAATCAATCGGCGATCAACGGCAGCGACACCGGCGTGCCGCCGCGCTCCGCCGACCTGTCCGCCGCGAGGCAGACCTCCATCGTCTTCTGCGCGTCGAAGACGTCGACAACAGTGTCGCGCCCTTCGAGCACGCACGCCACCAGATCGTCAATCTCCGCCTGGAACGGATGATGCGCCACGTCGGCCGTGTCGGGCATCGTGCAGGCGATGCGAATCGCCGGCCGGCCCGACGCGTCTTCCGCACGGGTGAGCGCGACATCCGGAAACGGATTCGCCGCGGCCAGTTGCGCCAGGTCGATCGGCGTGTCGAGCCATTGCAACAGGTCCTGCCGCAGCGTCGCCCGTTCGCCCATCAACTCCACCAGGAACGTGTACGGCAGCATGAAGTCCGTGGAGCTCGTGACGTGTCCCAGCGCTGCGGCGCCGAGCGTCATGTTCGCGACAATCGACGTCGGCCATTCGTAACCATCGGTCAGGTGCGTGTGAAAGGCGCTCACCGACGTCGGCTCCAGACCCGAACACCAGCGCAAGGCGTCGACCGCGTGACAGCCGGCCGCGAGCAGATGGCTGCGTCCGCTCTCGCGCGTGCGCACCCACGGCCATCCGCTGTACCAGTCGGTCACGCGCGACAGATATTGCGTGCGAGCGAACCGGATGTCGCCGAGCCAGCCGGCGCTGCGCAGCCAGCGCGCAAACTTCAGGAACGGGTTGTACCGCAGCTCGAACGACACGATCGTCCGCACACGCGCGCGGCGAACCGCATCTCGAATGCTGACCAGTTCGGCGCAGTCGAGGCCGGTCGGCTTTTCGAGGAGGATGTGCTTGCCGGCCGTCGCCGCCGCAACCGCCTGCGCCGCGTGCAGATGGTTCGGCGTCGCGATCGAGACGATATCGACCTCGGAGTCCGCGAGCACGTCCTCATAGCTGGCGGTGATCCGTGCGTCCGGCAGGACGAGTCCCTGCTTGTCGAGATTCGCGCGGGCGCGGGTTTCATCGCGCGCGCACACCCACGTCACCGTTGTCCGCGGGTTGTGCAGAAACGCCGCGATGTGCTGCGACGCGCACCAGCCGGCTCCGCAGATGGCGACGCGCAATTTTCGATCTGCCACGGCCATGTGACGCCGTGTAGCCTAGACTACAGGCCATGTTGAAGGCAAAGCTCATCGCCATCACCGCACTCGCCGGTCTGCTCAGCGCCGCGATGACGGATCGGCGAGTCGACCGACGCTCCGTCAACAGCGAGCGCCTTGTCTATGTTGGGACGTATACCGGAGAGACGAGCCGCGGCATCTACGCCTTCCGATTCGACGACAGCTCTGGCGGCTTGACCCCGCTCGGTCTTGTCGCAGAGACACCCAGTCCAAGCTTCCTGAC
>DASSGK010000486.1:0-3424 GCA_035693505.1 Vicinamibacterales bacterium
GCCGGCGAGCGTCTCGCGGATCAAGCGCTCGACGCGACGAGCGTTCACGACGGCTCGACGGCGCTCGGTGCGCTGGCGGCGTGGCTCCGATCGCGGTACGCCGGCGCGAAGGTCCTCGGCGTCGGCCACCGTGTCGTGCACGGCGGCGCGCGCTTCGCCGGGCCCACGCGTCTCACGCCGCCGGTGGTGGAGGAGCTGCGCACGCTGATCCCGCTCGCACCGCTGCATCAGCCGCACAACCTCGCGGCCATCGACGCGGTTTTCGAGCGGCTTCCTGATGCGCCTCAGGTCGCGTGTTTCGACACGAGCTTTCATCGCGGGCAACCGGCCGTGGCCAACGTCGTGCCGCTGCCTCGAGACGTGTGCCGCGGCGGGGTCCAGCGCTACGGATTCCACGGGTTGTCGTACGAATACATCGCCTCGAGGCTTCCTGCCGTCGCACCCGAGATCGCCGGCGGCCGCGTCATCGTCGCGCACCTCGGAAGCGGTGCCAGCCTGTGCGCGATGAAGGATGGGAAGAGCATCGACAGCACATTGGGATTCACGGCGCTCGACGGGCTCTGCATGGGCACGAGGCCCGGAGCGCTCGATCCCGGCGTCGTTCTGTATCTCTTTCAGAACCTGGGACTCTCGGCGAAAGACGTCGAGGCGATGCTCTACAAGAAATCGGGGCTGCTCGGCATTTCAGGAATCAGCAACGACATGCGCGACCTGCTCGGCAATACCGACCCCGCCGCGCAACTCGCCGTCGATTTCTTCGTGTATCGGGCCGCGAAGGAAATCGGCGCGCTCGCGGCGGTGCTGGGCGGCATCGACGGCCTCGTGTTCACCGCCGGCATCGGCGAAAACTCGGCGGAGATCCGGCGCCGCATCTGCGAGGCCTCGGCGTGGCTCGGCATCGAGCTCGACGCCGAGGCAAACCAGGCGAGAAGCTCCCGGATTTCCCGAACGGGAAGCCGCGTGTCGGCCTGGGTCGTTCCGACGAACGAAGAGTTGATCATCGCCCGGCATACCGGGCAATTGCTGGGACTCGCGGAAGTCCGCGCATAGCGCGGCCGACACGATTCGAGGATCTGACATGGCGCAGCGGACGCGGATGACCGTGGACGGAAACGAGGCGGCGGCGTCGGTCGCGTACCGCGCGAGCGAGGCGATTGCGATTTATCCGATCACCCCCAGCAGCCCTATGGCCGAGGTGTGCGACGAGTGGACGGTCCGCAAGCGGCGGAACCTCTGGAACGCGATCCCCGAAATGGCGGAAATGCAGTCCGAGGCGGGCGCCGCCGGCGCGGTCCACGGCGCGCTTCAGGCCGGCGCGCTCTCGACGACGTTCACGGCGTCGCAGGGGCTGCTGCTGATGATCCCCAACATGTACAAGATCGCGGGCGAGCTGACGCCGTTCGTGATGCACGTGGCGGCGCGCACGCTCGCGACGCACGCGCTGTCAATCTTCGGCGATCACCAGGACGTGATGGCCTGCCGCCAGACCGGCTTCGCGATGCTGTGCTCGAACTCCGTACAGGAAGCGCACGACCTCGCCGCGATCGCGCACGCCACCACGCTCGAGACGCGCATCCCGTTCCTGCACTTCTTCGACGGCTTCCGAACGTCGCATGAGGTGTCGAAGATCGAAGAGCTGAGCGACGACGACCTGCGTTCTCTGATCCCCGAATCAGCCGTCTTCGCCCATCGTCAGCGCGGACTGACACCGGACCGGCCGGTGCTGCGCGGCACGGCACAGAATCCCGACGTCTTCTTCCAGGCCCGCGAGGCGCAGAACCGTTTCTACGACGCGTGTCCGGACGCGGTCGCGCGCACGATGGACGCGTTCGCCGTGCTGACCGGCCGCCGCTACGGCCTGTTCGAATACGTCGGCGATCCGGCCGCCGACCGCGTCATCGTGCTCATGGGTTCGGGCGCGGAAACCGCGCACGAAGCCATCGACCACCTGACGGCTCGCGGCGAGAAAGTCGGGGTGTTGAAGGTCCGGCTGTATCGCCCCTTCGCACGCAACGCATTCCTTGCGGCGCTGCCGAAGACCGTTCGGACCCTCGTCGTTCTCGATCGCACGAAAGAGCCGGGAGCGCCCGGCGATCCGCTGTACCTCGACGTCACGACGGCGCTCGCGGAAGCCCAGGCGGAAGGCATCTCGCCGTTCGCCGCGCCGGTGCGCCTGGTCGCCGGCCGGTACGGGCTGTCGTCGAAAGAATTCACGCCCGCGATGGTCAAGGCGATCTTCGACAACGCCGCGGCGGAGAAGCCCAAACACCACTTCACCGTCGGCATCATCGACGATGTGACGCACCTGTCGCTGCCGTGGGATCCGTCGTTTCAGACCGAGGCGGAAGACGTGTCCGCGTCGGTGTTCTACGGTCTCGGCGCGGACGGCACGGTCGGCGCCAACAAGAACTCGATCAAGATTCTCGGCCAGGAAACCGATCTCTACGCGCAGGGATACTTCGTCTACGACTCGAAGAAATCGGGCGCCATCACGGTCTCGCACTTGCGGACGAGCAAGAAGCCGATCCGATCCGCGTACCTTGTGACGCAGGCCGGTTTCGTCGCCTGCCATCAGTTCGAGTTCATCGAGAAGATCGACGTGCTGGAGCCCGCGAGGCCGGGCGCGGCGTTTCTGCTGAATGCGCCCTTCCCCGCCGAAGAGGTGTGGGATCACCTGCCGAAAGAGATGCAGGAACAGCTCATCGAGAAGAAGATCCGCTTCTTCGCGATCGACGCGTACGAGCTCGCCAAGCGTGCCGGCATGGGGTCCCGCATCAACACCATCATGCAGACCTGCTTCTTCTCGATTGCGGGTCTGCTGCCCGGCGACGAGGCGATCAAACACATCAAGAAATCGATCGAGAAGACGTACGGCAAGCGCGGGCCTGAAGTCGTGAAGCGCAACTGCGACGTCGTCGATCAGGCGCTGGCGCACCTGCACGAGATCAAGGTCCCGGCCACGGTGACCGCACAACACACGCGACCGCCGCTCGTCTCCGAGAAGGCGCCAGACTTCGTCCAGAAGGTCACCGCCGTCATCCTCGCCGGCAAAGGCGACCTGCTGCCGGTCAGCGCGTTCCCGATCGACGGCACCTGGCCGATGGCGACGGCGAAATGGGAAAAGCGGAATATCGCGCTCGAAATTCCCGTCTGGGACTCCAAGATCTGCATCCAGTGCAACCAATGCGCGCTGGTCTGCCCGCACGCCGCCATCCGTGCGAAGGTCTACGACGAAAGCGATCTGGCCGGCGCCCCTCCAACGTTCAAGTCGACGCTGTTCAGGAGCCCGGACCTCAAAGGGAAGCACTTCACCATCCAGGTGGCGCCCGAGGATTGCACGGGGTGCAACCTGTGCGTGAACGTCTGCCCGGCGAAGGATCGAACCAATCCCAAGCACAAGGCGATCGACATGCATCCGCAGGCG
>DASSGK010000487.1:0-3530 GCA_035693505.1 Vicinamibacterales bacterium
GCGACCGGGCTGAACGCCACCACGGTCCAGAACGCGCTCTACGACGCGCTCGGGCCGAAGTGGTCGACCACGATCTACGGCGACACCGCGCAGTACCGCGTGCTGCTCGAGCTCGATCCGAAGTACCAGGGGCACATCGACTCGCTCGAGAAGGTCGCCTTCAAGGCGCCGAACGGGTCGCTCGTGCCGCTGCAGTCGGTGATCGACTTCAAGGAAACGGTCGGGCCGCAGTCGGTCAACCACTCCGGCCAGCTGCCGTCCGTCTCGGTCTCGTTCGGTCTCAAGCCGGGCGTGTCGCTCGGCGCGGCCACGTCGCACGTGAAGCAGGTCGCCGATCGACTCCTGCCGCCGACCATCACGACCAGCTTCGAGGGCCAGGCCAAAGTATTCCAGCAGTCGATGAACAACCTCGGGCTCCTGCTCTTCGTGGCCATCGGCGTCGTCTACATCGTGCTCGGCGCGCTCTACGAGAGCTACATCCACCCGATCACGATTCTCTCGGGGCTGCCCTCGGCGGGCCTCGGCGCGCTGGTCACGCTCTACCTGTTCGGCAACGAGCTGAACATCTACTCCTTCGTCGGCCTCGTGATGCTCATCGGCATCGTGAAGAAGAACGCGATCATGCAGATCGACTTCGCGCTGGAAGCCGAGCGGCAGCACGGCAAGAACCCGACTGAGGCGATCTACGAAGGGTGCGTGATCCGCTTCCGGCCGATCATGATGACGACCATGGCGGCGCTGCTCGGATCGATTCCGATCGCGCTCGGCTACGGGGCCGGCGGCGAAGCGCGCAAGCCCCTCGGCCTCGCGGTCGTCGGCGGCCTGGTCGTGTCGCAGCTCATCACGCTGTATCTCACGCCGGTCGTCTACACCTACATGGCGGGGCTGTTCAAGACACGGAAGATCCGCGGTGCGGTTGCAAAGCCAGCCACCGCGTAGCAATCGGGTAATCGAGCAATTGGGTAATCGGGAAATGGATTGCTCAATCGGTCAACCACTGACCAGATTACCCAATCACCCGATGACCAGATGGTGTTGACGTGAATATTTCTGAAGGATTCATCAAGCGGCCGATCGCCACGAGCTTGCTCATGGCGGCGATCGCGTTGTTCGGCATGGTCGCGTATCGCTCGCTGCCGGTCAGCGACCTCCCGAACGTCGACTTCCCCACCCTGCTCGTCACCGCGCAGCTGCCGGGCGCGAGCCCGGAAACGATGGGCGCCTCGGTCGCCACGCCGCTCGAAAACCAGTTCTCGATGATCGCCGGCCTCGAGTCGATGACTTCGGTCAACTCGCTCGGCTCAACGCAGATCACGCTGGAGTTCGACCTCAATCGCAGCCTCGACGGCGCCGCGGTCGACGTCCAAGGCGCGATCACGCAGGCGCAGCGCCTGCTGCCGCAGGGCATGCCGACGCCGCCGACCTTCACGAAGGTGAACCCGGCGGACCAGCCGATCCTCTATCTCGTGATCACCTCCACGACCGTTCCGCCGTGGACGCTCGACGAGTACGCCGAAACGCGCATCGCGCAGCGCATCTCGATGGTCAGCGGCGTCGCGCAGGTGCAGGTCCTGGGCAGCCAGAAGTTCGCGGTCCACGCGCAGCTCGATCCCCACGCGCTCGCCGCCCGGCAGATCGGCATCAACGAGGTCGAAGCGTCGCTGCGCAACTGGAACGTGAACACGCCGACCGGATCGATCATCGGCCCGCACAAGACCTACACGCTCCAGGCGACCGGCCAGCTGATGACGGCCGACGAGTACAAGAACATGATCGTCGCCTACCGCAACGGCGCGCCGGTGCGGCTGGGCGAGCTGGGCAACATCAAGGACGGCGTCGAGGACGAGCGGACGGCGTCGTGGTTCTACACGCCAGAAGATACGCAGCGGGCGATCACGCTCGGCATCCAGCGCCAGCCTGGCACCAACACCATCGCGGTGGCCGACGCGGTGAAGGCCCTGATGCCGCAGTGGAAGCTGGAACTCCCGTCCAGTATTCACATGGACGTGCTCTACGATCGCTCAGACACGATTCGCGAGTCGTACCGCGACGTGCAGTTCACCATGCTGCTGACCCTCGCGCTGGTCATCATGGTGATCTTCGTGTTCCTCCGCAACGTGTGGGCGACGGTCATCCCCAGCCTCGCGCTCCCGTTCTCGATCATCGGCACGTTCGCGGTCATGTACATGCTCGGGTACAGCCTCGACAACCTGTCGATGATGGCGCTCATCCTGTCGGTCGGCTTCGTCGTCGACGACGCGATCGTGATGCTCGAGAACATCTACCGGCACGTCGAGATGGGCGAGGATCCGCTGACGGCGTCGCTCGTCGGATCCCGTGAAATCGGGTTCACCATCGTCTCGATGACGCTGTCACTGGCCGCGGTGTTCATCCCCGTGCTCTTCATGGGCGGCGTGCTGGGCCGCCTGTTCCGCGAGTTCTCCGTCACCATCTGCGTCGCGATTCTCATCTCGGGCGTCGTCTCGGTCACGCTGACGCCGATGCTGTGCAGCCTCTTCCTGAAGAAGCCGCACAAGCACGGCGAGGAGTCGGCGTTCGGCCGCGTCACCGAGAAGGGCTTCGACAGCATGCTGAAGGGATACGACAGGGCGCTGCAAATCGTCCTGCGTCATCGTCCCGCCACGATGGCCTCCTTCGTCGCGGTGCTGATCCTGACCGGCGTGCTGTTCGTGATCGTGCCGAAGGGGTTCATCCCGGAGCAGGACACCGATCAGATCGCGGTCACCACCGAGGCGGCGCAGGGCACGTCGTACGACAAGCTGGTCGAATACCAGGACGAGGTCGCCAACATCATTCGCGCCGATCCGAACGTCGAAGGGCTCGTGTCGACCATCGGCGGCAGCGCGGCGGCGACCCTCGGCGGGCCGAACCTTGGACAAATCGTCGTCCACCTCAAGCCGCGCGGCGATCGCAAGGAGCTCGCCGGTGACATCATCGCGAAGCTGAGGCCCGAGATCGCCAGGATCGCCGGCATGGACGTCTACATGCAGAACCCGCCGACGGTGCGCATCGGCGGACAGGTCAGCAAGAGCCTGTACCAGTTCTCGATGCAGTCGCCCAATCGTGAGCAGCTGTACGAAGCGTCCCGCAACCTCCGGAAAGCGCTCACCGGGCTGCCGGGCATTGAAGACCTGACGAGCGATCTCGAGATCTCGAGCCCGCAGGTCAACGTCGACATCGATCGAGACAAGGCCGCCGCCCTCGGCGTCACTGCCAACCAGATCGAGAGCGCGTTCTACGACGCCTACGGCCCGCGCTGGGTCTCGACGATCTACGCGCCGGTCAATGAGTACAAGGTGCTGCTCGAGCTCGCCCCCCAGTTCCAGAACGACCCGGGCGCGCTGTCGATGCTGTACTTCAAGGCGACGCCGCAGGCTGGTGCGGGTGCCGCAGCCAACACCGCGAACGCAAACGCCGCAGGGGGCACCGGAACGGTAGCAGGCGGCGGCACGACCTCGGGAGCGGTCGGTGGCGCACTCGGCGGCGCGGGCACTTCGACGGCCGGCACC
>DASSGK010000488.1:0-5202 GCA_035693505.1 Vicinamibacterales bacterium
CCATCGCGCCAACGGCCGGCGCCGCATACAGCCAGCCGTAGCCCTTCGCGCCGACACGCAGGATGTCCTGCGCGAAAATCGGCAGGAGCGCGGTCGCCGACGAGAAGAACGTCGCGAAGAAGTCGAGCAGCATCGTCGATCGGATGAGCGGCGAGCGGAAGACGAACCGCAGTCCCTCCATCGCCGCGTTGATGGACACGTTGTCGCGAGTGCCGGCTTCCGACACCGGATGCGGCGGCACGTCACGCATCATCAACAGCGCGACGATCACGAACCCGAACGAGACAGCGTTGGCGACGTATACCCACCCAACACCGGCTGACGCGATCAGCAGCCCGCCAAGCGACGGGCCGACGACCGACGCCGTCTGAAACATGATGGTGTTCAGGCTGATCGCGTTCGGCAGGTGTTCACGCGGGACGAGCGTCGGCACGAGCGCTCCGCGCGCCGGCAGGTCGAATGCGCCGACGGCCGAACCGAGCGCCGCCAGCACGTACAGCGGCCACACATGACTCAGTCCGCGGAAGGTGAGCACGGCAAGAATCGTCGCGACGATGGTCGCGGCGATCTGCGTGTAGAGCATGAGCCTGCGGCGGTCCCACGCGTCGGCGACCACGCCGCTGATCATCGAAAACACCATGATCGGCATCACGCGCACGAGGCCGACCAGGCCGAGCGCGAGGCCTTTGCGATCGGGCGGGACCAGCAGCGAGACGTGCCACAACAAGCCGGCGTTCTGCATCATCGAGCCCGAGAACGAAACGAAGAGCCCGATCCACAGCAGCCGGTAGTTGCGGTGCTGCAACGCAACGAACGATTGGCGCGAGAACAAGCTTCGCTATTTCACTCCGAGCAGCTCGACGTCGAACAGCAGCGTCGCGTTCGGCGGAATCACCCCGCCTGCTCCGCGCGCGCCATAACCGAGCTCTGACGGGATCACCAGCGTGCGAATGCCGCCGACCTTCATGCCGGCGACACCCTGATCCCAGCCGCGGATCACCTGGCCGGCGCCGAGCTTGAACTCGAACGGGTCGCCGTGATCCTTCGAGCTGTCGAACTTCTTCCCTTTGTGATCGGCGGCTTTCGGATCGTACAGCCAGCCGGTGTAGTGCACCGACACGGTCTTGCCCGATGTCGCCTCGACACCGGTGCCGACCTTACCGTTCGAAATCTGCAGGCTCGTGATGTTATCCATCTCAGGGTCTCAGGAATTGAGTAATCGGGTAATCGGGTAATCGGGTAATCGGGTAATCGGGTAATTGGGTAATTGGGTAATTGGGTAATTGCGTAATTGGGTAATTGGGTAATCGGGCAACTGGGTAATCGGAATCAGATCGCCCAATAACCAGATTGCCCAATTACCAGATTACCCGATTATCTAATTACGCGGTGGTGAGCAGAAGCTTGCCTGTGTGCACGCTGGATTCCATCACGCGATGCGCCTCGGCGGCATCTCGTAGCGGGAACGTCGCGTGGACAATCGGCTTGACCGTTCCCGACTCGAGCAGGGGCCAGACGTGCTGACGCAGCTCGGTGGCGATCGCCGCCTTGTCAGCGACCGGGCGCGGGCGCAGCGTCGAACCGGTGATCGTCAGCCGCCGGCCCATGATCGCCTGGAGGTTCACCTCCGCTTTCACGCCGTGGAGCGTGGCGATCTCGACGAGCCTCCCTTCGACCGCCAGCACCTCGAGGTTGCGCGCGAAGTAGTCGGCCCCGACCATGTCGAGCACGACGTCGACGCCTCGGCCGCCGGTCAACTCGCGAATGACGGCAACGAAGTCGCCGGTGCGATAGTCGACGCAGCGCTCGGCGCCGAGCCGCTCGCAGGCCGCGCACTTGTCGGGTGTTCCGGCCGTCGCAAATACACGTGAGCCTCTCGCCTTCGCGAGCTGAATCGCCGTCGTCCCGATGCCACTCGACCCGCCGTGCACGAGCAGCGACTCACCGGGTTGAAGGCGGCCGCGCTGGAACACGTTGGTCCAGACCGTGAAAAACGTCTCGGGAATTGCCGCCGCGGTCACCACGTCCATACCGCGCGGCACCGGCAGGCATTGCGGCGCCGGGGCGACGCAGTACTCGGCGTACCCGCCGCCGCTGACGAGGGCGCACACCGCATCGCCGACAGCGACGCCGCTGACTCCCGGCCCGAGCGCCTCGATCGTACCCGACACCTCGAGGCCGGGAATGTCGGATGCGCCAGGCGGCGGCGCGTATCGTCCGCGGCGCTGAAACACATCGGGCCGGTTCACGCCGGCCGCGGCCACACGGATCAGGACCTCGCCGTCCGCAGGCACTGGCTTCGGCCGCTCCACTGGGACGAGCACATCGGGCTCACCTGGTTCACGAATCTCTATCGCGATCATGATTCCTCTCCAAAGGCGGCGGCGATCGTCGCCGGTTCGAGCACGAGGGACGCGACGGCGATCCCCAGGGCCAACGCGATCGCGAAGACGGCCGGCAGGGCGCGCGTACGGGCGATGATCGCCGCGTCGGCCAACAAGAGCAGCGCGGTCAGCAGGTCGAACCACCGGATCGCGTGACGTGTGCGGCGGCGTTCGATCGTGAGGCGGCTGCGATTCATCAGGTCGGTGAACACGAGATGCCCGCGCAGCACACCAGCCACGGTCGCGGCGGCGCCGAGCGCGAGGAAGATGCCGACGGTCACCGGCGTTTCGACCCATTCCTTCAGCTGCCATCCGAGCGTTGCGGCTGTCGCGTAGATCAGCACGATCACGATCTGGTGGATACGCCACCAGGTGACGTGCCGAGCTGTTTCCGGCTGCTCGAACTCGGCCACGTCGAGCGCCCCCAGGATCTCGGCGGCCGATCCAAAGCGCTGGTCCGGCGCTTTCTGGAGGCATTTAGCAATCACACTCGCGAGGCGGGTGGGGACCTCCGCCACCGATGCGAGAGACCGCGCGTCGCTCTCGAGCACGCGAGCCACGGTCGCAAGCGGTGTCGACGCCGCAAACGGGTGCGAGCCGCACGCGTACTCGTGCAGCAGCACGCCGACGGCGAACACATCGGCACGCGCATCGACCGGCAGCCCGTTGATCTGCTCGGGGGCCATGTAAGCCGGCGTCCCGATCAGCAGCCCCGGCTGCGTCATCCGCGGGACGCTTTCGTCGCCGCCATCGATTCTCGCCAGGCCGAAGTCCAGGATCTTCAGCCGCCCGTCACGCCCACGCATCACGTTGTCGGGTTTGAGGTCGCGATGGACGATGCCTTTCGCGTGGGCGGTAGCGAGCGCGGCGGTCAGCTCGCGCGCCGTCCGCACGAGATCATCGCGGGACGGCCGCCGCTGCGATCGAATCTCTTCGCCGAGCGTGTGGCCGTCCACGAACTCGCTCGCGATGAACAAATCGCCGTCGATCTCCTCGAGCGCGTAGACCGTGCAGATGCCCGGGTGCATCAGCGCCGCGGCCGCGCGCGCTTCGCGCCGCAGCCGTTCGCGCTGTGACTCGTCGCGCGTCAGGTGCGGCGCCAGCGCCTTGAGCGCGACCGTCCGCCCCAGTCGGGTGTCGGACGCCAGATACACACGCCCCATCCCGCCTCGACCGAGCTCTCTGATGATCCGGTAAGCCCCGACGGTCGCACCCGGAGCGAAGGGCGTGTCTTCCGTCAGCAGATCTGACGCCTGTTCGACAATCGGCTCGGACAGAAACGCGCCGGCGCGCGAGTGATGCTGGATCAGCGACAGCACTTCCGCGCGCACCGCCTCGTCATCGGCCGCTTCGCGTTCGATCCACGCGGCGGCGCTCTCCGGCGCGTGTTCCACCGCCAACTCGAACAGATCGCGCACGCGGCGCTGCTGCTCCGGCGTCATGTGCCGCTCAACTCCCGAAACAGCCACGCTCGCGCGAGCGCGAAGCGCCGCTTCAGGGTCGCGGGCGACATCCCGAGCGCGTCGGCGGTGTCTTCGATGCTGAGACCGGCGAAGTAGCGGAGCTCGACGATGCGTGCCTGCTCCGGGTCGATGGCCTCGAGGCGTGTCAACGCCTCGTCGAGTGCGGGCAGCATCGCCACCGGCTCCGAGGCGACCGCGAGCGCATCGGTGATCGAGACGCGGTTCAGCCCGCCCCAGCGTTTCTGCGCGCCGCGGGCCCTCGCGCGCTCGACGAGGATCTGACGCATCGAGCGGGCGGCGATCCCGACAAAGTGCCGTTCGTCATGCCACGGCGTGCCCGCGCCCGCGAGACGCATGTACGCTTCGTGGACGAGCGCGGTCGCCTGAATCGTCTGCCCTGGACGTTCCCGCCGCATGTAGGCCGCCGCGAGCCGTCGCAGCTCGTCGTACACGATCGGCGCCAGATCGCGGGCGGGAGGGGGAGATTCGGGCTTTTCGGAGCTCATGAACCGATGTCGTGGCCAGCGCCCATTATCCCCGTGTTCTGACCTATGCTGCGAGCGTGGTGGTGATCGTGATGGGCGTGGCCGGGGCCGGCAAGACGACCATCGGCCGCGCGCTCGCGGCCGCGACCGGCTGGCGCTTTGTCGAGGGTGACGAGTTGCACACACCGGCGGCCGTCGAACAGATGCGCGCCGGGATCCCGTTGACCGACGCGGACCGCGAGTCGTGGATTGCTGCGCTTCACCAGATTATCGCCGCAGCCACGAATCGCCGGGAGGCGCTGATTCTGTCCTGCTCCGCGCTCAAAGAGCGGTATCGGGAGGCGCTGCGTGGCGATCTCTGCGGCGTCCGTTTCGTGTATCTGGAGGCCGATCCAGAGACACTCGCCCGGCGCCTCGCGAGCCGCGCCGGCCATTTTGCCGGCCCCTCGCTGTTGCCGAGCCAGCTTGCCGCCCTCGAGCCGCCGATCGATGAGATCACCATCGACGCAACGCAGCCAACAGATCAGATCGTTCACGCCATTCGACTGGAACTGGGTATCTAGAAAATTTCAACGACCCGGAAAAAACCGCGGAGACCGCCGAGATCGCAGAGATAACGGTTTTACAGGAGGAACGGAGCAGCGGAGACGAACGGAGTGCATTGGGGTGCGCGCGACCGGAGGCCGGCGAAGCCGGCCTCGCACGGGATCGAACGAGTGACGGAAACACAACGCTCATATATCGCTCCCCGTTGTGTTTCCGTCACTCGTTCGGTCCCGTGGCCCGCGTTGCGGGCCGGTCGCGTACCACACTCTGCTCGTCTCTGCTCCACCGTTTCTCTGTGTGATGCCGTTCCCTCCGCATCCTCCT
>DASSGK010000489.1:0-7848 GCA_035693505.1 Vicinamibacterales bacterium
CGCGACCGACGTGCTGGATGCGCGCGGCAAGCTCGTTGTGCCCGGCCTGATCGATATTCACACGCATTGCGGGCGGAGCGCCGAAGGTCCGGGGATGGTGCTGGAGGACGGCGTCACCGGCTGGATCGACGCCGGCTCGCAGGGTGCGGATCACATTGCCGATGTCCTGGCCGTCGCGCGCAAGGCGCCGCAGCAGTGCCGTGTGCTCCTCAACATCGGGCGAGCCGGGCTCCTTCCCGACGGCGACACCATGGACGTGACTCGCGCGGACATCGCCGCTGCGAAGAGCGCCATCGCCGCCAACCGCGACATCGTCGCCGGAGTGAAGGCACGGTTGTCGCGAGACGTAGCCGGGTCGAACGACTACGAAGTGCTGAGGCGAGCGCAGGAGGTGGCCAGCTCGTTCGGCCTGCCGGTGATGATCCACATGGGCCAGACGATCTCACCGTTCTCCAGGCTGGTCGATCTCTTGAAGCGCGGTGACATCGTGACGCACATGTTTGCGCCGCCGCCCAACAGCATCATCGACGAGAGCGGTCATATCCTGCCCGAGGTGCTGGCGGCCAGGCGTCGCGGTGTCTGGTTTGACGTGGGGAACGGACAGACCGGGCACATGCGGTGGGACACCATCGACGCGATCATGAAGACCGGTTTCTGGCCCGACACGTTTTCGACCGACTGGACCGGCAACAGCCGGACGACCGGCGTCATCGATTTTCCGAACTGCATGTCCAAGCTGCTCGGTCATGGCATGACGGTTCCCGAAGCGATCGCTCGCGCGACCTGGAATCCGTCGCGAATCTTTCCGGTCTTCAGCGACCGCGGAACACTGAATGTGGGAGCGATTGCGGACGTCGCGGTGCTCGAATTGCGCGACGGCAATTTCGAGTTCCTGGACAACTTCAAGAACAAGGTGACGGGACACCAGCGCTTCTTCCCGAGCGCCACGATCCTCGCCGGCAAACGAATCGCTCGGTCGGGCTGACTCTGTCATCAGCCCCACGTCCTTAGCCCTCAGCCCTTAGAGTGGTGGCGTGTGCGTGTCGTTTTTTAATCCAAACGCACCAGGCCCCGGCGGGTCGCGACTTTCACGGCCTCGGTGCGGCTGGTCGCGCCGAGTTTCTCGAACAGGTGCGCGAGGTGCGTCTTGACCGTGCGCTCGCTGATGTCGAGCTCCGACGCGATCTCCTTGTTTGCCTTGCCGTCGGCCAGCAGCGTGAGCGTCGCGAGCTCTCGCGGCGTGAGCTGCACGCGCGTGACCCCCTCCGCGAGCTTCGCGGCCGCCGCGGGCGCGAGATAAGTCTTGCCCGCCAGGACGTCGCGAATGCAGCCGACGAGCGCGTCGGCGGCGATGTCCTTCAGCACGTACGCCTTCGCCCCGGCTTTCAGCGCGCGCGAAATCTCGTCGTCCGTATCGTAGGTCGTCAAGACGATCACGCGCGCCGACGGATCGCGCTCGCGAATCACGCGGACGACCTCGACCCCTTCCATCAGCGGCATCCGGAGATCCAGCAGCGTGACATCAGGGTGGTGCTGATCCCACGCCTCGATCGCTTCGATGCCGTTGCCGGCTTCGGCGATCACGCGAAGGTCGGGCTCGTGGTTGATGATGTTGGCGACGCCAGTTCTCAGCAGGGCGTGGTCATCGACCAGCAGCACCCGCGCCGGTTCGGTCCGCACGGCGACGGCTTCAGCTGGCAACGTGCACCTGCGTGGGCAAAGACGCCGGTTCCCACGCGAGCACGACTTCCGTGCCGTTGCGCGGGGCGGTGACGATCGTGAGCGACGCACCGATCCGATCCGCGCGCTCCTGCATGCTCGTCATGCCGAACCCGGTGGTCTGTCGATCGCGGCCGATGCCGCGCCCGTCGTCGGCGACCGAGAGACGCAGGCCGACGGACTGCACCGCCGATGCGCGAATCGTGATGCGGCGCGCGCGTGAATGCCGGACCGCGTTGGTCAGCGCCTCCTGCGCGATGCCGATGATCTCGCGTTCCACCGCGTCGCCAAGACGCGGCAACTCGTCGACGACGAGATCGATCGGAGTATTCGCGGTCCGCTGACCGAGACCCGCCAGCCGTTTCAGTGCGCTGGCGATGTCCTCGCCCTGACCGACGATGGGCCGGAGGGCGCCTACCGAGCGGCGCGCTTCGGTCAGGTGTGTCCGCGCCAGATCGATGGCGATCTCCACGCTCGACGCAATCTTCGGCGGCAGCGGGCCGCTCTCACGCTGCGCCGCCTGCAGCTGCATCAGGATCGCCGCAAATCCCTGCGCCAGGTTGTCGTGAATGTCGCGGGCCAGCCGGTTGCGCTCTTCGAGAATGGCCTTGCGGCGCTCTTCGCGGCGGTTGGCCTCGATCAGCCGGTTGTGATGCAGCGCCAGCGCCGCATGCCTCGCCATCGTCTCGATGAGCGCCACGCGCCACCACTTGTGCTCGGGTTGGGGCGTACCCGGGCTCGAGATCGTCATCCAACCGAGCGTTCTCGTGCCCAACAGAAGCGGCGTCGCGACGACGGTTGCCGAAGCCATCCGGTGCGCAAAGGCGCGGAACTCTTCGGGGAGGCGCGGATCGTCGCTTTCGTACTCGACTGTCTCGGTCCAGCCACGACGGTACTCGAAGAGGTGGCTGGCCAGCGTCGCACAGGCGAGTTCCTTGCCCTGCGCCTCGGCCTCGTGCACCGCCCAGCCGTCCTTGAGCGGCATGAACAGCTGATTCTCCACGTAGACCATCCACAGGTCGCAGCGCGTGCCGCTCTCGTCGATCAACCACACGCCGCACGTGTGGCTCTCGCTCTCCTCGACCATCTCCTTGGCGAGCCCGCCGAAGAATCCGTCGATGTCCGGTTCGCGGACGAGGAGATCGTGAGCGAGCTTGGCGATCTCGGTCTGCATGTCGGCGCGGCATTCGGCGCGGCGGCGCTCGAACGATTCGCGCGCCAGCGCCGCGCGGAGCACTTCCGGATCGTTCGACCGTACCGCCTCGGGTTCCTGCCAGCAGCCGCCGTCACCAACGCAGTTCGCTTCGTTCACGTTAGGACCTCGATTGAATTATCTGACAGTTCGAACGACCCCGCCATCGTCCAAAAGGATGAGACGCCGGTCGTCCGCCCGGCATGCAGGCGCCTCTTCCACAGGACGGAGACGCGGATCGCACTCCTGCCCGATTGTTCACATCACCGATCGCGAGCGACAGTAGCGAGGTCGTGAGAGACCAGAGGAGGTCGCTGACACATGTTGAAACGGATGCTCGTGATGTTGACCGTGACGCTGGCAATCGTTGCCGGCCTCGGGTTCGTGAAGTTCAAGCAGATCCAGACCATGATCGCGCAGGGCGCGGCTTTCCAGCCGCCGCCTGAGGCGGTCACAACGATTGTCGCGAGCCAGGAGAGCTGGCCGTCGACGCTGACCGCCATCGGCACCGTCGCTGCCGTGCGCGGCGTGACGGTGAGCGCCGACCTTCCGGGCGTCGTCGATCGCATCTCGTTCGAGTCGGGGCAGTCGGTGCGTGAAGGCGATGTGCTCGCGGTGCTCGACACCAGGCAGGAGCACGCGCAGCTGGCCGCCGCCGAGGCGCAGCGCGAGCTCGCCGAGATTAACTTCACGCGCATGGACGGCCTGTTGAACGAGCGGGTCATCTCGCGTGCCGAGTTCGATCGCGCACGGGCCGACCAGCGGCAAGCCGACGCGCGTGTCGGTGAAATCCGCGCGGCCATCGAGCGGAAGACGATCAAGGCGCCGTTCACCGGCGTACTTGGCCTCCGCCACGTCAACCTGGGCCAGTACCTCTCGGGCGGCGACGCGCTCGTGACGCTCCAGGCGCTCGACCCGATCTACGTGAACTTCGGCGTGCCGCAGCAGGCGATCGCGCAGGTGCGAGCGGGTCGCAACGTCCGCGTCACGGTCGACGATCTCGGCGGCGCCGGCTTCAACGGTCGGATCACCGCGATCGATTCCATCGTGGACGAGGCGACCAGAAACGTGCAGGCGCAAGCCACGTTCGCGAACCCGGGTGCGAAGTTACGTCCGGGAATGTTCGTGCAGGCCGCTGTCGTCGTCGGCGCGTCCGAAGCCGTTGTCTCGCTGCCGGCCTCGGCGATTCAGCACGCACCCTACGGTGACTCCGTGTTCGTCGTCGGCGACATGAAGGATCAGAAGGGCGCCACCTACCGCGGCGTGCGGCAGCAGTTCGTCAAGATCGGCAGCGCGCGCGGCGATCAGATCAGCGTCGTGACCGGCGTGAAGGCCGGCGAAGAAGTCGTGACGTCCGGCGTGTTCAAGCTGCGCAACGGCGCCGCCGTTCGCGTCAACAACACCGTCAAGCCCGGCAACAACCCTGCTCCAAAACCCGAGAACAGCTGATGAAATTCACCGATCTCTTCGTCAAACGGCCGGTGCTGGCCGTCGTCGTCAACCTCGTGATCCTGATTGCCGGCATCCAGTCGATTCGTGCGCTGAGCGTCCGGCAGTACCCGCGCAGCGACATCGCGGTCGTCAACGTGACGACCGCGTACGTCGGGGCCAATGCCGATCTCGTGCGCGGCTTCATTACGACACCGCTCGAACGCGAGATTGCGAGCGCCGACGGCATCGACTACATGGAGTCGTCGAGCGCCCAGGGACTGAGCACCATCACGGTGCACCTGAAGCTCAACTACGACACCAACGCCGCGCTCACTCAGATTCAGGCAAAGGTGGCGCGCGTCCGCAACGACCTGCCGCCCGAAGCCGAGGCGCCGACGATCGACCTGCAGACCGCGGACAACCAGTTCGCCGCGATCTACCTCGGGTTCTCGTCGACGAGCCTCGACCCGAACCAGATCACCGACTACCTCACGCGCGTTGTCCAGCCGAAGCTGAGCGCGATCAGCGGCGTGCAGCGCGCCGACATTCTCGGCGCGCGCACGTTCGCGATGCGCATCTGGCTCCAGCCGGAACGCATGGCGGCCCACGGCATATCGCCGTCGATGGTCCGCGACGCGCTCGCGCGCAACAACTCTCTCTCCGCGCTCGGGCAGACCAAGGGCTCCATGGTGTCGGTCAACCTGATCGCGAATACCGATCTGCGGACGGTCGAAGAGTTCCGCCAGATGATCGTCAAGGAACAGAACGGCGTCGTGGTCAGGCTCGGCGACATCTCTGACGTCGCGTTGGGCGCGGAGAACTACGAGCAGGACATTCGCTTCAACGGCGAGTCCGCAACCTTCATGGGCGTCTGGGTGCTGCCGACCGCGAACACCCTCGAGGTTATCGCCAAGGTTCGCGAAGCCCTGCCGCAGATTCGCGCGCAGCTTCCGGCCGGGATGAAGGTCGGCGTGCCGTACGACTCGACGGAATACATTCAGGATGCGCTCAAGGAAGTGCTCAGCACGCTCACCGAGACGCTGCTGATCGTGGTCGTCGTCATCTTCCTGTTCCTGGGCTCGTTCCGGTCTGTGCTGATTCCGATCGTGTCGATTCCCGTGTCGCTCATCGGTGCCGTGTTCCTGATGATGATTGCCGGATTCACCGTCAATCTGCTCACGCTGCTGGCGATCGTCCTCTCGGTCGGCCTCGTCGTCGACGACGCGATCGTGATGGTCGAGAACATCGAGCGCCACCTGCACGAAGGGAAGCGGCCGATGCAGGCCGCGATCGACGCCGCCCGTGAGCTGGTCGGCCCGATCGTCGCGATGACGATCACCCTCGCCGCGGTTTACGCGCCGATCGGCATTCAGGGTGGCCTCACCGGCTCGCTCTTCCGCGAGTTCGCGTTTACTCTCGCCGGAGCGGTCGTCGTCTCTGGCGTTGTCGCGCTGACACTCTCGCCCATGATGGGTGCGCGCCTGCTGCGCAAGGGCGATACCGATCGCGGCTTCGCCGGCTGGATCAACCGGCGATTCGAAAGCGTGCGCCGGGTCTATACGCGCTCGCTGACGGCGACGCTTCGGTACCGGCCTGTTGTGCTGACGCTCTGGGTCATCGTCACGCTGCTGGTCGTGCCGTTCTACATGTTCTCGCAGCGTGAGCTGGCGCCGGCCGAGGACCAGGGCTTCTTCTTCGGCTTCGTCCAGGGATCTCCGAACGCCACGCTCGATCAGACGAAGCTGTTCACGAATCAGATCTTCGACGTCTACAACGCCATGCCCGAGCACGCGAGCATCTTCCAGATCACCTCGCCCGGGGGTGGAATGGGCGGCATGGTCGCGAAGCCGTGGAGCGAGCGGACGAAGACGACGCAGCAGCTGATGATGGAGGCGATGGGACCGCTGTCGAAGATCGCCGGCGTGCGGGTGATTCCGCAGGCGCCGCCGGCGCTCCCTGGCGGCGGCAATTTCCCGGTCGATTTCGTCATCGCCTCGGCGGCCGAGCCACAGGAGTTGAACGAGCTGGCCGAGCAGCTGGTGAAGAAGGCGTTCGCGAGCGGCTTGTTCATCTACGCCGACGCGGATCTGAAGTTCGACCAGCCGCAGGCGGAGGTCGTGTTCGATCGCGACAAGCTGCGCTCACAGGGCGTCGATCTCAGCCAGGCCGGCCGCGATCTCTCGGCGCTTCTGGGCGCCAACTACGTCAACCGCTTCAGCATCCAGGGACGCAGCTACAAGGTGATCCCGCAGGTCACCCGGGCCGGACGCCTTACGCCGGATCAGCTCGAGCAGATCTACGTCACCGGCTCGCACGATCGACTCGTGCCGCTGTCGACGTTCGCGAGCCTGAAGACGACGACCGAACCGCGCGACTTGAGGAAGTTCCAGCAGCTGAATGCCGTGCGGATCCAGGGCGTCATCCCGCCGCCAGTACCGCTCGATCAGGCGCTGCGCGTGCTGGAGGACGAAGCGCACAAAATCCTGCCGCAGGGCTTCAACATCGACTACGCGGGGGAGTCACGGCAGCTGCGGACGGAAGGCGCCGGCTTCCTGGCGACGTTCATCTTGTCGGCGGTCCTGATTTACCTGGTCCTCGCGGCTCAGTTCGAGAGCTTCCGCGATCCCTTTATCGTCCTCGCCGGATCTGTTCCGCTGGCGCTCTCCGGGGCGCTGTTGTTTTCCTTCCTGAACGCGACGACGCTCAACATCTACAGCCAGGTGGGGCTGATCACGCTCGTCGGCCTGGTGTCGAAGAACGGCATTCTGATCGTGCAGTTCGCGAATCAGCTGAGGGAGACGGGCGCGGCAAAGCTCGAGGCCGTCATCGAGGCGGCGTCCACGCGGCTGCGGCCGATCCTGATGACCACGGCGGCGACAGTCGTCGGCCACTTTCCGCTCGTGCTCGCGACCGGGCCTGGCGCCGGTGCACGCAACAGCATCGGCATCATGCTGGTCAGCGGCATGATCATCGGCACGGCGTTCACGCTGTTCGTCGTGCCTTCCATCTACATGCTCGTGGCGCGCAATCGCGTGGCAGTGGCGGCGACCACTCCGGCCCGTACGCGCGACACCGACGTTCCCGAACTCGCGGAGGCAGTATGAAGGTCAGCGGCAAGGCCCGCGCGGCGATCGTAAATTATTGAATCGTCAATTCACACGTGATCTAGACTGCTGCCTCGGCCGTCTCAGGAAGCATAGCTTCGGGCTCGTCACTCACTGCGTCAAGTCGCACATGCCTCTTGGCCACAAGCATGTAGATCGAGGGCACAATAAACAGCGTAAAGGCGGTGCCGATGATCATGCCGCTGACCAGCATGATGCCGATGCTGTTGCGCGCGCCCGCTCCAGGTCCCGTGGCGAAAACAAGCGGTAAGTGGCCGAATACTGTGGCCGCGGTAGTCATCAGGATCGGGCGCAGTCGCGTTCCCGCCGCCTCGATGACTGCGTTGAGCTTGTCCCTGCCTTCTTCTTGCAGGTGGTTGGCAAACTGGACAATCAAGATTC
>DASSGK010000490.1:0-40460 GCA_035693505.1 Vicinamibacterales bacterium
CCGCTCACCGGCTGCAGCGCCTCTCGTCGGCGGCAAAGCTCACCGTGACCGAGGCGGCGGCCGGGCTGTTGGCAGAAGCCGCTCGCTCCGCGCAGGCGACGAGCGGTCACGGCCACCTGCGGATTGCGGGCGGTCAGGCGCGGCTTCGCGCCGGATCGATCGTTGAGGTTCGGCGAGCGCCGGATGCCTTCAACGGGCTGTTCGCCGTCGCGCGCGTGCGCGACACGATCACGGCCTCGCGTCATCGCCAGGAGTTCGAACTGGTGCGCGCGGGCCTCGGTGCCGCCTAAAGCAGACCTGAAGGCCTGCACTACTTCACGAAAGTAGTGCGGACCTTCAGGTCCGCCGTGTCGGGCAGGCTTGAAGGCCTGCACCACGTTGGCGTCGGAATCCACCAGCCCTGCGCGATGGAGAGGGTGTGACATGAGCTCAGATGCGCCGAAGTATTTCGGGAAGTACCGGGGAGTTGTCGTGAATATTCTCGATCCCGAGCGGCGCGCCCGGCTTCAGGCCATCGTGCCCGATGTCTTCGGGACAGAGCCGAGCAGTTGGGCGCTGCCCGCGGTGCCGTTCGCGGGTCCGCGCTCCGGTTTCATCGGTCTTCCAGCCGTCGGCGCGGGTGTCTGGATAGAGTTCGAGCAGGGCAATCCCGACTATCCGATCTGGACCGGTTGCTGGTGGGGGAATCAGTCGGAGTTGCCGCCGGTCGTCCTGCCGAATGCCGGGACGGTCGACCAGATCGCGATCGTCACAACCGGTGGCCACTCCGTCCTGATCACAGATGTGCCGGGGCCAACCGGCGGGATTGCTTTGCGCACAGGCGCCGCTCACATCTCGATCACCGATGCCGGGATCGTCATCGACAACGGCCAGGGAGCATCGATCACGCTGTCAGGCAACATCGTGCACGTCACCGGCGTGATGGCGTGAAAACACGAAACACACGAAACACATGAAACCTTTTCGGTCTCTCGTGATTTTCGTGAGTTTCGTGGCTGACCTGGACGATCAGGCTCGCGCGTTCGGCTGCCGCGCGCCGATCACATCCTTCAACGACTCGGCAAAGGCGCTGATCTCGGCGGCCGTGTTGTAGTGAACCAGCGACGCGCGGACGACGCCTCCCGGCAGCAGACCCATTCGCGCCATCAGCCGAGGCGAGTACATGTGGCCGCTCCGCACGCCTACGTCGCGCGCCGCCAGTCCGTCCGCGATGTCGGACGCCGCGTGACCCGCCACGGTGAAGCACAGCGTTGGCACGCGCTGGTGCAGACGGTCGCGATCCGTGACGCCGTGGACCTTTGCGCCAGGAATGCCGGCCATTTCATCGAGCAGCTTCGCAGATAGCGTGCGTTCGTATTCCGCAATGCTTTCCATCGCCGTCCGGATGACATCGTGGCGGGATGCGTTCGCGTGCGAGCCGGCCGACCCGCCATTCATGAACGTGCGCCCGAGATCTTCCAGGTACTCGATGGCGGCGTGCATCCCCGCGACGTTTTCGTACACGTACGTGCCCGCCTCGAGCTTGTCCGGCATGACGTCCGGAATGAAATCCTCGCGAAACGTCGGTAACCGGCCTATCGCCTCGCGGCGGCACCACGCGAAGCCCATGTGGGGTGCGAAGACCTTGTATCCGGAACAGACAAGATAGTCGCAGTCGAGCGCCTGTACGTCGACGGGACCGTGCGGCGCGTAGTGCACGGCGTCGAGAAAGACCTCGGCGCCGACGGCATGCGCCCGCTGCGCCACGGCGGCGACGTCGACGATCGTGCCGGTCGCGTTCGACGCAATCGTGCAGGCCACGATCCTCGTGCGCGCGGTCAGCAGCGGCTCGAGATCCTCGGGATGCAGCCGCGCGCCGTCGTCTCCCACGCGGGCGTGCCACCAGACGATCTTCGCGCCCGCGCGTTCGAGCGCCAGCCACGTCGCCACATTCGCCTCGTGATCGAGATCGCTGACGATGATCTCGGGACGCGAGTCGAGTGTTTGCCCGAGGGCGAGGCTGATCGCCCGGATGAACGAGGTGGCGTTGAGGCCAAAGGCGATTTCGCTGGCGCTGCGCGCGTTCACGAACGCCGCGACGCTCTCCCGTGCGCGCGCGATCGACGCGTCGACTTCGCGGGAATGCCGGTACGGCCCGCCGCGCTGCACGTTGCGCGAGACCAGGTGGTCGGTGACCGCATCGAGCACGGTCTGCGGAATCTGCGCACCGGCCGCGTTGTCGAAAAACAGAAAACGGCCGGCTCGTTCGATCGCCGGAAAGCGCCGGCGTATTGCGTCGACAGGAAACGTGTCAGGCATGGGCATCACCGCGCGTGCGTTGGTAGACGATGGACATGAGCGCGAGGAACGGGAGGTACGAGATGACGCTGTACTGCAGTCCCTCGACGAAGAAGGTCGTGGCAGCGATGGCCGCGAGCGAGAAGAGGCCGAACCACGCGGCCACGCGATGGGCCGGCATCCTGATCGGAAGCCGGGCGAGCTGGTCGGGTGTCAGCGCCGCCCGGAATCGCAGGTACGTGACGAGGATCACCATCCAGATGAACAGCATCCCCGCGACCGCCGTGCCGTACAGCGCGAGGAACGCGTTGGCCGGCGCGAAAATGGCGAGGAGGATCGCCGCGCCGACGCCGGCGCTCGCCGTCGCGACGGCGCGAAGCGGCACGCCTTTCGGGCTCACCACCGCGAGGGAGGCCGGCGTGTAGCCCGACCGCGCGAGCGAGAGAAGCATCCGCGCGGTCATGTACAGGTTTGCATTGGCGCTCGAGATCGCCGCGGAGATCACGACCAGGTTCATGGCGCCAGCCGCCGACGGGATGCCGATCGCGGTAAACGCCCGCACGAACGGGCTGCCGGTGATGCCGTTGTTGCTCTCGGCCAGCTGCCGCCACGGGCTCATCATCAGCATCACCGTCATCGCGAGCACGTAAAAGAGGATGAGCCGCAGCACCATCATCCGCATCGCTCGAGGAATGGACGTCTCGGGATGCTCGGCCTCGCCCGCCGTGACGGCGATTCCTTCGACGCCCATGTAGCTCGTGATCACGAGCGTCAGCGCCAGCCAGACACCTCGCCACCCGTTGGGCAGGAATCCGCCGGGACCTTCGTAGAGATGACGAAAGCCGACCGCCGGCTGCGGGCCAAGTCCCACGACGATCGCGAGGCCGGCGCCGATGAAGGCCAGGATCGCGGTCACCTTGATCACGGCGAACCAGTATTCGAGCTCGCCGAACACGCCCACATGCGCGGTGTTGACGGCGATGAGCGCGGCCGCCATCACGACCACCCAGACCCACGGCGGAACGGACGGAAACCAGAACGCGAAGTAGATGGCGACGGCGGTCACCTCGGCGCCGATCGCCAGGATCTGCACGAAGGCATACGTCGTGCGCACGACATAGCCGGACCATGGAGAAAGATAGCGGTCGGCAAAGACGCCGAACGAGCCGGCGACCGGATGAACGACGGCCATTTCGGCGAGCGCGTAGCCCATGATGATCGCAATCAGCGCGCCGAACAGATACGTCACAATCACCGCGGGCCCGGCCAGCCGGATCGTCACCGTGCTGCCGAGCAGCAGTCCGACGCCGATCGCGCTGCCGATCGCCATCATCGCGATCTGGCGCGGGGTCAGCTTCCGCCGGAGGCCTTCTTCAGTTCGCGCCGGTTCGACGGCGGTCGAAAGCGTCACGCCGGCAGCATACTCCATTGATTGTTGAGCCACGTCCGTCTGAAACATTTGGCGCCTTCCATCGTCAACACGATCAGAGACCGTTTCCGCGTTCAGCTGAGAAACACAACGAAAGGATAAGGATGCCTGTCGCGCCAGATCAGGTTGCAGGGCTCGTGTGGGCCGCATGGCTCGTGTCGTGGATGGCCGCGGCCGCGTGGAGCAGTCCGGCAGAGCGCCGCCCGCCCGTGCGAAGCGAAACCCTGTATCGCCTGGTGACCGTTGCCGGCGCCGTGCTGCTGTTCGGGTTGCAGGCGCGCTGGTTGGGGTCCGACGTGACGCTCTGGCAGACCGGGCGCGATGTGGCGTGGGCGATGGTGCTGGTCACGCTGTGCGGGTTCCTGTTTACGTGGTGGGCACGAATCACGTTGGGCCGTTTGTGGTCCAGCGGCGTGACTCGCAAGGCCGACCATCACATCATCACCGCCGGCCCGTACGGCATCGTCCGGCATCCGATTTATTCAGGACTCCTTCTTTCCGTAGTCGCCACCGCCGCGATGCGAGGGACTGCCGGAGGTTGTGTCGGAGCTGCGCTCATCGTCCTGGGCCTGTGGATCAAGGCGCGAGTCGAGGAGCGTTTCCTGAGACGCGAGCTCGGAGAAGACCGGTACGACGAGTACGCGCATCGTGTCCCCATGCTCGTTCCCTTCCTTCGGTAGGTTGATGTTCTTGCCGGCGTGCTAGACCGGCGGATAGTACTGCGGCGCCTCGCGCCGATCGTACATGCCGTAGTCGCGAATCACGCGCACGCGCCGGAGTCTCGCGCCCTCGGACAGCGCGGTCTTCGCTTCGAAAGACTCGGCGGCAGTGTCGTCACGCCACGTGGACAGAAGGATGACGTTGCCCGGCGTCAGCACGGCTTCGAACACGTCCCAGCTGACAAGATCGTGACTGCTCGCATCGAGTCCGAGCCATTTCGCGATTTCGCTGGCTGGCGTGTCCTTGACCCATGCCGGCGGCCGCTGTGCGTCGATGAGCACCGCCGTCGTGCCGGCGCCAACTTCCGTTTCATCCAGCCGCTGTTCCTGCAACGCGTGGCCGCTCGGGAGATTCGTATCACGCGTCAACTGCCCGACGCGCAGGTGGTAGTCGAGAAACACGCCGGCGCGGCCTCGTTCCTGCACCTCGTGGTGACGCGCGCGCGTGCGCCAGCGGACGAGCGCCTTCTCGTCGCGCCAGCTGGAGAGCGACAGCAACCAGCCGTCGCGGGTCAGGCTCCTGTACCGAATGTTGTCGACGAATCCATCGATCTGCTCCAATTCGGGCTTGAGCATGCCCGCGAAGCCCAGATACGTGTCCCACTGATCCGATTTCGGGTGGACTTCGAAGAGAACCGCGAACATTGGGTATCTCCGGGTTGAACACGCGCGTTGTTCGGCGCGCTGCCTCGTAACGGCCAGCCTCCTACAGCGGCTTGAGTCGTCCGGCGAGCAGGCCCGTGGCTTCGGCCGGGTCGATGTCGGCGACGAGCAAGCCTTCGACGCCGTACGGCTGGTAGCAGAGCAGCGTGCCATCCGGCCGCACGATCGCCGACGTCGTCGGAGATCCGGCGCTCGCGACGTTGACGCTGGCGAAGTAGCAGGTGTTTTCCGCCGCGCGGCACAACATCGACTTCTCGTGAAACGAGTTTGCCGGATCGCCGAAGGCCGAGGGCACATATCCCCCGGGTTCGGCTTCGTGGAAATGCGGATGAAACACCACCTGCGCGCCATGGCAGGCGGCCCATCGCACCGTTTCCGGATATCGCCAGCCCTCGTGGCAAATCGCGACGCCGAACGTCAGCGACCCGTCCTGGAAGATGCGGCGTTCCGATCCCTGGCCGTACGTGATCTCCTCGGACGGATCGATCTGCACCTTGTCCTGAAAGCCGGCGATCGATCCGTCGCGACGAATCACCAGCGCCGTCGCCAGCAGCACGTCGTTGACGATGCGCTCCGTGCCGAGAATCACAGTGACGCCGTGCGCGCCTGCCGTGCGGGCAATCGTCGACCAGGCGCCCTCGAGAAACGCCGGATCTGGAGGAGCGACCTGTCTTCCGGGAGCTCGATAGCCCGGCACGAAGCACTCGGGAAAGCAGATGACCTCCGCCTTCGCCGCCGACGCCTCCGCGATGGCTCGTTCGGTCAGCGTCACCGACTCGGCTGCGCTCGACGGAAAGCGGAGATTGGCGAGGGCGATTCGCATCATGGCGCTGCCGCCGATCCGACTGCCGCACCGGCAAGGTAGCCGGCCAGATGATCGACGATGTCGCGGGCGTCGTCTTCCGCGCCGTGAATGAACGTAGACTTCCGGCGGCGGAGGACGGGCAGTCCGATCGCGTACAGCCCGGGCGCGTCGACAACGCCTCCGGTGTGCCGCAGGCGTCCCTTGTGATCGACCACAGGGACGTCGAGCCAGCTGTAGTCCGGCCGAAACCCTGTCGCCCAGACGATGGAGCGGATGGCGCCGCGGGTCAGATCGAGATCGAGCCGCGACGAAGCCGGTACGCGTGTCGGCTCGAAGCGTTCAGGTGCGTCGACGTCGGCGTCGCGGGCGTTGCGGCGCGCCCAATCGTCGAACGTGTCGAGCAGGCGATCCATCTTCAGGTCGGCCAGCGCGAAGTGGTTGCGCAGGCCTCCGGAGAAGAGCGCCCGGCCGTCGCGTATGGCGGAAAGCCGGCCGACGACTTCGACGCCCGCGGCCATCAGCGCGTTCAAATCCAGCGTCGTCCGCTCGAGTGTGCCGACCAGCTGCGGCGACGGAAGACTCCGCGCGCGCGTCAGATCGTCGATCTCGTCGTAGCGCTGATTCCAGACGCCGGACGCGTCCATCCACCACAGGATATCGCGCCCGCGATAGGTTCTGGGAAGCCGCACGTGTTCGCCGACCGACAGCGTGACGTGCCGGCCGGAGCGGCGGATCTCGTCGGCGAGCTGCACGCCGGTGGCGGAAGCGCCGACGATCAGCACGCCGCCATCAGGCAGCTGCGCAGGATTGCGATAGTCGAGCGCCGTGACGCACTCAATCGAAGCCGGTACAGCTTGACGAAGCGCCGGTACGCTGGGGAGATTGCAGGCGCCGCTCGCCAGCACCAGCGTGCGGCAACGGAAGCCACCGGCAGACGTGGCAACTTCGTAGCCTTCTTCGATCCGTCTGACCGATGTGACGGCGGTGTGCGTGCGCACCGGCGCGTTGGACACGACGGCAAACCGCGACACGAACGCGATCACCTCGGGCATCGTCATGAAGCCGTCGGGATCGGCGCCTTCGTAACGATGCCCGGGGAGCTTGCTCTGCCAGTTGGGCGTCAGCAGCCGGAGCGAATCCCAGCGTTCGCGCCGCCAGGAATTCGCGATCTCGCCGCGTTCGAGGACGACGTGATCGAGCGAGCGCTCGCTGAGACAGCGGCTCGTCGCCAGCCCGGCGTGTCCGGCCCCGATGACAACCGTCGTGAACTGTTCGATCGTTCGCTCCACTGCGGCCGTTCGATTGGCCACGAAGCCACGAAATCACGAAGAAGATTCCGATGGCTTCGTGCTTTCGTGTGTTCGTGGCAGCTTTTCTAGACGACTTCGACCCTGACGTTGGTGGGGTTGGTCACGATGTCGTACACAGCCGACCGCTTCTGCGACTGCGCAACCAGCGCTTCGATGTCCTTCTTGGACGCGTCCGCGTCGATGTTGAAGGTGACCTTGATGTCGTCGTAGCCGTTGCGCACGTCGCTGTCGATGCCGAGGATCCCCTGGATGTCCATCGATCCTTCGAGCTTGGCCTCGACCGATCGGAGCTGGATGCCGCGATTCTGCGCGACCGCCGCGACGCCGGCCGTGAGGCAGCTGGCCAGGCCGACGAGGACGAGCTCGACAGGCGTCGCGCCGAGATCCTCCGACGCAAAGATTTCGGGATGATCCGCCTCGAACGAGAACTCGGTCTTGTGCTTCTGTTCCTCGCCGAGCCCATGGAAGCCCTGGACTTTCGATACGCTGTGCGTGCCGTTCTTCCACTTGCAGGACGCCCGCCAGGTGAACTTGGCCGCCTGCGGCGCACCCTTCAATACTTCGCGTGCCGCCAGCAACGCATCGACGTTGACGCCGTTATTGACACTGGTCTCGGCCATCGTGAGCCTCCTCGATGACGGTTTAATGGTCGCGCCAAACCGCTGCGCACAAGCATAGGATTCTACATCCACATCTATTTCGGCGGCTGCGCGGGCCGCCGGCAATCGTTCCCTCGGGCTGAACCGCGGTTATGATCGCATCGATGACCACGCCAGCGTCGAAGACGGCCGCCGGTTCCGTCGGCACGGTCGAGACGCAGTTCCTCGATCTTCCTCGTCCGCTCGCACTCGATTGCGGACGCCAACTGGATCACATTCGCGTCGCCTACGAGACGTACGGCACGCTCTCGCCGGCGCGCGACAACGTCATTCTCGTCTGCCACGCGTTGAGCGGCGACGCGCATGCCGCCGGCTACTCGACCAAGCCGGCCGCCGCGAGCACGCGCGACGGCTTCCGTGCCGACGAGCGCGACGCCGGCAGCGGGCGCGGGCTCGGCTGGTGGGACGGCATGATCGGTCCCGGGAAGGCGTTCGACACGGACCGGTTCTTCGTGGTCAGCTCGAACCTGCTCGGCGGCTGTCGCGGAACGACTGGACCCTCGTCGACGAATCCCGCAACAGGCCGTCCGTACGGTTCCGATTTCCCGGTGGTCACGGTCGCGGACATGGTGCGCGTGGAGCGGGCACTGCTGGACGAGCTCGGGATTTCGCGGCTCGCGGCCGTGGCCGGAGGATCGCTGGGCGGCATGCAGGCGCTCGAGTGGGCCGTTCAGTACGGCGATCGGGTCGATGCGATCATTCCCATCGCCAGCACGCACGCGCTTCACCCGCAGGGCGTCGCGTGGAACGCGATCGCGCGCAATGCGATCACCGCAGACCCCGACTGGCAGGGCGGTCACTACTACGGCACCGGACGCGCGCCCAACGCGGGCATGGGCGTGGCGCGCATGGTCGGGCACATCACGTATCTCTCCGCGATGTCGCTCAACGACAAGTTCGGGCGTCGCCTCCAGTTCGCGGACGACATCCGCTACGTCCTCACCGAGCCTGAGTTCGAAGTCGAGAATTATCTGCGCCACCAGGCGGCGAGTTTCGTCAAACGATTCGACGCCAATACGTATCTCTACACATCGCGTGCGTTGTCGTACTTCGATCTCGCGCGGCAGTACGGCGCCGGCCGCCTCTCCAGCGCTCTCCGCGGCGTGTCGGCCCGAACGCTCCTGATTGCCTTCAGCTCCGACTGGCTCTACCCGCCCTCGGGTTCAGAGGAGCTGGCGGCCGCGCTCCGCGAGTGTGGCAAGGACGTCGAGCTGAATGTGATCGACGCGCCCTACGGACATGACTGTTTTCTGCTGGAGGAAGCGCGGCAGACGCCGATGATTCAGCAGTTTCTCGCGCGCTAGGAGCCGGATTCATGGAAGAGTCGCGCCGCTTTGGATTTGAAACGCGCCAGGTACACGCCGGTCAGCGGCCGGATCCGAATACCGGCGCGCGCGCCGTTCCGATCTACCAGACGACGAGCTACGTGTTCGAGGATCCTGAATCGGCCGCGGCGTATTTCAACCTTCAGGAGTACGGCAACACGTATTCGCGGATCATGAACCCGACCGTCGCCGTGTTCGAGGAGCGCATGGCGAACCTCGAAGGCGGCTGCGGCGCCGTCGCGTTCGCAAGCGGAATCGCCGCGCAGGCAGCGGCCCTGTTCACGATGCTCTCGCCGGGCGACCACGTCGTGTCCTCGTCGGCGCTGTACGGCGGCACGGTGAACCAGCTGAAACATCTCCTCCGCAAGATGTCGATCGAGTTGACGTGGGTCGATCCCGACGATCCCGATGCGTGGAAAGCCGCGATTCGCCCGACGACGAAGGCCTTCTACGGCGAGACCATCGGCAACCCGGGCGGCAACGTCCTCGACATCGAGACGGTGGCGCGCATCGCGCACGACCACGAGCTGCCGCTCCTCGTGGACAACACGTTCGCGACACCGTTTCTCTGTCGGCCGATCGAGTGGGGCGCCGACATCGTCCTGCATTCCGCGACGAAGTTCATCGGCGGTCACGGGACGAGCATCGGCGGCGTGGTGGTCGACTCGGGACAATTCAACTGGTCCAACGGCCGGTACCCGGTCGTCGCCGATCCCTCACCGGCGTACCACGGTCTCGAGTTCCACGAAACATTCGGCACGTACGGGTACCTGATGAAGCTCCGCGCGGAAACGCTGCGCGATCTCGGCGCGTGCATGAGCCCGTTCAATGCCTTCCTGTTCCTGCAGGGGCTCGAGACGCTCTCGCTTCGCATGGCACGTCACGTCGAGAACGCGTCGGCGGTCGCCAGATTTCTGCAGTCGCACGAGCTGGTCTCGAACGTGACCTATCCTGGTCTGAGCTCGAGCCGTTATCGGCCGAGCGTGGAAAAATATCTGCCGAAGGGCGCGGGCGCGGTGTTCTCGTTCGACTGCCGCGGTGGCCGGTCGGCGGGGCAGGACTTCATCCGCGCCGTGAGCTTGTGGTCGCACCTGGCGAACGTCGGCGATTCCAAGAGCCTCATCATCCATCCGGCCAGCACGACGCACCGGCAGCTCGACGAAGAAGAGTTGCGCGCGGCCGGCGTCGGCCCGGGAACCATCCGCCTCTCGGTCGGCATCGAAGCGATCGACGATTTGATCTGGGATCTCGAGCAGGGATTTGCGCGGGTCGCCGCGACGGCGACCGCGGGGGCAGCATCGCGATGAGTTTCGATCTGAGCCGTTATCAGGATCCGCTGACCATCCAGCGCGTGATTCACAGCGCCAAGACCGTCGCGATCGTCGGGCTGTCGAAGAACCATCTGCGCTCGAGCCACTTCGTCGGGTTCTACCTTCGCAGGCACGGGTACCGAATCATCCCGGTGAACCCTCGCGAGGCGGAGCTCTTCGGCGAGAAGAGCTACAAGAGCCTCAGCGACGTGCCCGTCCACGTGGACATCGTCAACGTCTTTCGCGCACCGGATGCGTTGCCGGAGATCGCGAGGGAGGCGGTGGCGATTCGCGCGGGAGCGCTCTGGTGTCAGTTCACGGTCATCAACGAAGAAGGCGGGCGCATCGCTGAGGAAGGCGGCCTGTCGGTGATCATGGATCGCTGCATCAAGGTCGAGCACGCCCGCTATGTGGGGCGCATGCACTGGCTCGGCTTCAACACGCAGCGCATCACCTCGGTCCGCGGCGGGCTCCAGTAAGCGCGTCGACGACGTGATCGGGCCGGTCGCACGCGGCGGGCAGACCCTGCCGAGGAGGGACACTCATGACATCCGGCACCGGCATCCCGATCCGCGCCTCCACACGCGTCGCGCTGACGTCGATCCTCGTGTTGATCGCGACCGCCGCCCGGGCTCAATCCATCGACGGCACCGCGACGTACCGTGAGCGCATGGCGATGCCGGCGAACGCGGTCTTCGAGGCGACGCTGGAGGATGTGTCTCGCGCCGACGCGCCGGCCGTGATCGTCGCCATCGAGCGCATCTCTTCACCGGGCAACCCGCCGATCGCCTTCACGATCACCTACGATTCGGGGCGAATTGCGCCCGACCATCGCTACGTCGTTCGCGGAAAGATCCTTGTCGATGGCGCCCTGCTCTTCACGAGCGACACGGCCGTTCCCGTCCTCACGCGCGGAAGCCCGGCCACGGTCTCACTGCTGTTGCGTCGCGCGTCCGCCAGCCAGACGGCTTCGTCCGGCAAGCCTCTCACGGCGACCTATTGGAAGGCGGTCGAGCTTGCCGGCAAGCTCACACCCTCACAGGCCGGGACGCGCGAGGTCCACCTGCAGTTTCAGGTCGACGGGCGCGTGTCCGGGTTCGACGGCTGCAACCAGATGACCGGACCGTATACATTGAGCGAAGATCGGCTGACATTCGGCCGGATGGCCGCGACTCAGATGGCCTGCATGAACACGTCGGGCACCGAACAGGCGTTTCGAGCGGCGCTCGAGCACACGAGCCGGTTCAGGATCGACGGCGACAAGCTCGAGCTGTTCGACGATGGCGGCGTGCGGCTCGCGGTGTTCCAGGCGCGGCAGTAACCGCGCGTCGCGTGGCCATGCCGTAACATCTAAGGCCACCGACCGTTCATGCGTGCGCTCCTGAGATCACGACTCGTTCGCATCATGGCCGGCGGCGCGGCGGCCGTCTTGATCGCGGCGGCGATCGTTCACTCGCCGCCGTTCCGCGAGCGTGTGCTTCGCTATGTCAGCGCGAAACTCGCGGCTACGGGTTACGTGGTTCAGGCCGAGACCATCGACTACAACCTCTTCACGCTCAGCGCTCATCTCTCAGGCGTGACGATTGCGACACCCTCCGCGGCCGCCACACCATTTTTTGCAGCGAAGGAACTGCGCGCGTCGGTGCCATGGAGCATCGTCACCGGTCGGTTCAGCGTCAATTCGCTCGAAATCGAGTCGCCTCGCGTGGTGCTGCACCGCGATCAGGACGGGCGCGACAACTGGAGCAGCGATCGACCGGGCGCGGCGGCGGAGAGTCCTGTCTCCGTTCACATCGCGCACTTCGCTGTCAGAGACCTGACCCTCGACTGGACCGACCAACAGCGGTCCGTGCATGCGGACGCGGTTTTCTCGCTCGAGTTGAACGCGGATGGGCGCGCCACCGCCGGTCCTCTGACCATGTCGCGGCCTGCAAACGTGCGATGGCACGATCGCACATCGTCGATCGCCGGGTCGGGCGGCCGCCTGTCGTGGAACGATCGCGATCTGTCCATTGATTCGTTGATGCTGCAAGCGGCCGAGGGATCAGTCCGGCTCGACGGCCGGATTGCCAACCTCCTCGGCGCTCCGCGTGTCGATGCGCGAGTCGATCTGAATGCCGACCTCGAGAAAGCGTCGCCGTGGCTGAGTCTGGATCGGACGCTGACAGGAACTGCCCACGCCTCGGCGCACGTGGACGAGAGTAGCGTTGAAATTTCGAACCTGACTGCTCGCCTGGCAGGCGGCGAGATCACGGGCAACGCGCGCGCGTCGTTCGATGGGCCAGGGACCTTTCATCTGGCCTGGGAGCGGTTGGAACTGTCGGACCTGCTTCAACGCGCGATCGCGAATGCTCCGCGCACCCTGCCGTCATCGGCCGCCGCGGGAACGCTCGACGCCCAATGGACGAAGATGCAGGTCGATTCGGTGCGTGCAACGATGAACGGGCGATTGCAAGGTCATCGCCCGCCGGCCAGGCCTTCTGATGTGCCGGTCGACGCGACCGTGAAGCTCACTGTCCGCGATCGGCGATTCACGCTGTCGGCAGAACCCATCGACATTCTTGGCGCTCAAGCTAACGCCGCGCTCGATGGCGCGCTCGACGTCAACGATCTGACGCGATCCACCGTGGAGGGTTCGTTGAAGGTGGGCGCGAACGGCGAGGCGATCGATTGGGCCGCGCTTGTCCGTGCGGGGTGGATCGACAGCGTGCCGCCGGTCCGCGGCAACGCGTCCGGGGACTTTCGCGTCAGCGGCACTCTCGGTGCTCCGCGGCTCGACGGCGACCTCGACGCGTCATTGCAGTATTCATCGCTGCCGGGCGGAACGGTTCGCTCGCACGCCTCGCTGTCGCCCGATACCCTCGCGCTGACCGGCATTGACGCTCGGATTGGCGGAGCCACGGCTCGCGGCGATTTTCGATGGACGGTGGCTTCCGGCGCGATTGCCGGATCGGTGAACGGATTGTTGCCGCTGAAGGATCTGCCGGACCTTACTCCCTCAATACCGACGTCGCTCGCGCTGGACGGATCGGTGGACGTGCGAGCAGGGCTCTCGGGATCGATCGGCCAGCCGCACATCGTGCTTCAGGCTGCTGGCAGCACGCTCCAGATCGCGGGTCAGACGATCGAGAGCCTTGCGGCCGATGCGCGTCTCGACGGGTCCAATGTCGTCATCGAACGATTCCTGGCACAGCAAGGCACGGGGCGCATCGAGGCCGCGGGATCCTACAACGTCGCGCGTCGGACCTATTCGGCGCGGGCGGTCGCGACGGACGTCGCCCTGCATCCCGTTGTCGAGATCAACGGCGAACGTGGCGAATTGATGTCCGGCCGGCTGAACGCCAGTTTCGACGGCACCGGGACGCTCGCCAACCTCGGAGGCCGAGGACGGGTGTCGATTGCCGACGTGCGGCGAGACAAGGCCGACATCGGCTCCGTCATCGCGGACTTCACGCTCGCGGGACGAGTCGCCTCGTTCTCGTTTGATGCGCGCGATCTCGCGCTCGGAGGCAGCGGCACCATAGGCGTCGATCCGTCGGGTCCGCTGACGCTCTCCGCAAAGTGGGAGCCGGCGGACGCCGCAGCGATCGCACGCCGGTTCGGAACGGACATTCCGGTTTCCGGCTCCGCAGCGCTCGCTTTCGAGTGGGCCGGTACTCGAGATCGACCTGGCGATGGACGCGGATCGCTGAGCGTCGATCGCGCCGACCTCACGATCGAGTCACAGCGTTTCACGGTCGCCAGGCCTGGCCGGATCGACGTTGACAGCCGCAACGTGCGCGTGACACCGATCGTCTTGGCGACAGGCGCATCGACGATCACGGTCGATGGGATGCTTCCAGGCACGAGGACGTCCGGGCGTGTTTCGGTGACGGTTGACGGCTCACTGGCGGACTTCGACTTCGTTCGCGGCCTGGTTCAAGGGCAGGCGGAAGCTCCGGCCGGTCCGGCGCCCCTGACAGGAGTCATCAACCTGCAGCTGTCGGCTGAAGGAACGGCTGCCGACCCGCGGGTCACGGCCGCGCTGCGCATCGGCGCGGGGCGGATCGCCGTGACGCCGGGGCACGACGTCACCGACATCGAGCTCGGCGCTGGATACGAGAACGGCGTGCTGACCGTGGACCGCGCAACGGCACAGTTCCAAGGTGCGTCGCTTTCGGCAACCGCGCGCGTGCCCGGCGGAACGTTCGCCGACAGCCTGCCGGCCTCCATCCGTCCATACCTGGCACCGGCGGCCGGCAATGCCACGCTCTCGGCGCAGCTTCGATCGATCACCCAGTCGATCGCGGCGCCATGGGTGGACGCAGCGACACTCCAGCAGATCGGGCTCGGCGCCGACGCCTCGATCGACCTCGAAAGCGACCGGCTTGCGATCGACCGTGTGCGCGGAACGATTGCGCTCGGCCGCGCCGAGCTCTCGCTCGCCGGCGTCTCGTTCAACCAGCAAGCCACCACGCGTCTCGCCATCCGGGATGGCCGGCTGACCGTCGACACCTTCCGCCTGGGGCAAGGAGACAACCAGGTGGCGCTCGAAGGCGGCGTGACCCTGTCCGGCGATGCGGCGGTGGATTTGTCCGCCAGGGGAGTGCTCGATCTGCGCCTGATGAACGCGGTCGCGCCCACGGCGCGGACCGTTGGCAGAGGCGATTTCGGGATCCGGATCGGCGGGACCGCGCGAGCCCCGACCGTCAACGGCTTCCTGACGGTGAGCAACGGCGAAGCGCGCATCGCCGACCCTCGCGTGGTGGTCGCCGATGTCAACGGCACCGTTTCGTTTCGCGGCGACACGATCACCTTCGAGCATCTGTCGGCGGCGATCAACGGGGGCGATGCGGAGCTGGCGGGGTCGCTCCGCCTCCAGGGACCGGCGTCCCTCGACGGATCCGTCACGCTCACGGTCAAGGACGCCGCGCTCGACATCGCCGGCCTTCGCGCGGAGACCGACGCGGCTCTCAGCTGGACCGTCAACGCAACCGGACCGACGCTCGGCGGCACCGTGACGCTGCTGCGCAGCGGCTATCGAGAGCGGGTCTCGTTGACCGGCAGCCTGCTGTCCGCGCTGCGCGGCTCGTCGACTCCGGTAGTTCAGGCCGCCGGCAACTCGCTGCTCGACCGCACGCGACTGGACGTGCACGTCGTGACCGGCGAGGATCTCGCGATCGACAACAACCTGGCCAAGCTCACCATGAGCGGCGATCTGCGGGCGGTCGGCACCTTGTCGAAACCGTCGCTCACTGGCCGCGTGGCGCTTGGCGAAGGCGGCCAGGTCTTCTTCAACGGCACGCGCTACCGGATCGCGGAGCAGAGTTCGATCGACTTTGCGAACCCGAGCCGGATCGAACCGGACCTGAATGTCAGCGCCGTGGCGAGTGTGCAGGGCAGCGAGATCACGCTCACGCTCAAGGGCACACCAGCCACGCTCGAGTCCTCACTCACCTCCGACAACAAGGATTGGTCGCAGAGCGATCTCGTCTCGCTCCTCCTGATCGGCCGCCCCGCCAATGCGAGCGACGCCTCGTCGGCCGGCACCGACCAACTAGTGGGCCTGCTGGCGAGCGGATTCCTCGATGCTGCTGGGCGTGCCGTCGGGCTCGATACGGTACGTGTCGAACAGGGCACACCGGAAGTGCGGTTGGATGCGGGTCTCGTCGCCGCCGAAACGGATCCCGGGGCGCGCCTGACATTCGGCAAGAACATCGGGTCGCGCTGGGACGTGGTGTTTTCGCAGAGCCTTCAGCAGAGCGGCGGCCTCACCTGGATCGTGGGGTACAAGCCGCGATCCGGGATCGACCTCCGGGTCGTCTCGCTCGACAGCGGCGATCGGCTCTACACCTTCAGCCACGATCTCACGTTTGGCGGACCGGTCCGGCCCGCGTCCGCCGCAGCCAAGCCGGCGCCTCGAGTGAGCGGCGTCGATGTCGGCGGCGCCGCCGCCGACGAAGCGGCCATTCGATCGCGGCTGAAGCTGCAATCGGGCGACCGCTTCAGCTTCTTCCAGTGGCAGGACGATCGGGAACGCCTCGAGTCGTTCTATCGGGACCGCCAGCAACTCGAAGCACGTGTCTCGACCCGGCGCGTCTCCGACCCGAACGACGCGGGTCACGTGCGGCTGGTGTACCAAGTCCGTCCCGGCCCGAAAACGACGGTCGTTGCCGAAGGGTTCCAGTTGTCGAAGTCGGGGACGGCGGCGATCGCGCAGGCGTGGGAACGATCGATCGCGGACGACTTCCTCCTCGAAGAGACGATCGTGACGGTGCGCGCCGATCTTGCCGATGCGGGATTCGTGTCGCCGTCGGTGACGGCTCGCATGGAGACCGCCGCCGACACGAAACAGCTGCATGTCGTGATTGCGACGGGAACGCGCGCCAGCTCCCGGACCGTCGAGTTCACCGGCAATGCCAGCGAATCATCGAGCCGCCTGCTCGCGGTGATTGCGGATCAAGGACTGACGCGCGCGGTCTGGACTACACCGGACGTTGTACGAGATGCGTTGACGGGGTTCTATCGTGCGAACGGATATCTGAAGGCCACGATCGAGGTGGATCCCATTGCCATTCGCGGAAGCGAGGCGGTTCGGCCGATTCGTATCGACGAAGGCGGCGCGTCGCGCGTCGCGAGCGTGCGCGTCGACGGTGCCCGCGTGCTGACGTCCGAGGAAATCGCACGCACCGTTGGTCTCGCGGCGGGGGACCGATATACCGAGCCGCGCCTCGAAGAAGCGCAGCGGGCGCTCGATGCGCAGTATCGGGCACGCGGGTACAACCGTGTGACCATCGACGCTCAAGCGCGTACAGTGGATCAGCCCGCCACCTCCGCAGGGCTCGACGTCGACATCGTCGTTCGCGTGGACGAGGGTCCGCAGCAGCGGCTGCGCGAGGTGGTGACGGCCGGCGTCAACCGCACGAGGCCGGGGATCGTGAGCCGCGCGCTCGCGCTGGATGTCGGCGCGCCGGTCGATCTCGCGGCCTGGAATGCCGCCCGACGGCGCGTCTACGAGACGGGGGCGTTCCGCAGCGTGGACATCGAGCGCGAGGTGATCGAGAAGGCAGAACCTTCGACGAGCCAGGAAGAGGAGCCGGTTCGGGCGAAGGTCACCGTCGAGGAGTGGCCGCCGCTTCGATTCAAGTACGGCCTCGAAGTGCGCGACGAGTTGAACGCGGCCAGCGACGCGGCCCGGGCGAACGCGCCGGACAGCGAGCCGGTGGGAAGCCGCTCGCTGGGATTCGGTGTCGCGGGCGATCTCGCGGCGCGCGGACTCTTCGGGACGACCATGTCCGCCGGCATTTCCGGCCGCTACACGGTGGGCTCCCGCGCGTCGCGAGCCTACATGACGGCGCCGACGTTTTTCGGCCGTCCGATCGTCTCGACCGTGTTCGTCGAGCAGTCGCGCGAGGAATCGGGGAACGACGTGCTGAGCGGCTCGGCGCTGTTTCAGACGCGGAAGATCGACTTCACCGTCGAGCAGCGCATCCGTCTCGCGAAGCGGACGACCATCTCCTACCTCTACACCCTGGAACGCAACCACACGAGCGAACTGATTCCGGATCCGATCTTCCCGTTCGACGTGCTGGTGACGATCGGAAAGTTCTCGTCGGCGGTCGTCTTCGACACGCGCAACGACCTGACCGACGCGTCCCGCGGCTGGTTCCATTCGTCCAACGTGCAGTACGCGCCGGAGGCGCTCGGCTCGGACATCCGGTTCGTGAAGTACTACGTCCAGCAGAACTATTACAGGACGTTCGGCCCGGTCGTGTTCGCGACCTCCGCGCGTCTCGGCGTCGCGAACGCGTTCGATACGACGCTGTTGCCGGATCAGCGCTTCTTTGCCGGCGGCGGCAACAGCGTGCGTGGCTACGACCAGGATGTTCTAAGCCCCGTTGACCTCACGGGCGGAGCCGTCGGCGGCAGCGCGCTGATGGTGTTCAACGAAGAGCTGCGGTTCCCGGTGTTCAAGATCGTTCGCGGGGTCGGATTTTTCGACGCGGGCCGCGCGTTCGATCGCGTCAGCGACATGTCGTTTGGCGGGCTGGCGACGGGCGCGGGGGTTGGTCTCCGCGTGCAAACGCCATTCGTCCTGCTCAGGGTGGATGCCGGCGTCCCGTTCGACACCGCGTTCGGTCCGCGCCGCCCGCGCTGGTTCTTCTCGATCGGCCAGATGTTCTAGCTACGATCAGAAGAAACCGCGGAGACCGCAAAAAACGCAGAGAGATTTTATTCAGCGGTCTCTGCGGTCTCTGCGGTTCCTTCTGAACGTATTCAGCGACTGAGCGTTCGCAGGATCGATTGCACTTCGCCGCGCTCGGGCGCCTGCGGCGCCAGCCTCAGGAACGCCTGGAAGTGTGACGCGGTGAGATCCGCGCGCTTGACCTTCGAGTAGGCGATGCCGGCGTAGTAGTGCGCGTACGACCACGACGGATCCAGATCGCTCGCTTTCTGGAACGCCGCTGCCGCCTCCTCCATGTTCTGTGCGCTGGTGAGCGCAAGGCCGCGCTGCAGCTGCGCCTCGGGGATCGATGGACCGCTGGCGACCGCCTGATTGGCCTCCTGCACGGCGCCGTTGGCGTTGCCGCCCAGCAGGGCGACGGCCGATCGGCCGACCGCGCCCCACGGATCGTCGCCGGGCCGGGCCGCCAGTTGTCCAAACACACGCCGCGCTTCGTCCGGCCGTCGCAGTTTCTGCTGACTCTGGCCCGCGAGGAACAGCAGCCGCGGATCCTGGCTGCCGCCGATCGCGTCGATCGCCTGTTGGTAGGCGCCCGCGTCGTAGGACTTGCGGGCATCGTCGAGCGACTGTGCGTAGGCGACACCAGCTGTTGCGAAGATCGCCAGTGCGAGGATCGATGTTCGGCGCATCATGACATCGCAAAGTCTATCGTGAAGCCTTTGCGAGAGCCAGAAAACGTCAGCCTCATCAGGCCTTCTCCACGCTCGAGGTTGGTGCTACATTCGCTCGCCATGAACGGGCCGGCTGACGTCGACAGGCTGACGAGTCCCGCGGCGTTGCGATGACGTCCGAGACCGAGCGCTGGATTCGCGTCAAGCAACTCTTCACCGACGCGCTCGCCCTCGATGCGGCAGCACGGCCGTCATTTCTCGCTGGCGCGTGCGAAGGCGATGAGCTCATGCGTCGCGAAGTCGAATCGCTGCTGTCCTCCCACGACGAGGCCGGCGATCGCTTCGAGCGGCCGGCGTCCGGCGCCGCGGCGCTGGCAGCCGCGGGCTTCGGCTCGGCTCCCTCGTCTCTGCATCTGACTATCGGTACGCGTCTCGGGCCGTACGAGATCGTCTCGCCGATCGGTGTCGGCGGAATGGGCGAGGTCTACAAGGCACGAGACACTCGCCTGAATCGGACAGTGGCGATCAAAATCCTGCCGCCGCAGATCGCCGCCGATCCCGAGGGACGCGTGCGCTTCGAGCGCGAAGCGCGCGCGGTGGCCGCGTTGAACCACCCGCACATCTGTACCTTGCACGACGTCGGCCTCGACGGCGAGATCGATTTTCTCGTCATGGAACATCTCGACGGCGAGACGCTCGCAGCGCGGCTCGTCAAGGGCCCGCTCCCGCTCGATCACGCGTTGGACTTCGCCTGCGAGATCGCATCGGCTCTCGCGGGCTAGCTGTCGCGACGCCAGTGTGCTCAGTTCGTCGTACACCAGCGGGATCAGACGGTCGAGCGCTTCACGGCTGCCATCACGCCACGCGTGCAGGATCCGGGTGATTTCCGCGGGCGAGGGGGCCTGTTCTGACATGCGCGTTTGGCCACGTCAGTTAAGCACGCGGCTCCAACCCCGTCAAAGGACGGCCCGCTCGGCTAAAGCCTTCGCGCTACTGCGAACGAACGGCGAACGCGAAACCGCTCGGCTGAAAGCCTTCGCGCTCCAAAGCGCAAGCGCGAAATCCTTCGCTCGGCTAAAGCCTGCGCGCTACTACGAACGAACAGCGAACGCGAAACCGCTCCGCGGAAAGCCTTCGCGCTCGAGCGACCGCGAAACGATTTTCCAGGTGCGCCGTTATGTACGTGAGGTCGCTCGCTCGGCTGAAGCCTTCGCGCTACGGTCATCGTGCGGCTGTCAGAGTCACCGAAATCTCACGCGATGCTCACGTCTGTCTCATGAGTCGACGGAAGGGCGCTGCTATCGTTTGATCGGACGGAAGAAGGAGATTCAGCACGGTGATGACCGACGATCAAATAACCGCCGACGTTGACGCCCTCGTCTCGCGCGCCAGCCGGGCACAGGAGGCGTTCGAGCACTGGAGTGACGAGCGAATCGATGCGCTGCTCCACGATCTTGCGGAGTCGTTTGCCGCCGCGGCGGAGGCGCTCGCGATAGCCACCGTCGAAGAGACGGGGATGGGCAGCGTGTCCGACAAGACGCTCAAGAATCGATTTGCAAGCCTCGGCGTCTATGCCTCGCTCGCCGGCAAACCCGGCCAGGGGACGCTGACCGTCGACGCCGCACGCCAGGTCGCAGAAGTCGCGAGCCCCGTCGGCGTCGTCTTCGGAGTCGTCCCGGTCACGAATCCCGTCGCCACGGCGATGTTCAAGACGTTGATCGCGCTCAAGGGACGCAACGCGCTGATCCTGAGCTTTCACCATCGCGCGCTCGACGTCGCCGGCAAGACCCTGCGGATCGTCACGGGCGTGCTCGGCGCACATGGAGCGCCGCTCGACCTCGTGCAGTGGGTTCGCAGGCGGGGAGGACGCGAGACGACGACGAAACTCATGAGACACCCGCAGGTCGCGTTGATTCTCGCGACCGGTGGAGCGGGGCTCGTGAAGGCTGCGTACAGCTCTGGAACGCCGGCGATCGGCGTCGGTCCGGGTAACGCGCCCGCATGGATTTGCGCGGACGCCGATCTCGAGGAAGCCGCGCGCGCGATCGTCACGAGCAAGACCTTCGACAACGGTCTGATCTGCGGAGCCGAGCACAACCTCGTCGTCGACGAGCGCGTCGCAGAATCCTTTGCGGATGCGTTGGTTCGAAACGGCGCCGCGGTGCTCACCGGTGACGAAGAGGCCCGCTTCGCCGCGAACGCGGTGGACGTCGAGAGCCGGAGCCTTCGCAGCGAATGGATCGGGCAGCCGGCCGCCACCATCGCGGCCGCGCTGGGGATCGAGCGGCCTTACGACATACGACTGCTGATAGTTCGTAGCGGTTCCGCTCAACTCCAGGGCATCTACGCCGGCGAAAAGCTGGCGCCGTTTCTCTCGTGGTTCACGGTGGCGAGCGAGGACGAGGGTTTGGCCCTGTGCAGGAACCTGCTGAAACACGTCGGCGCCGGCCACACCGCCATCATTCACACCGCCAGCGCCGAACTGGTCGATCGCTTCGCGCGCACAGTGCCCGCTGGGCGGATTCTGGTGAACTCGCCCGCCGCGCAGGGGTGCTGCGGCATGACGACGGGGCTCGAGTGCTCGATGACGCTCGGCTGCGGAACATTCGGCGGCAATTCGACGACCGACAACGTCACGTTCCGTCACCTGCTGAATATCAAGAGGGTTGCTTATGGCCGAGCGTCGTAAACGGATGAGGATCGAACATCTACTCGGGTGGTGCGGATTGTTCCTGATCGGACTGATTGGTGCGGCGTACCGCGTACATGATTGGGCCGCCGGTGGTTTCACGTTCCGGACTTCGGGTAGTATGGCGGCGCCGCCGGATGGCACGTCATGGCGTCGGACCTCCCAATCATCTTCGATCGCTTCAAGCTCGATCCGGCCAGCGGACAACTCTACGGCGGCGCCGGCTCACCAATCGCGTTGACGCCGAAGGCGCTGTCCGTCCTGGAATATCTCGCCGCGCGGCCCGGCCGCCTGATCCTGAAAGGCGAGCTGCTCGACGCGCTGTGGCCTGATGTCTTCGTCGCCGACGGCGCGCTCAAGGCGTGCATCCTGGAGATCCGCCGCGCGCTCGGCGACGATGCGCATACGCCGAGATTCATCGAGACGGCCCATCGCCGCGGCTATCGCTTCATCGGCAACGTGACTCAAGGATCCGCGGCGCCGTCCGCGCCTCCGGTGGCGCCGCCGCCCTCGGCGCCGCCAGTTACACCCGGCCCCATTCAGTACGCGCGCAGCGGCGACGTGAACATCGCCTACCAGGTCTGCGGCACCGGTCCCGTCGATCTCGTGTTCGTGATGGGGTGGGTCTCTCACCTCGAATACTTCTGGAAGGAGCCGTCGTTTGCGCGATTCCTGAGCCGCCTCGCGTCGTTCTCGCGGCTGATTCTTTTCGACAAGCGCGGAACCGGATTGTCCGATCGCGTGGGCGACCTGCCGACCCTCGAACAGCGCGTCGACGACGTGCGCGCGGTGCTCGACGCGGTTGGCTCGCGGCGGGCCGTGCTGCTGGGCATTTCGGAAGGCGGACCGATGTGCAGTCTCTTCGCGGCGACGCATCCCGGCCAGACCGAAGCGTTGATCATGATCGGCACGTACGCCCGCCGTTTGCGCGCGCCCGACTATCCGTGGGCGCCGACGCGCGAGCAGCGCGAAGCGTTCTTCCGCGAGATCGTGGATCACTGGGGCGGTCCGGTGGGCGTGGAGGAGCGAGCGCCGAGCGTGGCCCAGGATCCCGCATTCCGGGAGTGGTGGGCGTCGTTCCTTCGCATGGGCGCGAGTCCAGCCGCCGCGATCGCGCTGACGAAGATGAACGCGGAGATCGATGTCAGGCGGATTCTGCCGACCATCCGCGTGCCCACCCTCGTGCTGCACCGGTCGGGCGATCGCACCCTGCTACCGGAGGAAGGGCGTTACGTCGCGAGCCTGATTCCCAGCGCGCGCTACGTCGAGCTCCCCGGTGACGACCATCTGCCGTTTGTCGGCGATCAGGACGCCCTGCTGCAGGAGATCGAGCGCTTTCTCGCATCGGCGCGCACGCCTGTGGATTCCGATCGGGTCCTCGTGACCGTGTTGTGCGGTGACGTGGAATCCGACGGACGCCGGACGGGGAAGAGCGCGTCACCAGAGAGCGTCGAACGTCTTCGCGATCTCGTCACCGAACACGCGCCGCGATTCGGCGGAAGCGCCGTGCGGATCGAGGACGGCCGCGTCTTCGTGGTGTTCGACGGACCGGCCCGTGCCATCCGCTGCGGCTGCGCCATCGGCGCGGAGGCGCGGCGGTTGAAGGCCGCCGCGCGACTCGGCCTGCACACCGGCGAGTGCGACATGGTCGCCGGCGTGCCTCGAGGCGTCGTCTTCGAGATTGGCAGCCGCGTGGCCACCCTGGCGCGAAACGGCGAGGTTCTCGTCACGCGAACCGTCGTCGACCTCGTCGCCGGCTCCGGTCTGCAGTTCACCGATCGCGGCGTCCACGCGCTGGCGAAGGGTCACAAGAGCTGGCGCGTCTACGCCGCCCGCGAGCACTGATCGCGAATCATCGACGGCGTCGCGCGAAGACTTCAGCCGAGCGAGGCTCTCGGCCAACCCGATGACGCTCGGCTAAGCCTTCGCGCTATAGGGACTTCAGATACTCGGCCAGGTCGCTCATCTCAGAATCGGTCATGCGGAGATTGAACGTCTGGTTGTAGTGCTGCACGACCGCGAGCAGCGTGGGGTAGCGGCCGTCGTGATAGTACCCGCCCTTGGCGTGTGCCCAGAGTCCCTTGAGCGGCGTCGTGCGGTACCGGTGATCCGGCGCTCGATTCGCCTGAAAGTCGTCGATGCCGATCTCGTCCGCCGTGTGCATCGCCCAACCCGGTTCCGAGAACAACGGCGGCACATGGCACGTCGAGCAGCGCGACGGTCCGTTGAAGAGCTGCTGACCGTGTTCCGCGGCGCGCGCGTTGAAGCTGCCCGCAGGCGCGGCCGGCGCCGGAATCGCCAACTGATAGAACTGCAGCGCCGCCAGTCGTGACGTAATCCCATCGTCGCCGCCCGTCCGCACGTTGCCGAATCCCGCGCGTGCAGCGACCGGGAACTGTGTCTTGTCGTTCAGTCGCGGATCGTAGAAGACGCCCGAGCCGTGCATCTCCAGGTTCGCCACGAATGCGTTCCAGTAGGGCACGCCGCCCCATCCGGTGGAGGTGTGCAGGTTCATGCCGGCGAGGCCGAAGGCCGGTGGGATCAGCGTCGCCGCAGTCTTTCCGTCCGGGCGGAACGCCTTTCCGTCCATGAACAGCTCGGCGTCGAATTTTCCCGGTCCCCAGCTGTTCAGAACCGTTCGCACGGTTGTCTGGTCGACCTGCAGCAGGTTGGCGACCGCACTCAGATCGGGCGACAGCGCGACGATGGCGCCGACGTTGAGATCGCGATTCGGCCACCCATCGAGGCGATGCCCGATGCCGGGCGCGAAGGAATCATCGACCGTCGAGTGGCAGAACGCGCACGTCAGGCCGATGGTCTGCGGCTGCCCGCCCGATCCGCCGAATGGCACGATGCCAACGACCGATTTCGCGTTGATCAGCGCGAGCGTGTTCGCGGGATCGTTGAGATCGATCGTTTTGTTCGCGATCGCGGATAGTACGGGGCGCGGCACGCTGTCCACGTCGATCTTCAAACCGACCGCGAGTGCCGTCGCCGGGCTGACGCCCAGCCCGACGCCGCCGAACCGAGCGCCGCCGATCGCCTGATGCAGCTTGAGCGTATCGCTCCAGAATCGTTCGTCGCCGAACGTGTCGCCCCGGAAGATCTGGCGTCCGAGATTGAAGAGGTCGCCGTGGTTCTGCTCGATGACCGCATCGAACGTGCCGGGCGGCGCGGAGGCCGGGTTCGTTCGCTGTGCGCGCAGCATCAGCGAGAGTCCCATCACGAACGCGAACGGAAGAACGAGGACGACGGCTGCGTACTTGGTGCGCATGCCGATTGGAGTGCGATGGGTGCCGCGACGTTGCAACCGCGCGGCTCAGCAACGGCTGGCAAGCCGGAGGAATCGCTCGAGCTCCTCCGGCCCGCCTCGGCGGTTACCTGTCGTCGTCCTCGCGCTCGACTCTGGAGGCGAGAAGGGTGCCGTCAGCTTGCCTGGCGCCCTTCGCTTCGATCACGGTTCCGACACGCAAGGCGCTGCACGTCACATCGTGAAACACGGTCGCTGCCGTCGTCTTCACCATCGTCGTTCCAACAGTCAGCGTCAGCGCAGGACACGTTCCCGTTGAGGCCATCACCGGGCCGCTGACTTCTCCTTCGTTCTGATCGTCATCGCGTCCTTCGACCTCGATGCGATCAGCGGCGACGGTGCCGTCAGCCTGTAGTGTGCCCTTCACTTCTGCCGTCTGACCGACGGCGAGACTCGTGCACGAGACGTCGCGGAACTCCGTTGACAAGGACGTTGTTACTTTGCGTCCGGCGATCGTCAGTTGCCGTGTGGGGCATGCACCGCTGACGCTCTGAATCGATCCGCGGACTTCGACGCCGTTGCGTCCATCGTCGCCTTTGCCGGGCCCGCTGTTGCTGCCTCCTCCGTTGTTGTTTCCAGAACCGCTATTGCTGCCTCCGCTGTTGTTGCTTCCGGAACCACTGTTGCCGCCGCCGCCGTGAGAATCCTGGACAGAACTGGACGAAGCGAGCGTGGCACCAGTCGGCGCAACCGAAGAGCCTGCGCTGTTGCCGCACGCGGCCGCGCCGACAACGGCGGCTGCGAGCAGCGCACATCCGAACAGATGGATCGCGTCTGTTTTCATCGTTCGCTCCTTTGATACGCGTAAGGTTCACACCGGGTCGCATGCGTCGAAAACGGCGACCCTGTTTGTGTGAACGTGCGGTGGACGATGGGCAATCGCAATGCCCGATCGCGCATTTACTCCGAACGAAAACACTCTCGTCGTTCGTAATCGTTCAGCGCGGCGGAAGGTTGATCGACGGAAGGCTGGATCAACGAAATGTCAGCGGAGTAGCGGGCGCGCGATCGCGCGGAAAGTACACGTCGCAGTACGAGTCGCGATCGAATGGCCGCTCGTCGAAACCAAGCCACCGTCCTGTGATCGCGATAATTGGATCGCTACGAGTTTCGCCGCACGCGACCAGTGCGCCGACGTGCCGGTTTTCCGGCACCAGCCGCGCGACCGTCTGTTCGAACAACGGATCGCCCGCGCCCCGGTTTTCCCAGCTCATGATCGCCCGATGCCGTGCGGTGTAGGTGAACTCGGTATTGAGATCGAGCCCATAAATCAAAAGCACGTCGTCGGCCGGCACGCGCCTCTCGAGCGCTGTGGCCAGCGGCCAGTGCGACCGATCGTCGGACTGTTGATCCACGTAGTAGCCGGACAGGTAGTTGGTGGCCGCGGCGAACAGCGCGACGCTCAACAGGCCGAGGCCAAGCCACGAAATCACACCGCGCCGCTCCAGCAGCGCGACGATGCCGCAGCCGACCATCGTGATCAAGAGCAGGCTGCTCGCATACGGGTAGTACACGTGCGCGGTGTACAGGTGCATGAAGATGGCGATCGGCAGGAAATACAGTCCGACGCAGACCAGCGCCGGCGCGAGTCGCGTGCGGTACGCCGCAATCGCCAGCCAGGCGCCGGCGAATGCCGGGAGGCTCGCGATCACCGTATGACGCGTCCGGCCGAGAATCGCGCCAGCCGGAACGGCGTACCACGATCGCGGGATCAGGCGCATCGACAGTGGACCGAAATGCTGCCACGCGACCGTTGACCACGCGAGCCTCGCGGACAACAGATTCTCGGACTTCACCGCACCTGAAAAGGCGAGCCATCCCGCGGCCGTCAAGACTGGTATGGCGAGCGCGGTCGCGGTGCTCACGATCGTCGCGCGGTCCGGCGGTGTCCGTCGCGCACGCACGAAAGCAAGAATCGCGGCACCAGTCCACCAGGGTACCAATGTCGTGACCTTCACCGTCCCGGCAAGCACTCCGGACGCCAGCGCCGCAACCAGCCAGATGCGTCGTTCCGATGGCGTCGCTTCCGGTTTGGTCGCTCGATGAATGGCCAGGATGAACGTCACCGCGAAAAACAACGCGGTGGATTCGATCATGAACGTCCGCGACCAGAACAGGTACAAGGGGCTGACGAGCGTCAGCGCCACGAAGATCGGACGATATCGCGCCCTGACGTCCAGCATGTCGAGCGCGAACCAGCCGGAGACGAGCGTCGCGATGAAGAAGGCGACCGACACGCCGCGGCCCGTGGCATGGAGATCAAGTGACGCAGCAGTGGCAATCGTCGCGACGATCCACTGATAGAGCGGCATTTCGATTGGCGACGGCCACGGCGGTCCGAGAATCGGCGTCACATAACGCCAGAAGGGTCCACCGCGCGTCATCTCGTACGCGGAGAGCGCGGTATGCGTCTGGCGCCATTGATGAAGATCCAGGATCGAGTGGCGCCACCCGATGTGGAGCGCCCACAGGCCGAAAAGGACGGCGAACCCGCACAGGACCCAGGCCGCGACGTCGGTGGGCCGTAAAGGCTCTTCCATCAATCCGAAAGCCGCGCCGATTGTAGCGTCACGCCGCCGGGGATCTCGTAACGGTTGTGGTCGCGGCTTCCGTACGGTGGGCAATGCACTACCAGTCCGGATGCCACGGTCTGGACTGCGGCAGGCGTTCGCGCCGGTTTCGGCGCATTTTCATAGAGACGAGCTCGTGGCACCGTTGTTGATGCCTCAGCAGGCATGAGGTACATGACCTGGCGGGTTCCACCTTCGATCACGTGCGCAGCCGCGGTTGCGGCGCTCCTCAGCACCGTGCAGTGCGGCGGCTCCTCGACATCGCCATCGACTACCACAACGGGCATATCGGCTGTTTCATTGAGCGCGCCCAGCCTCGCGGCGGGTGGCAGCGAACAAGGCACGGTGACGCTCAGCGCGGCCGCGCCGACGGGAGGCGCGACGGTCGCGCTCACCAGCAGCAACACGGCGGTTGCGACCGTGCCGGGATCGGTGACCGTCGCTGCCGGATCGTCGAGCACGACCTTCACGATTGCCGCGCTCGCGCCCGGTACGGCCGCCATCAGCGCGTCGATGAACGGGAGCGGCATGCAGTCGTCGACGCTCACAGTCACGGCGCGTTCGACGCTCGTCGCGATTACGGTGGCCAGCACCACCGTCGCAGGCGGTGATCCCGTCTCCGGAACGGTGAGGCTGTCGGGCCCCGCCCCTACGGGTGGTGCGGTCGTCACGCTGACGGGAGGCGATCCGATTACGCTGCCCGCCAGCGTCACCGTGCCAGCCGGCGCAACGTCGGCCACGTTCAGCGCCTTTACGCGAGTGGTCGGCGGCACCATTCCCAGCACGATCACCGCCGCGTATGAAGGGGCGTCGGTGTCGGTTGTGGTCTCGATCACCCAGCCAACGGTGGCAACCGCGAATTTCGGCGTCACCGGTCCGGCGGAAACCGAAACGTGCACCCTCATCAACTCGGGCAACACCATCAACTGCACGTTCAACGGGTCGACGTCCACCGCCCCCGGCACGATCGTCCGGTGGGACTGGACGTACGGCGTGGCCACCACCTTCTCACAGACGACCAGTGGGCCGGTGCTGGCCATGCCGGCCGTCAATTGCGGCCTGATTCCGGCTCCGCCGCTGCCGCCGGCGCCGGCGAGTCAGTTCTTCTCGATGGTCGTGACCCTCGTCGTGCACGACAACCTCGGCAACGTCAGCCAGCCGGCCACGGACCGCCAGGTGAGGCTCTTCCCGCAGGGCGTCTGCGGCTTCTGACATCCAACCTCCGTCCCCGTCCGTAGATGGGGGCGGAGGTGTTCGTGCGTCGAGGCATCGAGCCCAACCTGTTCATCGGCTTCATCGTCGCCTGCCTGGTGCTGCTGTGCGCCATCGCCGCCAGCGCGCACGAAATCGGCAAGACGCTGGTGCAGGCGTCGTTGCGCGACGGCGCCTACCAGGTCGACGTCGTCGTCGATCCGGATGCGCTCCTGCCGGCACTCGAAGTCTACGGCCGGCACGACGTGTCGCGCGATCTGCCGCGGGAGGAGCGCGACCGGCGGATCGCAGCGCTCTCGGCGGTGTTCCTCGAGCGAGTCTCCGTCTCGTTCGACGGGCGGCCGGCCGTGTCGGCGTTCGAGTACCTGCCTTCGTCGGCCTTCAACGATTTCGCGCAGACGCCATCGATCGTCCGGCTTCGGGGAGCGATGCCGGCTGGCGCGGACGCGTTCGCGTTCAGCTACGGCCTCGCCCTTGGCACCTATGCGCTCAACGTGCGGATCGGCGACGGTCCGGTGCAGACGCAGTGGGTCGTCGGCGGCGCACCGAGCGCGCCCGTGTCGCTGGCCGCGCCGCTGCCGCCACCCGGCCGCGCCGAGATCGGCTGGCAGTACTTCGTCCTCGGGTTCACGCACATCGTGCCCAACGGCTTCGATCACGTGCTGTTCGTCGTCGGCATCTTCCTGCTGACGTCGAAATGGCGATCGATCGTGGCGCAGGTGAGCACGTTCACGATCGCCCACTCGATTACGCTGGCGCTGACGATGTACGGCATCGTGTCGCTCCCCGCGAAAGTGGTGGAACCGATGATCGCGCTGTCGATTGCCTATGTGGCGATCGAGAATCTCGTGATGAGCGAGCTGAAACCCTGGCGGCTCGCGCTGGTGTTCTCGTTCGGCCTTCTTCACGGCATGGGGTTCGCCGGAGTGCTGCGCGACCTGGGCCTGCCGAGACCCTCGTTCCTGACCGCGCTCGTGACGTTCAACGCCGGCGTCGAGGCGGGGCAGCTCTCGGTGATTGCCGCGGCGTTTGCCGCGTGCGCCTACTGGCAGCGCCAGGATCGAATGGCCTATCGCCGATTCATCGTCGTACCGGCATCGTGCGCGATCGCGCTCGTCGGGCTGTTCTGGACCGTTCAACGCGCGCTGGCCTGAGGATCGCTAACGCAGCGCTGAAGCCCTGCGCTACAGCGCATTCGGCCAAATCAGGTGTGGCTGCGAAATCAGACGTGGCGCAGATCGCTGAACGGGGTCAGATCTCGATTTTCTCGTTTTGTTGATATTTCGTTACGTCGTGTCTTCAAAACGAGAAAATCGAGATCTGACCCCGTTATCGGTACGCAGCCGCCTGAATGCCGTACAGCTGCGAGTACTGCCCACCCTTCGCCATCAGCTCTTCGTGGCTGCCGACCTCCGCGACTCTCGAGCCATCGAGAACGACGATGAGTCCGGCCATGCGGACGGTGGAGAACCGGTGCGACACGAGAATCGTGATGCGGCCGCGGTTGGTGTCGGTGCGGGCGGCTTCGGCGTAGCGCTCGAATAGCGCGTGTTCGGTCTCCGCGTCGAGCGCGGCCGTCGGCTCGTCGAGCATCAGCACCAGCGGTCGCTCGCGCATGAACCCGCGCGCGAGCGCCATCTTCTGCCACTGCCCGAACGACAGATCGACGCCGCCTGGCCACGTCGGGCCCAGCTGCTTTTCGAGCCCACTCGCCAGCCGCTCCACGACGTCGTGTGCGCCTGCTCGATCGACGGCGCCGACGACCGCCGCTTCGTCATCCATGCGCGGCACGTCGCCCAGGCCGATGCTGTGCCGGGCGATGAACTCGAAGCGGAAGAAATCCTGAAACGCACCGGCAAGCCGCGCCCGCCAACCCGCGGCCGGCATCCTCGCCAGCGGGACATCGTCCACGAAGATCGCGCCCCGGGTCGGCTCGTACATCTTCGCGAGCAGTTTCACGAGCGTCGTCTTTCCCGCGCCGTTCTCCCCGACGATGGCGACCACGCCGCCAGCTGGGAGCGTGAGCGACACATCGTCGAGCACGACGCGCGATGTGCCCGGATAGCTGAACGACACGTGTTCGAGGCGGATGCCCTCGCGCAGTGTCGCCGGCACGTCGCGGTCGGCTGCGGCGACGAGCGACGCCGCGTAGTCCTCGAGCCAGGCGAGGCGCTGCGATCCGTGCATCCACACGCCGCGAAGGAACCCAATCTCGCCGACGGTCGCACCCACGTAGGCGGACAGCCGCGATCCGGCGGCGAGCACCAGCAGGACATCGCCCGGCGTCGAACCGGCGCGCGTGGAGACGAAAACGGCGGCGCCGACGTACGCGCCGCCGAAGATCGCCCACGCGAGCGTATGCCACGCCGCGGATACCCATCGTGCATGGGAGACCGGGCCGTACCAGCGTTCCCACGCTTCCCGCCGCTCTTTCATCAGTCGTGGCCCGAGGCCGAGCACGCGGACTTCTTTTCCGGCCGGCGCTGTGGTCGCGAGAGTGAACAGATGACGGGCAAGCCGCGATGACGGGGCAACCGCTTCCTGGGCGGCTTTTTCCACACCGGGCCGCCAGGCTGATGTAAACACCGTGGGCAGCGCGAAGGCGGCGAGCAGTGTGAGCGCCGGATGGATCGATCCGAGCAGCGCGATGGTCACGGCAAGACGGAGGATCCATCCCGCGGTGGAGAACACCGACATGTACATGTGATCCAGCACGAACACCTGATCGCGGAGCGTCGAGAGGCGATCCAGGTAGTCCGGACGCTCGTGATGCGCAATCGTTGCGATCGACGCCAGCAGACGGGCAATGTGCGACTCGAGGGCGATCGTGACCTTGTCGCGGAACCGCCGCGTCACACGCGTGCTCACCGTGCGCAGGAACCATGTGGCGGTCGCCGATACGGCGAGGCCGATTGCCGCGGCCAGCACGAGGCGCGGCTGGTGCCCGAGCACGCCGTCGCCGAGCAGCTTGAGCCACACCGCAATCAGCGCATCGGGAAGGGCAGACAACAGTGACAGGACGAAGGCGACCAGCATCAGTCCCGGCTCGTGCTGATAGCCGAGGCGGCACAGGCGCCACATCGACGACAGCGCCGGCGGCAGCGGCTCGATTCGCGACTCAGGCGAGGACGTCATATTCCTTTCCTTCCTCGTCCTCGGCGTTGAACCGCTGTGCCTGCAGGTCGAACATCGTCTGGTATCGTCCGCGGAGCGCCATCAACTCGGCGTGCGTGCCGAGCTCCACGACGCGGCCGTGCTCGAGCACGCAGATGCGATCGGCGTGCCGGACCGTCGAAAAGCGGTGCGAGATGAGGATGGTCGTGCATTGGCGCGTCGCGGCGAGAACGCGCTCGAAGATCTCCGCTTCGCCGCGCACGTCGAGCTGCGCCGTCGGTTCGTCGAGCAGGACGACTCCGGCTCCGACTCGCACGGCGGCCATCGCACGCGCGAGCGCGACCCGCTGCCACTGACCGCCTGACAAATCGGTCCCGCCGGCGTAACCGCGCGCGAGGATCGTATCGAGATCCGCGAGGCCGGCGGCGCCGGCCGATTCGAGGGCCGCGCGGACGACGTCGTCCGGCGCGCCCATGGGCGCGACGTTGTCGCGCAGCGGCAGTTCGAGACGGATGAAATCCTGGAAGACTGCCGTGACGCGTGCACGCCACTGCGCGACGTCGAGTGCGCGAAGGTCCAGACCGTCGGCTTCGATCGCTCCCTGCTGCGGGTCATAAAGACGGCACAGCAGCTTCGCCAGCGTGGTCTTGCCGGCGCCGTTCTGTCCGACGATGGCGATCGAGGAGCCGGCGGGGATCGTGAGATCGAAGTGCTCGAGAACGCGGGCGCCGCCCGGATACGCGAAGGTGATGTCGCGAAAACGAATCTCACGCGCAGGGAGGCCGGCCGCGGAGGCGGAGTGCTGCGGACGCGCCGGCGCAGGTGCGGCGGGTGCCGATCCGAGCGCTCCCGCATCGGCCATCGCGCTTTCCAGCCGCATCACCGCCGCCACCGGCGCGGCCGCTCCGTCGAGCGCCCAGCTGAATCCGCCGAACGCCAGCAGCGACACGCCGACCGCGGCCTGCGCGAACACGACAACTTCGCTCAGCGAGATCCGGCCGCTGGCCGCCGCGGATGCGAGCGACCAGAAGATCAGGATGTTGGCGGCGAGCACGATCAGCAGGCTCCAGGCCATCGGTTTCTCGCGGAGCCGGGTTGCTTCGTACTGCAGCGCGTGGAGCCGCGTCCGCCGCGCGACGAACCGATCGATCGTCCAGCCGGCCAGGCCGAACAGCCGGAGCTCCTTCGCGGGGTTGGGATCAACCGCGAGGCGATAGGTGTATTCGGCGTCGCGTTGAGCCGCGCGGACTTCCGGCGTGTTTCGGTCCCACCAGACGGCGCTCTCACGCAGCAGCCACTGCGTCGACAACCATGCGCCGGCCAGCACGATCGGCGCCCACCACGCGTAGGCGAACAGCAGTGCGGCCGCGGCCAGGCCGCCAATCATTTCGACCATGCCGCTGGCGATGAAGTCCATCGAGTAGGACAGCGGCGGACCGGTCATGCCGAGATCGAAATCGCGCGCAACCGTCAAATCGCTCGTGAGCTTCGGATCCTCGAGATGGCCCATGCCAGGCGGGCGGACGCAGGCGGCGGTGAGCCGGTCGTACAGGAAGGCCGCCGTGCGATCGCCCAGGTTGGAGCTCAGCGCCAGGTGAATCGGCGTCAGGATCTGCAGCAGCACGAAGATCCCGCCGACCAGCGTCAGCGGCAGAGCCGGGCTGGCGCCCTGCTGGACGGCGCCAACGAGCGATCCGGTCGCGATCGCGAACAAGGCGGGCAGCACGCCGCGCAGGATGAGCGCCGTCCACCACCCGGCGGCGAGCAGGCGGTCAGCCTTCGGGAGGACGCTGAAAAAGATCCATTCCTTGCTGCCGGTCAGCCTTCTGAACACGGCAAGAGTGTCGCAGAATCGGGCGTTCAGGTCTTGTAGGAATCTGACATGGGCAGCATGGCCAGCGCCATGCCGAACAGCGCGAGGCCGCCGACGTAATAGCCCGGCGCCATGGGATTGGTGCGCAGCCAGAGCGATAGGAACACCGGCGTCAGGCCGCCGAAGATCGCGTACGACACGTTGTAGGAGAACGACAGTCCCGAGAAACGCAGAGGCGCGGGAAAGAGCCGCAACGCGACGATCGGCACGACCGTCGCCGCGCCGACGAAGAACCCGACCAGGCCGTACGTTCGGTTGAGAATCACCGGCGCCGAAGGCAGCCACGAGTAGAAGACATAGCTGCTGCCGAGCAGGCCCGCGAATCCGACCAGCATCGTCGCACGCGCGCCGAACCGATCGCTGGCCCAGCCAAAGACCAGGCAGCCGACGGCGAACGTGAACGTGGCGAAGGTGTTGGCTTGCAGCGCATACCGCGCCGGCACGTGAAAGACCTGCTGGAGATACGACGGCGTGAACAGGATGATGACCACGATGGCCGCCGTCAGCACCCAGGTGAGGGCGAGGGCGAGCAACGTCTCGCTTCGATAGTCGCGAAGGACCGTCTTGATCGGCACCTCGCGCGCGAGCGCGCGCCTCGCTTTCAGCTCCTGGAACACCGGCGTCTCTTCGAGATAGCGCCGCAGGTAGACCGAGACGAATCCGAACAGGCCTCCCGCGATGAACGGAATCCGCCACGCGAAGGCCGCGACCTGCTCCGGGCTGTAGATGCTGTTGATGGCGCCCGCGAGCAACGAGCCGAGCAGGATGCCGATCGTGAGCCCCGCGGTCAGCGTGCCGATGCCGAACCCGAAACGCTGCGCCGGCACGTGCTCGGCGATGAACACCCACGCGCCCGGCACCTCGCCGCCGATCGCGATGCCCTGCAGGATCCGCATCAGCAGGAGCAGCACTGGCGCGGCGATGCCGATGCTTGCGTACGTGGGCAGCAGTCCGATCGCCAGCGTCGGCGCCGCCATGAGGAAGATGCTCAGCGAGAACATGCGCTTGCGCCCGAGGAGATCGCCGAAGTGCGCGATCAGGATCCCGCCGAGAGGGCGCGCCAGGTAGCCGGCCGAAAAGATGCCGAACGTCTGGAGCAGGCGCAGCCAGTCCGGCATGTCCGCCGGAAAAAAGAGCCGGCCGATCACCGGCGCCAGGAACACGTAGATGACGAAGTCGTAGAACTCGAGGGCGCCGCCGAGCGCGGCCAGCGCGAGCGTGCGATAGTCGTGACGGTTGAGAGGCCGGTTCATTTTCGTACGTTATCTTACTGGGGCTTGCGAACCGTCCGCGTGACCCGATACGTGACCCCGCTGCGCGAAGGCGGTTCGCTGCCCGCCATCGTCGAGGCCGACGATGACGGGATGTACGTGCTGAAATTCCGTGGAGCGGGTCAGGGGCCGAGAGCGCTCATCGCGGAACTCGTATCCGGGGAAATCGCGCGGGCGCTCGGCCTGCTGGTGCCGGAGATCGTGTTCGCCGAGCTCGATCCCGATCTGGCGAGGACGGAGCCGGATCCGGAAATCTTCGCGTTGATTCGCGACAGCGCCGGGCTGAATCTCGCGCTCGACTATCTGCCCTCGTCCGTGATGTTCGATCCCGTCGTCGAGAAAATCGAAACCGATCTGGCGTCACGGATCGTGTGGTTCGATGCCTACGTGACCAACGTCGATCGGACCGCGCGCAACACGAACATGCTGATGTGGCACCGGCGCCTGTGGCTCATCGATCACGGCGCGACCCTCTATTTTCACCACAGCGGCGGCTGGGCCGAGGATCGTCAGCGCGCCGGCGCACCATTTCCTTTGATCAAGGACAACGTGCTGTTGAGACGCGCCGGGCAGCTGGCGGAAGTCGACGAAGCGCTGACGGCCTTGTTGACGCCGCCGGTCATCGAGCGGATCGTCGGCCTGATTCCCGAGGCGTGGCTGGAGGGCGAGGCGTCGCACCGCGCCGCGTACGCCAGGTATCTGATCGATCGGCTGGGCGCGCCGCGTGCGTTCGTCGAGGAGGCGATTCGTGGCCGGTGAGCAGACCTACGACTACGCCATCATCCGCGTCGTCCCGCGCGTGGAGCGGGGCGAGGCGATCAACGTCGGCGTGATCCTGTCGTGTCCGGCCCTCGACTTTCTCGACGCGCGGATCGAGCTGGATCCGTCACGGCTGCTGGCGATCGATCCGTCCGCGGACGTCGAGGCGACGCGAGCGCATCTCGAGATGATCCCGCGCGTCTGCCGCGGCGGCGCCGACGCCGGGCCGATCGGAGAGCTGCCGCAGCGCAGTCGCTTTCACTGGCTGGTGTCACCGCGCAGCACCATCATCCAGCTATCGCCCGTGCACACGGGCCGGACCAGCGATCCAGAGAAAGCGCTGGAGCGCCTGCTGGAGACGATGGTGCGATAGGGAAACGCGGGAATCCAGAGCCTGCCTGTAACCACGAAGAACACGAAGGTCTCTCGTCTTTTTGTTTCGTGAATTTCGTGTGTTTCATGGCCGTCTTCGTGCGTCTTCGCGTCTTCGTGCCTTCGTGGTCAAAACGATGGCAGTCAGGCGGGCAGAGATGTGTATCCTATGGCGAGTGCGAATACTGACCGCCGCCGTTCTGTTCGCCGCCGCCGCCGGGATCTCGTGCCGTTCCACATCCAGCGCCGGCGCCGCGCCACCCATCGTTCAGCCCGGCGCCCCTGGACAGCCCAGCCGCGTGATCGGCGCGGCCCAGGCGAGCGATCTCTCGCACGTCCAGTACACCGGCGCCGACATCAAGTTCATGCAAGGCATGATCGGGCACCATGCGCAGGCCGTGGAGATGGTGGCGCTCGTCCCGTCTCGAACCGCGTCGGACGATGTGCGGAAGCTGGCGCAGCGGATTGACGTGTCGCAGCAGGACGAGATGAAGATGATGCGGGAGTGGCTGGTCGCCCGTGGGCAGCAGATTCCCGATCCGCGCGCGCACCACATGATGGGCTCGACGCTGATGCCGGGGATGCTCTCGCCCGAGGAGATGGAGCATCTGGCCGCCGCCCACGGCGCGGACTTCGACCGGTTGTTCCTCGAAGGCATGATCAAGCACCACGGCGGCGCCATCACGATGGTCCACGAGCTCTTTGCGACCGAGGGTGCCGGACAGACGCCGGAGATCTTTTCGTACGCGTCCGACGTGGACGCGGATCAACGCATGGAAATCGATCGCATGGGCTCGATGCTCAGGGAGCTGCAGAAATGAAATCCGCCGCCGCGTTTGGACTGTGTGTTACGGCCGTGATGCTGGCCGCCGCCATCGAAGGAGGCGCGCAGCAGCGCCCGGCGGATCCCAACGATCCCCGCGTGGGCCTCAAGCCGGGTTTGCGTGACGCCGGCGAGGCCGCCCGGAACATGAAGCGGATCTCGAGCCTCCCGAAGCCCGAAGGGTTCTTCGATCCGGCCAACCCCGGCGGCACGCCGATTCCGGCGGAGCGCGATCCGAAGCTGCCGCCCGAACCTCCGCCCGATCCGAACTCGCCGGCCGCCCTCGCGATGTCGAACATGCTCGGCTACGCGAACTCCGACCTCGCCTTCAGCGGCAACCACGTGTTCATGGGCAGCTTCCACGGTTTCAACACGTACGACGTGGAGCGGCCGACGAAGCCGAAGCTCGCCGCATCGGCCGTCTGTCCCGGCGGACAGGGTGACGTGTCGATCCACGGGAACCTGCTGTTCATGTCGGTGGAGCAGACGCGAGGACGGCTCGATTGCGGCACGCAGGGGATTCAGACGCCGGTGAGCGCGGAACGATTCCGTGGCGTGCGGATCTTCGACATCTCCGACCTGAACAAGCCGAAGCAGGTCGCCGCTATTCAGACCTGCCGCGGATCGCACACGCACACGCTGGTCACCGACCCGCACGACAAGGCCAACCTCTACGTGTACGGATCCGGAACGAGCGGCGTGCGATCGGGCGAAGAGCTCGCGGGATGCTCGGGTCTGAAACCTGAAGAGGATCCGAACACGTCGCTCTTCAGCATCGACGTGATCCAGGTGCCGATCGCGGCGCCGCAGAACGCGAAGATCATCGGACGGCCGCGCATCTTTGCCGACACCGCGACCGGCGCAATCGCCGGGCTCAACAAGGGCGGCGACAGCGGACCGGGCACGCAGAAGATGAGCGAGACCAACCAGTGCCACGACATCACGGTGTTCCCCGAGGTCGGCCTCGCGGCGGGCGCCTGCTCGGGCAACGGCCTTCTGCTCGACATCAGCGATCCGAAGAATCCCAAGCGCCTGGACGTCGCGTCGGACAAGAATTTTGCCTACTGGCACTCGGCGACGTTCAACAACGACGGGACCAAGGTGATCTTCACCGACGAGTGGGGCGGCGGCGCCCGTCCTCGATGCCGGGCCACCGATCTCCTGAACTGGGGCGCCGATGCGATCTTCGACATCGTCGACAGGAAGCTGGTGTTCAAGGGGTACTACAAGATGCCGGCGCCGCAGACGGAGCAGGAGAACTGCGTCGCTCACAACGGTTCGCTGATTCCGGTGCCAGGACGCGACATCATGGTCCAGGCGTGGTACCAGGGCGGCGTGTCGGTGTTCGACTTCACCGATTCGACGACGCCGGTCGAGATCGCGTTCTTCGACCGCGGGCCGATCGACGCCAAGAACCTGATGCTCGGCGGCTACTGGTCGGCCTACTGGTACAACGGGCAGATCTACGGATCGGAAATCGCTCGCGGGATCGACATCTTCAATCTGCTGCCGAGCGAGTACCTGACGCAGAACGAGCTCGACGCCGCGTTGATGATCCACAACGACGAGCTCAATACCCAGGAACAGCAGAAGATTGTGTGGCCCGCGGCGATGCCGGTCGCGCGCGCGTACCTCGATCAGCTCACGCGGAGCAAGGCGATTCAGCCTGACCGTGCGAAGGCGGTGAAAGCCGCCATCGACAAGGCGGACGGACTCCGGACCGGCAAGGAACGCGGCGCCGCCGCGGCGCTCGACCAGCTCGACGCCGTGGCCGGTCAGCTCGAGACCGACGCCAGCGCGTCGTCGGGCCGCGACGCGATGCGCTTTCATGCGCTCGCCGACACGCTGAAGGGACGGAGCGCAAAGCTGCGATAGAACGAGGGTTCGGCGTTCAGGGTTCAATGTTCAGCGTTCCATGTTCAGGGTTCAATGTTCAGGGTTCAGCGGCCGTGGCAGGAACGCTGAACCCCGAACGAACGCTGAACCCTGAATCCTGAACTCCGAACCCGACATCGCTAGAACGTCCCGGCCTTCAGCGCGAAGGTAGCCGCGAGCTCCGGGTTCCGATCCTGGCCGGTCACACGATGGGCCACGTAGTCGCCGAACACGATGCCGTGTTTGTAGCCGTGCCCCGATCCGCCGCCGACCAGCCAGACGTTGTTCAGGTCGGGGTGCGGCTGCACGATGAAGTGCTCGTCGACGCTGTCCTCACGCTGGCAGATCCGGCCGTCGACGAGCGGCTGCTTCGCGAGCGCCGGAAACCACTTCGCCGCGAACGCGCGGCCTTTGCGCAGCTCGTCGGCGGTGAGTGCGTGCTCCTGCGTGTCGGGATCGACGAGCTCGCGCTCGAAGGTCGGCACCACCTTGAATCCCCGGCCCTCGATGCTCGGAAACCCGTACGCGTTGTCGACCGACCACGTTGGAAAATTCGGGTATGTGAAGCGTTCGTCGCCGGGAGGCGTGCCGTAGAAGAAGACGGCGCGGCGCGGCGTCGCCAGCTTGTTCTTCATCACCGCGGGGAACACCTTCGGCAGCCACGGCCCGCACGCGAAGACGAACGTCTGCGCCGACACGCGCTGGCCGTTTGAGAGGGCAAGGTCCTGCAGGGCGCGGCCTGCGCGGGCGCCGAGCTCCGCTTTAGCCGTCACGAATCGTCCGCCCTTCTTCTCGAACGCCTGCGCCACCGCCACGCAGCCCTCGCGTGCCTTCAGCACGCCGGTACTCGGGGTGTACATCGCCACGCCGACGTTGTTCATGTTCATCTGCGGGTACTGGCGCACCAGATCGTCGAGCTTCACCACGTCGTACTTGATCCCGAGACGGTCGAACACCTTCCTCGTCTCCGTCAGCTCCTTCGTCCAGTCCGGCGCGAGCGACAGCTGGCCGGTGCGGAAGAAGAGCTTCTTGCCCCATTCCGCCTCTCTGGCCTGCCACCGATCGAACGCCTCGAGTACCCACTTCGTGTAGATTTCGCGCTCGCCGTACACCGCGCGAATCTGGCGCGACTCGCCGCCCGACGTCGCGCGTGCATTGCCCGGCCCGTACTGGTCGATCAGAGTGACCGTGTGGCCCATCTCCCGCAGATAGAGTGCCGTCCACCCGCCGAACGCGCCGGCGCCGATGACGACGATCTCC
>DASSGK010000491.1:0-9399 GCA_035693505.1 Vicinamibacterales bacterium
GCGAACCAGACGCGGACGCCGACGGTCGCCTACCCTGACGAGCCGCTGCGAGTGGTCGTGTACCGCATGGCGGGAACCGGGCTCACGCGTTTTCCGGTCGTGGAACGCGGCCGATACGGCAGGCTGGTCGGCATGATCACCCTCACCGATCTGCTGACCGCGCGCACGAAGAATCTCGAGGCCGAAGAACGCCGCGAGCGCCTCTTCGCGCTGCCGCGGCTTTTCGCGTCCTCATCGTCGGTATCTTGACCCCGCGCAACGCAGATGGTACAAACATCGTTCGCCTGGGTGCCCACGGTGGGCATAACAGGGAAGTCCGGTGAAAGTCCGGCGCGGTTCCGCCACTGTATGTGCGGGCACGTCGTCTCGTAAACCACTCGGCGTCGATCCGGGGAAGGTGAGGCGACCGGCAGTCTGAAGACCGTCTGCCCCTCCACGAGCCAGGAGACCTACCCAGCGTGAAATCCCGGCACGCGTGCCTTGTCACGCGTGTCAGCCACCGCGTCAACGGTGTGGAGGATGCCATGCGCTCCCTTCTCAGGCTCGGACTGTTTTCATTCCTCATTGGTCTCGGCGGCGCCGCCGGGGCGGCCGCGCAAACGATCAACGTCACCGGTACGGTCAAGGACACGTCAGGCGCCGCGCTCTCCGGCGCAACCATCGACGCGACCGTCGCCGGGGTCTCCGTCGTGACGACCACGACCGGCGCCGATGGCCGGTACACGATCGCGCTCGCGACCGGTACGCTGCATCAACTGCACGCGCGGATGGACGGTTTTGCCGAAGAATCGACCGAGATCCGAAGCGGCTCCGCGCTGTCCCACGACTTCACGCTCCGGATCGCCGCGGTCGCCGATCAGGTCGTGGTCACCGCGGCGCGGACGCCTGAAAGCCGTTCCGTGACGACCGAGTCGGTCTCGGTGTTCACGTCCAGCGATCTCCAGGCGCTCGGCGCCACGTCCATCGTTGACGCGCTTCGCTTGGTGCCGGCACTGAATGTGGAAGCGACCGGCCGGGAAGGCGCGCTGGCCTCGCTGTTCGCGCGCGGCGGCGAGTCGGACTACAACCTGGTGTTGATCGACGGCGTCCGCGTCAATCCCAGCGGCGGCGCCTTCGACTTCAGCCGGATCTCCGCCGGGGATATCGATCGCCTCGAGGTCGTGCGAGGCGGGCAATCCGCGCTGTACGGATCGGATGCGATCGGTTCGGTCGTGCAGGTCTTCACGAAGCGCGCCTCGCCCGGCGACGCGCCGCAGGCGATCGGGTCGCTCGAGGGCGGAACCTTCGGCACGTTTCGAGGAGACGCGAGCGTGCTCGGCGGCGCGCAGCGCCGGATCGATTACCAGGCCGGCGTCGCCTACCGCGGCACTGAGGGCGCGTTTCAGGACATCCTGCCCGATCACGATTCTTTTCGCGAAACCTCGGCGACGGCAGGCGTCGGTGTCATCCTCGGCGATCGGGCGACGTTGCGGACCGGCGTCCGCTACGCCAATGCGAAGGGCAAGGCGATCGGCCAAATCGATTACGGGTCGCGCCAGACCGGGACAGCGGCGGACACGCGCGACCTGTCGTGGCATCTCGACTTCAGCCAGCGGATTTCGGATCGCGTGAACCAGTCGGCATCGGTCGACTACTTCCGGTCGTACCGCCTCTCGGCCAACACGATTGCCGATCCCACCTACAACGTCTACGCGATTCTGTCGGGCACGCCGGGCGCGCTCTTTCCAGACAGCCCGCGGCTCGTCCAGCTGCTCGATCAGGCGACGTTCAACGCGTTTCGATCCGGCAGCCAGGCGCTCGCGCCGGGACAGTTTCTCGCGACCACGCCGTTCGGCGTGAGCGACTTTCCGTTTACCAGCACGAGCGAGTTCCGGCGGCCGGCCTTCAAGTATCAGGCTGATGCCACCTGGGCGAACCAGCAACTGCTGAGCGGTGGATACGAGTACGAACGCGAAACCGATCCGCTCAACCCGTCGTTCCTCGTCGACGACCATGCGTTTTTCGTCCAGCAGCAGTTGCACGCGAAGGACCGATGGCTTGCGACGGTTGGCGTTCGGCTCGATCACAACTCGCACTATGGCGACAGTGCCAGCCCGAAGCTGTCGCTCGGCGGCTTCCTGGTGCCATACCGGAAGGGCGCGCTGTCGTCGCTGAAAGCGGTGTCGAACATCGGCCGAGGCATCAAGAACCCGCAGTTCAGCGAGCTGTACTCCTCGGCGTTCACGGACGGGAATCCGAATCTGAAACCCGAGCGGGCCCGCACGTTCGACGTCGGCGGCGAGCTGACATTCGACGATCAGCGCGTGCTGGCGCGCGTGACCTACTTCGACAACGCGTTCAACGATCAGGTGGCGTACAAGTCGACCGGTCCTGGCCTCGACGGCAAGCCCGACTACATCAACATCGACGGATCGAAAGCCGACGGCTGGGAGCTCGAAGGCGTGCTGCAGAAGCCCATCGCCGGGTTCACCGCCAGCGCCGGCTACGCGTTCGTCGACACGGAAGTGGTGTCGTTCGTCAGCACGAGCGAGCAGTTCCAGCCCGGTCAGCCGCTGCTCCGGCGTCCCAAGAATTCAGGAATGCTGAGAGCAAATTACTCACGAGGCCGAGCCACCGTGAACTTCAACATGCGCTTCGTCGGACAGCGCCACGACGCTTCGTTCCTCGGCCTGTTCGCAATCCCCTCGGCCCAGTTTCCGGCAGGCCGCTCGGTGGACATTACCGTGAACCCCGGCTACACGCTGACGTGGGTTGGCGGGGAAGTGCGCGTGACCCGCGAGGTTGCGGCGTACGCGAGAATCGACAACCTGACGAACGCCACGTACGAGAGCGTGCTCGGGTACCCCGGCACGCCGCGCTCGGTGGTTGTTGGCGCACGGTTCAACGTCTCCGCGGGCAAGTAAACATGAACGCGCACCGCATGGTGCTCTCCGTATTGACCGTGCTGTGCGGAGCCCAGACGATCGGCGGGGCGATACAGCCGCCGGTCGTCGTACCGAGAACGTGGGACGCACGTGAGCTTGCCACGTTCGAGGTCCCGCTCGTGCGCGCGGATCGCTCAGCGCAGCACGCGTCTCCGGACTACTACGACCGTCTCGCCGTCCGTCCGATCTACAAGAGCTATCCGATCTATGCACCTGGCCACGAGCCGGCCGGGTACATGGAGTGGCTCGCGCAGCAGGAACCGGCGAACGCGTTCGATGCTTCGGCGCTTCGAACAGACGCCGACTGGATTGCCGCGGGCGAGCGCGTGTTCGAGGCGCCGCTCGGATACGGTGCGACATTCAAGCTGGCAGCGGTTCGCGACCCGTCCTGGTACGAGCACAATCAGATTCCGGTCACGAGCGACGGCGTCATGCCGTTCTCGCGGTATGTGATCCGGAAAAAGGGTCTTGTGGAAGTCGGCAGCGGTTCGTGCGTGATGTGCCACGCACGCGTGATGCCGGATGGCACGCTGCTGAAAGGCGCCCAGGGCAATTTCCCCGCGGACCGCATCGTCGGCTACAACCTCAGGCAGCAGGCGGCGGCCAGCAAAGATCCGGCGGCACTCCTCGACGGCGTGCGTCTCGGTCAGCGCACGTTCTTTTCGATGCCGTGGCTGACGCCCGATCCGATCGCGCGCGTCGCGTCGATGTCGATCGACGAGATCGCGTCGGTGTACGAGGCGGTGCCGGTCGGAGCGTCGACGCGCGTGAATCTCAGCCTGTTTGGCCCCGCGCAGATTCCGGATCTGATCGGCGTCGGCGAGCGCCGGTTCCTCGATCACACCGGTCTCGTCCAGCAGCGCTCGATTGCCGATCTGATGCGCTATGTCGCGATCGTGCAGGGCGCCAATGCCTTCGATCGGTTTGGCGATTTCCTCCTCGTGGATCCGGTGCCCGATCCGACCAAGATGGATCGCTACAGCGACGAGCAGCTGTACGCGCTGGGACGGTATCTCTATTCATTGAAGCCGCCGGCGAATCCGCATCGGCGGAACGAGCAGGCGGCGCGCGGGCAGCGCGTGTTCTCGCGAGAGGGATGCAACGCCTGTCATACCGCGCCGCTCTACACGAGCAACGCGCTGACGCCGGTGGCCGGGTTCGAGATTCCCACAGAGCATCGGTCGCGATACCGCATCATCGATCGCTCCGTGGGCACCGACCCTGAACTGGCGCTGCGCACACGCAAGGGGACCGGGTACTACAAGGTTCCGTCGCTCAAGGGCGTGTGGTATCGCGGTCCATTCCAGCACGCCGGCGCGGTGAAGACGCTGAATGAGTGGTTCGATCCGGGCCGCGTGCCTCGGGTCCCTGGTCACCCGTTTGGACTGAAGCTCGGGACGGAGGATCGCCTGGCTCTCATCGCGTTTCTGGAGACGCTGTAGGACGATCCCGACCGGCAGCATCCCGAAGCGGCTATTCGCAGCGCAGGGCGACGACCGGATCAACGAGCGCCGCCTTCAGCGCCGGCCCCGCGCAGGCGGCCAGCGCGGTCGCGGCCAGCAGGCCGGTCACAATGGCGAACGTCGGCGGATCGGTTGGCGCCACATCGTAGAGCATCCCCATCATCACGCGCGTGAGTGCCAACGCCCCGGCCACGCCGACAGCAATACCACCCAGCACGACTGCCATGCATTGCCACACGACCATGCCTACGACTGCGCGCCGCTGTGCGCCAAGGGCCAACCGGACACCGATCTCGTGCGTTCGCTGTGCCACCGAGAACGCAATCACGCCATAGATGCCAATCACCGCTAGCAGCAAGGCAGATCCAGCGAAGATACCGAGCAGGAACAAGTTGAAGCGCCGAGGAGCGATCGAGGCCGTGAGGACCTGCTCCAGCGTCATGACTCCGAACACCGGTAATGTCTTGTCGATCCCTGCAACGGCACTTCTGATCGAAGGCGTCAACGCCGCTGGGTCGCCGCCGGCTCGTGCAACAACGCTGAACGCCGTCAGCGTGGGAGCGTACACGTACGGAATATAAATCTCCGGCTCCGGCCGCGCGTCCAGTTTGGAGTACTTCAAGTCGGCTACGACGCCGACGATTGGCACGGGCGAGGGAAGCGGCTGGTTCAACGTCGGCAGCATGAGCCGCTTGCCGATCGGATCCTGCCCCGGCAACGCGCGTTGCGCGGCGCTCTCGTTGATTACAACGGCCGGGCGCGGTTCCGAGTCGGTGATCCATCGGCCTTTCAGCAGACGGAGACCCATCGCCGGCAGGAATCCGGCGGACGTCGCGTTGAAGACAGCGGGAGGCGAGCGTACGTCGTTCGGAATCGGCGCCTCGCCTTCGATGAGCATCCGCACGAGCGCATCCACGTTTGTGGTGATCCCGGCCGCCTGGACGCCCGGCTGCGTGCGCAGCCTTGCGAGCACTTCATCGGCATAGGCGCGCCGGGCGAGAGGAGTCGCGTAGCCGGGTCCCGACAATCGCATCTTCATCACCACGATCTGGTCGGGGACGAACCCGTCAGGATGCGCGCGCATGCGCCACACGCTTTTCACCATGAGACCCGCGCCGCATATCAGGATGAGGGCAAGGGCGACCTCCACGGCCACGAGAATCCGTCGCAGGAGCAGGTGTCCGGGGACAGGTGAGAGTCGTCCGTTCTCCTTGAGCGTGTGATGAACGTTCACGCGCCGGAGACCCAGGGCGGGCCCGACGCCGAACAGGATCGCAGTCACGACGGAGGCGCTCAGCGCGAACACAAGCACGCGGCCATCGATCGACGCTTCGGCCAGACGCGGGATCGCGAGGGGATTTACGCGCTCGAGCCAGATGAGACCCGCGCGGGCGAACCACACGCCGGCACCTCCGCCGGCCAGCGCGATGATGCCGCTCTCAACCGCGAACTGTCGGAGCAGCCGGGCGCCGCCGGCGCCCATCGAGGCGCGAATCGCGATCTCCTTCTGCCGCGCTGATGCGCGCGCCAGCAGCAGATTCGCAATGTTGGCGGATGCGATAAGCAGGACCACGATCACCGCCGCCAGGAGCACTCGCAGCGCCGCCCTCGACTCGCCGACGATCCGCTCCTGCATCGGCATGACCCGCAGGGTCGATCGATCAGCGAGCGGAAATGGATCGGCCTGCGCGATGCCCGCCCTGACGGCTTCAAGCTCGGCCCTCGCGCGCGCGATCGTCGCGCCGGGTTTCAGGCGGGCAACGACGTTGAGGAGGAGCGAGGCTGGCCGGGGACCGGGTGAGATCACCATTGAGCGATAGCCGTCTACCGGCGCCGGTACGAGCTGTCGCTGCAATCCCGGAAGCTCAAAGAGGAATCCCTTCGCGATCACGCCGATGATGGTGACCTGCCGTCCCATTGCGAGCACATTGCTGCCGACGACGTTGGCATCGCCTCGAAATCGGCGGCTGAAATACTCGTGTGACAGGAGGAGAGCGTCACGCTCACCCGGGTGCGGGAGGCGGCCGAGCTCGACGCGCGCCCCGGCGATGTCCCAGAGATCGTCGGTCACCCACGCGATGCGGGCCTGCTCTGCGGAGTCGGCTGTGACCACCGATTGATCGGACGTGTCGTAGGCGGCCAGTTTCTCGAACGACGAGGTTGCCTGTTCCCGCCAGCGGAGGACGTCAGCGCTCCCGACAGCTTCCATGCCGAACGGCAGTGCGGCGCCGTACAGCGAAACCGATAGCAACCGATCCGCAGCCGGATAAGGCAGCGGCCGCAACAGCACCGCATCGAACACGCTGAATACCGCGGTGTTGAGGCCGATACCGAGGGCGAGCGTCAGGATGACGACCGCGCTGAAACCCGGCGCGCGCCGGAGCATGCGCAGGCCGTATCGGACATCCTGCAGCAGCTGGTCGAACCACACCGGTATCCAGACCGCGCGCGTCTCTTCCATCGCCAGCGTCACGTTCCCGAACGCGCGTCGCGCCGCGTAGCGTGCCTCGTCCTCCGTCATGCCGCGCTCGACGTAAGCCTGCGTTTCGCGCTCGAGGTGATCGCGAATGTCGCGATCGAGGTCGTCGAGGCGGCGGCCCGGAATCACGCCGGCCTCAGCACCCGCGCGATGGCACGCGCGAGCTTCTCCCACTTTGTCGCTTCGGCAGCCAGCTGTTTGCGCCCCTTCGGCGTCAGCCGGTAGTACTTTGCCCGCCGGTTGTTCTCGGAAGTGCCATGATCGAACACGATCCAGCCCTTCTTGAGCAGGCGGTGCAGCGCCGGATACAGAGACCCCTGTTCGACCTGGAGGACCTCGTCCGACGATTGCCGAATGCTGGTCATGATCTCGTGGCCGTGCGCAGGGCCCTGCTGCAGTGTCCGCAGAATCAGGAGATCAAGCGTCCCCTGCAACAGTTCGACGCGAGCATCATCGTCTCGGATAGACATACAAGGTGAACGGCACTATGTGCCTGCTCACCTAGAATGTCAAGGTGTGAGGAGTGCGGGTGGGATGCTTACCTGGCGCTAAGCCCGACGAACACGATCGCTGCGAGCAGCGCCGACGGGATGATCGCGGAGAGACCGGAGTTCAGGATGAAGATGTTCGTGACGATCGCGCCGATCATCGTGCAGGCGAGCACGGCGGCACCAAGACGCACCAGCCGAGGCACGAACAACAGCAGCGCGCCGCCGACCTGCATCGTGCCCGTGAAGTAGCGGAACCAGTCGCCCAGTCCGATGCGAGCGAAGATGCGAATCCACGGACCGTGCTCGCTGAACTTTTCCCATCCGACCGACAGAAAAATCAGGGCAACCGCCACTCGGGGAAGCCAGGCGGCGAGCACGTCGCCGGCGCCGCGTGTTTCTTCGGCGACCAGCCTCAGTTCCGGCACGGCTAGTCTCCGGTCAGTTGCCGGGCGATCGGATACTCCCCAACGCGGGTCCACTGTCCCGATCCCGCCTTGACGAACACTTCGACCTTGGCGTCGCTGAAGTGTGAGTTGTTCAGCATCTCGTTGACCGGATCCGTGCCGGTATAGCCGAGCGCCGCCTTGAGCGTGATCGTCTGGGTCGATGCGGCCGCCGGCAATCCGCCGGATCCCGAGACCGGACGGAAGTCCGCGCCGATCTCGGCGTTGGTGGAGGCCAGCCGAAAGACCGCATTGGCCTGCACGGCGTTGAGTGTCTGTCCCGACACGTTCTTCAGCGTCAACGACACCGAAGGCACGATCTTGTTCTTGCCGTCCACGACGCCGGCGACGCGCCATCCGCTCGTCGCCACGTCGACCTGGACGGCTTTGGCGATGTCCACTGGCTCGCCGCAGCCGGCCGCTGCCAGCATGATGAGCATCAGCGCCAACCGTTTCATGTGCCCTCCTGGCTGTACCTACGCTTGACACCAAAAGGGCGGAAAGGTTCCCCCGCGGTCCGCCAAACGTCATAGAATTCTGGCCCCGGTTCAAGCATTCAGAGGAGGCAGTCATGTCCATGACGCAGGCAATTCTGCAGGAGTTCGACAACGAAGCAAAAACCACGAGACGCGTGCTCGAGCGCGTGCCTGCCGATAAGTTCGAGTGGCAGCCCCATCCCAAGTCGATGACGCTCGGCTATCTCGCCCTGCACACGGCGATGGTTCCCGGGTTCATCTGCGGATGGGCCTGCGAGGACGAAACGAAGCTGACGGGTAGCAAGGGACCGAGCCCCGTGACGACTGCGGACCTCCTCGCGGCCCACGACAAGAGCGTCACGAAGATGCGCGAGACGATGGAGCAGCTTGGCGACGCCGGCCTGATGAAGAGCTGGAAGGCGACGGCCGGCGAGCAGACGCTCTTCGAGATGCCGAAGATCGCGCTGATCCGATCGATCGCGCTGAATCATTGGTACCACCATCGCGGCCAGCTGTCGGTCTATCTCCGGTTGCTGGACGTGCCGGTTCCGTCGATCTACGGGCCAAGCGCCGACGAGAATCCTTTCGCTGCGCGCGCCTGATACCGGCTGGTGCTCAGCCGGATCGCTGCCTCTCACCTCTGGATCGCCGCCGCTTTGGCGGCGATCGTCGTTTGTACGGGTTTGACATGGAGCACGCGCGTGGCCGCGGGGGCCGACGCGTACGGATACGTCAGCCAGGTCGATCTCTGGCTGCGCGGCGACCTGCACATCGATCAGAGTTTCGGCGCCTCTGTTCCATGGCCGCTCGCGCGATGGACTTTCACCCCTCTGGGCTATCGCCCCGAGCCCGACGGCTACCGCATCGTGCCGCAGTACGCGGCGGGGCTTCCGCTGCTGATGGCCGCGTTCAAGGCCGTTGCGGGGCAGTGCGCGATCTTCTGGGTTGTCCCGCTGTGCGGCGGCGCGCTGGTGTTCGCCACCTACGCCATTGGGCGGCGAATCGGCAGGCCGATCGTCGGGTTGGCCGCCGCCGCCATCGTCGCCACGAGCCCGACGCTGTTGTTCATGCTGATGGCGCCGATGAGCGACGTCCCGGCAGCCGCCGCGTGGACCGTAACGAT
>DASSGK010000492.1:0-2474 GCA_035693505.1 Vicinamibacterales bacterium
CCCATGTGTAGAATCCACGCGTGCCGAGTGACGATTTCGACATGACGATTGCCGCCACCCGCGCTGCGACTCGATCGCCCGGATCGCCGGGTAGCGCGCCTTCCAGTACGTCGACGCTGCCGTGGACGCCTGGCGCGATCATCGCCGGACGTTATCGCCTCGTGTCGTTGCTCGGCCGCGGCGGAATGGGCGAGGTCTATCGTGCCGATGACCTGACGCTCGATCAACCCATCGCGCTCAAGTTTCTTCCGGCCGGCGTCGCCGCCGATTCCGATCGGCTCGCGCAGTTCCACGCGGAGCTGCGCATCGCGCGCCAAGTGTCGCACAAGAACGTCTGCCGTCTCTACGATCTCGGCGAGCACGAAGGACGCCGGTTCCTGACGATGGAGTACGTGGACGGCGAGGATCTCGCGACGCTGCTCCGCCGCATCGGACGGCTTCCCCACGACAAAGCGGTCGACATCGCGCGCCAGCTCTGCGCCGGCGTCGCCGCTGCGCACGAACGCGGCGTGCTGCATCGCGACCTCAAGCCGGCAAACGTGATGATCGACGGCGACGGCAACGTCCGCATCACCGACTTCGGCCTGGCGGTGGCGGCGGGTGACATCACAGCCTCGCGCGCCGGCACGCCGCAGTACATGGCGCCCGAACTGCTCACCGGCGGCGCGCCCTCGGTGAAAACCGACATCTACGCGCTCGGTCTGATTCTCTTCGAGATGTTCACCGGCAAGCGCGCGTTCGACGCGAAGACGTTCAACGAGCTGATGTCGATGCATCAGACCCGGACGGTGGCGACGCCCTCGTCGATGTTGCGCGAGCTGGATCCGTCCGTCGAACGCCTGATCATGCGCTGTCTCGAACACGACGCCGCGCTGCGTCCCGGATCGGCGCTGGCGGTCGCAGCAGCATTGCCCGGCGGCGATCCGCTGGCGGCGGCACTCGCAGCCGGCGAAACTCCGTCGCCCGAGATGATCGCGGCGGCCGGCGAAACGACGGCGTTCCGTCCACTCGTCGGGATCTCGCTGTTTGCGGCCGTCATCGTCGGGCTGATCACGGTCGCCACGCTGTCCGATCGCATCCTGACCATCGCGAGGATACCGATGGAGAAGAGCGTGGACGTGCTCGAGGATCACGCGCGCGATCTCCTGGCGAAGCTCGGGTATCCCGACAAGCCAGCCGACAGCGCGCGCGGCTTTCTGTATCTGCCGGATTACCTTCGGTACGTGACGAACACCGATCGCTCGGCCACGCGGTGGAACGGACTGAGCAATCCCTACGCTCCCACGTACCGGTTCTGGTACCGAACGAGTCCGCGCGATCTCGAAACGATGTCCGTGCGTTGGTGGGCTGATTTCGACGACCCGCCGATGATCATTACGAACATGCGGCTGGTCGTCACCGACATCGCCGGACACCTGACGCAGTTCACGAACGTACCTCCGCAGCTGGAGGACGCGCAGAACGCAACCGCGCCGCCGGCGTCGATGGACTGGACGGTGTTTTTCGATGCCGCCGGACTCGACTTCGGCTCGTTCAAGCCGGTGCCGTCGAGATGGGTGCCGAACACGTACGCCGACGAACGGCAGGCATGGGAAGGGCCGATGCCCGGCCGTCCCGACATCACGATTCGCGCCGAAGCGGCGAGCTACTTGGGCAAGCCGGCGTTTTTCCAGCTCGCCGGACCGTGGTCGCGCACGCTGCGCCAGACACAAGACGTACCGCAAGGCCGCAACCTGATCCGCTTCGGGTTCTTTCTTGTCGTGCTCGCGCTCTCGATCGGAACATGCGTGCTCGCGCGTCACAACTACCGCACGGGTCGAGGCGATCATCGCGGGGCCACACGAGTCGCCGCTGCATGGATCGCCATCACGTTTGCTGCCTGGATCGTCGGATCGCGCGTCTGGCTCGAGCCGTTGACCGAGTTCGGTCACTTCATCGACGATTTTGCGATGCCGTCGCTGATCAACGCCGCGATCCTGTGGCTGCTGTACATGGCGCTCGAACCGTACGTCCGCCGATACAGCGCGGACATCCTGATGTCGTGGAGCCGTCTCCTGAGCGGCCGATTCCGCGATCCGCGGGTCGGGCGCGACATCCTCGTCGGCATCGTCGCAGGTCTTGGCCTCGCGATTGTCGGAGGCGCGACCGCGTTGATCCCGCCGATGCTGGGCTACCCGCCACCAGCCCCACGTAACATGAACACGGAGTTTCTGATCAGCACGAGGCGCGCCCTCGCGGCGCTACTCCGCATGCCGCCGAACGCGCTGCTGAACGGCATGCTGATCACGCTCGCCTTTGCGCTCATCCGGATGGCGGTCAAGCGAACATGGCTCGCGACGGTGCTGACCATCGTTCTCGGCACGTTCGTCATAGCCGGCCAGTCACCCGGCCAGCAGTTGTGGATGAGCGTCGTTTATGCGGTGGTCGTATCGGGGATCAATATCGGAGTGCTCGTGAACTTCGGCATGCTCTCG
>DASSGK010000493.1:0-2790 GCA_035693505.1 Vicinamibacterales bacterium
AGATCAGCAGGTTGGTCGCGACGTCGCGCTGCGTCAGGCCGAGCTGCGCGGCGCGCGTGCGGTCGACGTCGAGGTGCAGCCGCGGCTGGTTGAACTCCTGGTGCACGCGCAGGTCGGCGATGCCCGGCACCTGCGCCAGCCGCGTGACCAGCCGTCCGGCGAACTGCCGGTTCGCCGCGATGTTGCGGCCGACCACCTGGATGTCGATTGGCGCCGGCAGGCCGAAGTTCAGGATCTGCGTGACGATGTCGGCCGGCGCGAACGAGAAGGTGACGCCCGGAAAGCGGTCGCGCAGCGTCAGTCGGAGCTGGTGCAGATACTCGGCGGTCGGCTTGTGCTCGGCGGCGAGCGCGACATTGATGTCCGCGTCGCCGGGTCCGATCGGCGCCGACGTGCTGTACGAGAGGTTGAGGCCCGAGTAGGGCAAGCCAACGTTGTCGATGATGCCCGACAGCTCCTTGGGCGGGATGATTTCCCGGAGCACGGCTTCGACGCGATCGCAGAGGATCGCGGTCTCCTCGATGCGCGTGCCGCTGGTCGCGCGCAGGTGCAGCTTGAACTGTCCGCCGTCGACGGCCGGGAAGAAATCCTCGCCGACCCACGGCAGCAGCCCGAACGAGGCGAGGCAGAGCAGCAGGAAGACCGAGGCGAAGACGCCGCGGTGCTCGATCACTGCTTCGAGCTGGCCGCGGAAGCTGTCGCGGAGCGCCTCGAACCGGACCTCGAAGCGGGCCTGCAGCCGGACCAGCGGGTTGCGGCTGCGGAGGTTCTCGTGCGGATCCTCGGGATGCGGTCGCAGCAGGAATTTCGCCATCGTCGGCACCAGGGTGCGCGACAGCAGGTACGACGCGAGCATCGCGAAGACCACCGCTTCAGCCAGCGGCACGAACAGGTAGCGCGCGACGCCGGTCAGGAAGAACATCGGCACGAAGACGATGCAGATGCACAGCGTGGAGACCAGCGCGGGGACGGCGATCTGCTGCGCGCCGTCGAGGATCGCTTCCTCGGTCGGCTTGCCTTGCGCGAGGTTCCGGTTGATGTTCTCAATCTCCACCGTGGCATCGTCGACCAGGATGCCGACGGCGAGCGCCAGCCCACCCAGCGTCATGATGTTGATCGTCTCGCCAAGCGCGCTCATGACGATGATCGAGCAGAGGATGGAGAGCGGAATCGAGACGGCGATGATCAGCGTGCTCCGCCAGCTGCCGAGGAACACGAGGATCATCAACGCCGTCAGGCACGCGGCGATCAGCGCTTCACGCAGCACACCGGTGATCGAGGCCTGCACGAACACCGACTGATCGGCGAGCGGCTTGATCTCCAGCTCGGGCGGCAGGCTCGCCTGGACGCGAGGCAGCGCGTTCTTGACGTTCTGGATGATGTCGAGCGTGGACGCGTTGCCGACCTTCTGGATCGTCAGCAGGGCCGCCCGCAATCCGTCGACCCGGACAATGTTGGTCTGCGGCGGAAAGCCGTTGCGGACGTGTGCGACGTCGCGGATGTAGGTCGTGTCGGAGCCGATGGTCCGGATCGGCAGATCGTTCAGCTCTTCGATCGTTTTCGGACTCGCGTTGAGGTCGACGTCGTACTCGGTGCCGCCGATTTTCTGGGTGCCGCCCGGCAGAATCAGATTCTGCAGGCTGATCGCGTTGACGACGTCGGAGGGCGACAGGTGCCGTGCCTGCATCGCCTCCGGCAGCAGGTCCACCTGAATCTGCGGCTGCTTGCCGCCGTAGGGGTAGGGAATCTGCGCGCCGTTGACGCTGGCCAGCTGGGTGCGCAGAAAATTCACCGCGATGTCGAACAGCTGTTGTTCCGAGAGGCCCTTGCCCGAGAGCGCGAGCTGCAGCACGGGGACGGTCGACGCGTTGTAGGTCAGAATGAACGGCGGCTGCGTGCCGGCCGGCAGCTGGCGCAGCTGCGATTGCGCAGACGCCGTCACCTGCGCGACCGCGAGCTCGATGTTCGCACCCGGCTGAAAGAAGACCTTCACGACCGCGATGCCGCGCAGCGACTGCGACTCGACGTGCTCGATGTCGTTCACCGTCGTGGTGAGGTTGCGCTCGTAGATGGACACGATGCGCGTCGACATCTCGTCGGCCGAGAGGCCGCCGTAGTTCCAGACGATCGTGACGACCGGAATGTTGATGTTGGGGAAGATGTCAGTCGGCGTTCTGGCGATCGTCAGCGGGCCCACCATCAGGATGAGCAGGGCGAGCACGACGAACGTATAAGGCCTTCTTAACGCGATCCGGACTATCCACATCGTTCAAACGATCATACTGACATGGCGACGCGGGAGTCTTGCAACTCTTTGTCACTTCACGGTTCTCCACGCTTGAACACGCGCCGGACGTCGAGGCCGAAATCGGGTGCGCTCCGCGACCCGCCGATTCTGATGGGGATCGCGCTGCCGCGGCCGTCCTTCCGCTTGAACAGCGGATCGATGGCTTTCAGCAGGATCGATCGCCATCCGGTCACGGTCTGCGAGATTTTGGCATCGAGAAGGAGCTGGCCCTTGAAATCGAGCGTCTCGCGTTTCAATCCATAGTTGCCGGCGAGCTCGACGCGGGCGCCCGGCACGTCGAACGACACCTCGGGAAGAGCCAGGACACCCCCGCCCAGCTTGAACCGCCCTTGAAAGTCGGAGGCGACGCGCGGCTTCGCGGTATCAGCCGTCTTTCCCGACCCGCGTTTGCTCAACTCTTCGATCTTTCCCTGCACGTCGTAGTTCGTGAACCTCGCCTGCGAGATCCAGAATTGCCCGTCGAGTCTCAACCGATCGATCAC
>DASSGK010000494.1:0-18925 GCA_035693505.1 Vicinamibacterales bacterium
AGCCCTGCTGCACCGCGAGCACGTCGTTGGACAACATCCGGATGCGCTTCGCGATCGCCCAGCCATGCATCGGCTCGGCGGCGAGAGCCTTGAGAATCAACAGGTCGAGCGTGCCTTGCACGAGGTCGACTGGCTTCATGAAGATTATCTACAACAGCTTGTGTAGATAATCAAGTGGAAGCTGAACCCCGAATGAATGTGTCCGGATTTTTCATCCGCGGATTACGCGGATAGATCTTTGCGTTGGCCGCTAGCGGAAAATGTTCTTGACGACGAACCAGACGTTTGCGGGCCGTTCGGCGAGGCGGCGCATGTACCACGCGAACCAGTACTCGCCGTACGCGATGAGCACGCGCAGCGGCCGGCCCGATGCGACCAGGCGCTGCTGCAGCGGCCGCTGGATTCCGTACAGCATCGCGAACTCGTACGCGGACTTCGGCACCTGTTGCGCGTCGATGAAGGCCGTGAGCCGATCGACAAGCACGGGATCGTGCGTCGCCATGTGCAGCAGGCCGCCCGCCTGCTGGGCGTCCTTCTGCAGCAGGCGGCACGAGAGCGCATAGAAGTTCGCGTCAACGTCCGCCTTCTTCGGATACGCAACCGTCGCCGCCTCGAGATAGGCGCCTTTGACCAGACGGATGGCGGCGCCGAGAGGGATGAGCGACTCGATGTCGTCCTTCGTCCGATAGAGGTACGCCTGGATCGCGATGCCGATCCGCGGCGATCGCGCGCGCGTTCGCCGGAACAGATCGAGCGTCGGATCGACGTACGGCGAGCTCTCCATGTCGATCCAGACGAAGTTGTCCCGTTCACCGGCGCGATCCACCAGCCGCTGGAGGTTGCGGAAGCAGAGCTCCTTGTCGAGATCGAGGCCAAGCTGCGTCGGCTTCACCGAAATCTGCGCGCGCAACCCCGCGGCCTTCACTTTGTCGAGGACGTCGAGATAGTGAAGGGTCACCTCCTCGGCATCTTCGACGCGCGTCAGGTTCTCGCCGAGCTTCGTGAAGATCGTGTTGATGCCGCGCGATTCCTGCGCGGCCGCCGCGGTCATGGCGTCCTCGAGCCGCTCACCCGGCATGAACGTCGAGACGGAACGCCGGACGAACGCGGTCTTGGTCGCGCGCTCGCGCAGCCACGCGTTCGTCGACATGGCCAGCAGAATCTTTCGCGCAACGCTCACAGCAGCCCCTTGATCAGCCCGCCGTCGACCTGCAGCGCGGCGCCGGTGATGTAAGACGCGGCACTCGAAAGGAGGAATGCCCCGACCCGGCCGAACTCATCGGGATCACCGTAGCGCCCGACGGGAATCGCACGACCGCCGCGCTCCTGTTGCTCGGCCAGCGTGATGCCGGCCTTCTGCGCGTTCAAGGCATCCAGGTGGGCCAGGCGATCGGTGGAGATGCGTCCCGGCATCAGCGAGTTCACCCGGATTCCGTCCGCCGCAAGCTCCAGAGAGAGCGTCTTGACCAACGCCGTGACGCCAGCTCGCATCACGTTGGACAGCGCCAGGCTCGGCACCGGCTCCTTGACCGTCGACGAGGTGCCGACGAGGATCGCGCCGCCGCCTCGCGCGCGCATCGATGGCACCACAAGCCGGACCGTTCGAACGGCGCTGAGCAGCAACAGCTCGAACGCCTGCTGCCACGCACCATCGTCAAAGCTGAGCGCCGAGCCGGCAGGCGGTCCACCCGTGTTGGCAAACAGCACATCCACACCGCCGAACCGATCGGTTGTCGCGGCGGTCCACCTGGCAATCGCGTCGCTGGTGCTCAAATCGGCCGGCACGGCCAGCGCGCGGCCTTTCCCGGCGGCGTTAATCATCGCGGCCGCCTTGTTGATCCCGTCCACGTCCCGCGAGGCAATCGATACGTCGGCGCCTTCCGCCGCAAGCGCGCGAGCCACCGCAAAGCCGAGCCCCTTGCTTGCGCCGCCAACCATCGCAACTTTGTTTGTCAGACCCAGATCCATGACCGATATCGTATCAGCCCTTTGGCACCTTCCTTGCGGCGCAGGGTCTGGTGGACGAATCCGTCTCGTCTGAGTCGCCCCACGAGTGGACGATTGCGCCGGTCACGGTCCGCGGAGCAGCGGTCACGATCGTCGTTGGCGCAGGCGTGCTCTACGCCACCCGCGAAGGTGTGTCGTTCCTCGCGCCCATGCTCGTCAGCATTCTGCTGGCGTACGCCCTCGAGCCGTTCGTCGCTCTGGCCGCACGCGCGCATCTCCCCCGCCCGCTGGCCATCGTCGCCGTCTACTCGCTGCTGATTGCCGGCCTCGTTCTCGGCGCACGCCTCGCCCAACGCCAGGCAATCGGGTTCCTGGACACGCTGCCCGTCACGGTGCAGGTGCTTCAGGAGTCCTTGGAACGCTCACACGCACAGGCGGCGCCGTCACAGAACTCCGATCGGCTGGCACGTTTGCAAAGAGCCGCGAACGACATCAATGCGGCCATCGGTGCGTCAGCGCGCCGTTCCGTGCAAGGGGTCCGTCGCGTGGTCACGACGAATCCGCGATTCAACCTGGGCGGCACTCTGGCTGGCAACTCACGAGCGATCGGCACGCTCGGCGCGCAGCTGATCGCGGTCGCGATCCTCACGTTGCTCCTGTTGTTCGGGGGCGAGGCACTGAAGCGCAAAGTCATCGCGCTCGCGGGACCGCGCGCGCAGAAAAAAGTGACCTACGACGTGATCAAGGCGATCGATCGTCAGATCGAGCGCTATCTCGTCGCGCGAGTGCTCATCAGCGGGCTGGTTGCCGGCGCGACCTGGCTCGGCCTCTGGATTCTCGGCGTTCGTGAGCCGCTCGTGCTGGGCCTGATCGCCGGCGCGCTGAACGTCGTGCCCTTCATCGGCCCGGCAATCGCCGTCGCACTCGTCGCCGTGGTGGCATTCGTGCAGTTCCAGACGATTGAGATGACCGGCGCGGCCGTCGCCGTGGCGGGAGCCGTTGCGGCCATCGAGGGAAATCTGATCTCGCCGTGGCTCACCAGCCGTGCTGGCGAGTTGAACACCGTCGCGGTGTTCGTGTCGATTCTGTTCTGGGGATGGATGTGGGACGTATGGGGACTGGTGCTGGCCGTGCCGATCATGGTCGCGGTCAAGGCCGCCGCCGATCACGTCGAGCCGCTTCAGCCGCTCGGGGAGTTGCTGGGTCAGTGATCAATACAGCGATAACTGACACGAAAGGGCTGAGGGCTGAGGGCTCACCAGCCTCCAACCCCTAGCCCCCAGCCCCTAATCCCAGCCCTGAGCCCTTAGCCCTACGCCCTTAGCCCTACGCCGTCAGCGGTTAGCCATTCGATGGCTTGACCGTGACGAAGATGTTGCTGCCCTGCCGCTGAATGAGGAGCAGCGTCGGTTTGTCGGTTGTCTTCTTCAGTGCCGCGCGCAGGTCGTCGATCGACTTCACCGGCTCACGGTTCACTTCCTGGATGACGTCGCCTGCCTGGATGCCCGCGTCGGCCGCGCGGCCGTTCGGGTTGACGTCCTCGACGACGAGCCCATGCGCGTCCTTCGACGCCTTCATGCGTTCGGCGAGTTCGGGCGTCAGCGGCGTCACGGCAACGCCGAGCGACGCCTTGTCGTCGCTCGCGCCAGGCTCGGAGTCACGCTCTCTGGCCATCTTCGACGGGGTGGCCTCGTCCAGTTTGACGCTCAGGTGCTTCTCGCTGCCGTCGCGGCTGATCGTCACGTCGGCCGTCGATCCGGGACCGGCCTCGGCGACTCGGTTGCGCAGCGTGTTGAAGTCGTGCACCTGCTGACCGTTGAACGATTCGATGACGTCGCCGCGCTTGATGCCGGCCTTGTCCGCCGCGCTGCCCGCCGTCACCGAACTGACGATGGCGCCTCCGGCGTGCTTCAGACCGAGGCTCTCGGCCAGGTCAGACGTGACCTGCTGCACCGTGACGCCCAGCTGCGCACGCGTCACCTTGCCCTTGGTGCGCAGCTGCTCCATGACGTTCTGCGCCATGTTCGACGGAATCGCGAAGCCGATGCCGATGTTGCCGTCGTTGCTCGAGAGAATCTGCGAGTTGATGCCGACCAGCTCGCCCCTGGTGTTCACGAGCGCGCCGCCCGAGTTGCCGTGATTGATCGGCGCGTCGGTCTGCAGGAAGTCCTCATACCCGCCATCGCCGACGGTCGTGGACCTTCCCTTCGCGCTGATAATCCCCATCGTCACCGTCTGGCCCACGCCGAGCGGGTTGCCGACTGCCAGGACGACGTCGCCGACCTTGACGTTCTCGGAGTTGCCGATGGCGATCGGGTGCAGGTCGCCGGCCGTGACCTTCAACAGCGCGAGGTCGCTGGCTTTGTCGGTGCCCACCAGCTTGGCGGACAGTGTCCGATCGTCGGTCAGTTCAACCTTGATTTCGTCGGCGCCGTCAACGACATGGTTGTTGGTGAGGATGTAGCCGTCGCTGGTGACAATCACTCCGGAACCGAGCGCCCGCTGCCGGGGCACTCGCTGCTGCCGCGGCATGCGCTGACCGCGCTGATCCTGTCCGAACCGATCACCGAAGAACCGGCGCAGCAGATCCTCGGGGTCCTGCCCTTCCTGCCCGTCCTGCCCGAACATCGTGGCCCTCATTCGGGCCTTGCCCTCGGTCCGGATCGTGACGACCGCGGGTGCCGCCACATTGACGACGTCTGCATACGAATCGCGGCCGCCCGCGATCGCGTGCGTGATCGGAGTCGAAATCGTCGCGGCCTTCTGGGTATCAGCTTTCGGCGAATCCGCCGCGAGACCGTGCCAGGCCGCACCGGTCGTCAGCGCACCGGCCGCCAGCACCGCGAGTAACGTCTTCTTCATAACAGCCTCTCCGTCCTTTCGAATCTAGGATCGATTCTAAGGAGTAAGACGAGGGACTGCCTTGCCAGGCCGTTGCAGGAGCATTACATCGGTGATAGGAACAGGGCTTAGGGCTTAGGGCTTAGGGCTTAGGGCTTAGGCTTGGGGCTTGGGGCTTGGGCCTTGGGCCTTGGGCCTTAAGGCTGAGGGCTTTGAGCCCTTAACCCTCAGCCCTGAGCCCTGTCGAGCGGCAGCGATACAGAGAAAGTGGAACCTCGGCCCAGTTCGCTGTTCACCGTAACCGTCCCGCCGTGCGCCTCGACGATGGCCTTGACGAGGCTGAGGCCGAGGCCGAGGCCCCGTTCGGTGCGGCTCGTATCTCCCCGGAAGAGGCGGTCGAAGATCCGCGGCAGTTCATTCGCCGGGATCCCCGGTCCCGTGTCGCGCACTTCGAGGACCGCCGCATCCCCTTCGCGGCGCGCCTCGACATCCACGCGCCCTCCGGCCGGTGTGTATTTCACGGCGTTGTCGATGAGGTTCGCGGCGACCTGTTCGAGACGCGTGCGATCGGCGGAAACGATGATCTCCGGCGACGCGATGGCGGTGACCGTCACGCCTTTCGCGTCGGCCACGTCGCGATACAGATCGACCGCCCGTCCCACGATGTCGCCAAGCGGCAACGGCTCACGCCGCAGCTGCAGCGTCCCGCTCTCCGCTTCGGAAATATCCATCAAGGTGTTCAGCATCACGAGCACCCGATCGGACTCCTCCACGCAGTCGGCAAGCGTCTCGCGGTAGAAGTCCGCCTGGTGCACCCAATCGCCCTGCGGCGGCGACGCGAGTGCCATCTCCGCGGTCCCGCGCAAGCGGGTCAGGGGCGTGCGTAGATCGTGCGACACGTTGTCGAGCGCGCCGCGCATGGCGGTGACCAGGCCCTCGATCTTGTCGAGCATCGTGTTGAACAGCGACGTCAGCTCGTCGATGGAGTCGCCGCTGCCGGCGAGCGGCACGCGCGCGTCCGTCCGCCCCGTGCGGATAATCCGCTGCACCGCAAGCGTCAGCCGCCGGATCGGGAACAGCGCCGATTGCGTCGCCAGCCAGCCGCCGGTCAGCGCGATGATGACGACGAGCAGCGTGACCACGCCGAGCGTCGCGCGGAACCTGGCGAGCAGATCGTCGCGTGCCTCCGTGCTCTTGCCGACCTGGACCAGCGTCCCGTCGGCGAGGGTCGCGGACACGAGCTCGAGCTTCGAAGGATCCCAGCCTTCGTTGTTGCTCAGGACCACGGCCTCCACGCCGCGATCCACGACCCGCACGAAGAGCCGTTCGGGAGCGACCTGTTGCTCGGCGCGCACGGTTGCGGCCAGCACGCGAACGCCGCCTCGCAGGTAGGCGGCCGCGTAGTCTCCCAGCTTGCCGTTGATGATCTGACGATCGCGTTGTGCGAGCGACGCCGAGGTCAGGAAGTACGTGACGAAGACGATCGCGATCGCGCCTGACACGAACAGCGTGGCGTACCACAAGGCGAGCTGGAGGCCGAACGTCCGCTTGAAGAGAGGCGGCGAGGAGCCTTCAGAGAGCGGCTCACGTCCCTCGCTCGTGCCGGCGCTAGGCCCGAAGGACATAGCCCACACCTCTCACCGTGTGGAGAAGCTTCTTCTCAAACGGGCGATCGATCTTTTCCCGCAGGCGGCTCACCAGCACGTCGACCACGTTCGTCTGCGGATCGAAGTTGTACTCCCACACGTGCGACAGGATCATCGTCTTCGAAACGACATGACCGGCGTGCCGCATCAGGAATTCGAGGAGCGTGAACTCGCGCGGACGCAGATCGAGTGCCGCACCGCCTCGCGTCACCTTTCGGGACAGCAGATCGAGCACCACGTCATCGACGGTCAGCGTGGTCGGCTCGGGCGCGCGCGTCGCGCGCCGCACGAGCGCCTGGACCCGGGCGAGCAGCTCAGCGAACGCGAACGGCTTGGTGAGGTAGTCGTCGCCACCTGACTGAAGGCCGCGGACGCGGTCGTCGACCGAGCGGCGAGCGCTGAGAATCAACACCGGAGTGGCGACGCCGCCGCTCCGCAGCGCTTCGATCAACGAGAGCCCGTCGCGCTTCGGCAGCATGAGATCGACGATCGCGACGTCGTAAGGCTGCTGGCGTGCAGCGGTCAGCCCGGCTTCGCCGTCAGCCACGTGATCCACCGCGAACCCCGCCTCGCGTAAACCGCGGACCACGAAATCGCCGATGGTGGCGTCGTCTTCGACCAGGAGCGCACGCACACGGCGATCATACCGGTACCGTCACCACGAAGACACGAAGGCCACGAGGCCGCGCGAAGAACGCTTCGTACCTTCTTCAGTTGAACGCGGGCTAGTTTCAGCTTCTGTGTAGTGTCCGGCTTGAGCCGGACTCGCGCGGTCCGCCAGGCGGACGCGAATGTGGAGCCTGGGTCGGCCACGAAAATCACGAAACGCACGAAACCACGAAAAAGTGATAGACGGTTTTCGCGTATTTCGTGTGTTTCGTGGTCCGTTAGCGAGACGGTGTATCGCGATGCGCCGCTCTCAGGTACTGCGGCGGCCACGGTGTACGGTGGCCCAGCGCGTCGGCCGCGTGCAGCGGCCAATACGGATCGCGCAGCAGTTCGCGCGCGAGCAGCACGACGTCGGCCTGACCGCGGCTGACGATGGCGTCGGCCTGCTCGGGCGTGGTGATCAGGCCGACCGCGCCGGTCATTACGCCCGCATCGCGGCGAATGCGCTCGGCAAACGGCACCTGGTAGCCGGGCCCGAGCACGATCTGCTGGTCGTGGACCGCGCCGGCGGATGAGCAATCGACCAGATCCACGCCGTGGGCGCGCAGGCGCCGGGCGAGTTCGACCGCCTGCTCGAGATCCCAGCCTCCCTCTTTCCAATCCGTCGCCGAGATGCGCACGAGCATCGGCAGGCGCTCGGGCCATGCCGCGCGCACGGCATCGACGATCTCGAGACACAGACGGACCCGATTGTCGTACGAGCCACCGTATGCGTCGGTGCGTGTGTTGACGAGCGGCGACAGAAACTCGTGAATCAGGTAGCCGTGGGCCGCGTGCAATTCGACGATGTCGAAGCCGGCCGCCAGCGCGCGTCGAGCGGCGGCGGCGAACGCGTCGACAATGGCCGCGATCTCGGCCGCCGTCGCCGCCCGCGGTGTCGGGTAGTTGTCGGCGAACGGTTCGGCACCCGGTCCGACGGGTTCCCATCCGCCGCCTTCACGCGCCACGGCGCCGCCGCCTTCCCATGGCCGCGCCGTGCTCGCCTTGCGGCCGGCGTGCGCGATCTGCATCCCCGCCAGTGTTTTCTGCGACTGGATGAAGCGCACGCATCTCGCCAGCCCGTCGACATGACGGTCGTCGTAGATGCCGAGATCGTTCGGGCTGATTCGACCGTCGGCCGTGACTGCCGCGGCCTCCGTCATGACGAGCGCGGCGCCGCCAACCGCCCGCGTCCCCAGGTGCACGAAGTGCCAGTCGTTCGAGAATCCGTCGACGCTCGAGTACTGACACATCGGCGAGACGACAATACGGTTCTGCAGTGTCAGCGAGCGGAGCGGCAGCGGATCGAAGAGGTGCGACATCCTCCTAGATTACATGGTCGATACGCAGCACGTGCTCCCGTGGAGCCAGCACGAAGCGTCCGGCTCGTGGATGTCCCGCCGCAGGCGCGTCACCTTCATCCATCGCATCGGCCCTTCCGCGAGCGCCTTGCCCACCCGATCGTTCATCTCCGGATCGCGGATCCCGAGCGCCGAGTACACCGCCACCACCGTGATGACGCGCGCCTTGAAGGCGCGGGACTCGTCCCTGGCAATCAACAGCGCGACGCCTTTGCCCAGCGTCGATCCCATGGCCGCCATACTCGTCGTGACCGGCAGCATCATCCGGCCGCCGGGCGCCAGCGCATCCAGCCAGGAGTCGAGCGGATGCGTCACGCCCGCGTTCACGAGGATCGCGTCAAATGTTTCCCGGAGCGGTTCCGACGCGTCGCCGTGGCGCACTTCGATCCAGGGACGAGAGGTCAGCCTGCGCGCGGCCTGACCGGCCAGCACCTCGTCGATCTCGAACGCGAGCACGCGGCCGGCTGGGCCGACGCACTCGCCCATCACGGCCGTGTAGTAGCCGAGGCCGGCGCCGACATGGAGCACGCGCGACCGGGGCGCGAGATCGAGCGAATCGATCCAGAAACCCAGGGTTCCCGGCTGTCCGTTGAAGAGTTGACGCCCGGGATCGATCGCGACCGCGATGTTGTGGTAGACGCGCGCGGGATCGGCATCCGGCGTCGATCGCAGGCGCTGCGGGCCGGAACCGATCTGATAGGTCAGATCGCTGTCGGCGAGCACGGTCCACGGGCCCGGCGGAAGAAACTGATCGCGCGGCACCGAGGCAAAGGCGTCCACCAGCGCCGGCGTCCGCAGTTTGCAGACCGCCTCCAACTCTTCGGCAAAGAACCGGCGGCGCAACTCGAGGTCCATCATGGCCGTCTCCCTTTGGTGGCGCGTGGCGCCGTCCGGCGTTTCGAGCGCGGCGGATCCGGCTCGGTCACGGCTCGCATCGCCTCGCGCTCGAGGTCGGCGTCGCGCATGAACGCCTTGATGTCCGCGCCAAGCGTCACGACGTGCCGCCCGTGATTCCAGATGTACGCGTGCTTGCCGGAATCCACCTCTCCGTACGTCGCGAAGGCGCGCGGGATGAAACGCAGTTCACCCGAATCGTTGAGACGTTTGAGGATGGTGTGAATCGCGGCGAGATCGTTTTGGTACTTCGAGAGGTCGAAGCCGATCGACTGCAGCCGCTGGCGCACCTCCGCCGGCGTCACCGGCACGCCGGCGCCTCGAACGACCAGGCGGCACGCGTCGGTCAGGCCCAGCGGCACGGTCGGGACCAGCCCGCACAGGCGCGACAGCGTGCCGATGGTCTGCATGACTTCTGCGAGCCGCTTGTCGATGTCCTGGCGCTGCTGGCCGAGCGTTTCGTACTCACGAATCGCCGTCGCGAGCGCGCGGCGATAGTCCTCGGTGGTCATTTCGCACGATCTTATACGTCATGTGTAAATTAACGTCAAGCTCGCTCGGCTGAAGCCTTCGCGCTACGGACAGCCGCGAAATACACGAGACGCACGAAACAAGAAAAGAGGGAAACACGATGTTTCCTGAGTTTCGTGAGTTTCGTGAGTTTCGTGGGTTTCGTGGGTTTCGTGTGTTTCGTGAGCTTCGTGTGTTTCGTGATCAGCGCTGGAACGCGTACGACGCCTTCACGAACACCTGGCGCCCGGTTTTGACGAGGTCGTTGATATCCGGATCTTCGAACTCGAAGGCGGCATAAAAAAAGATCGCGATCTACTGATGAGGTTTTGCGACACCCCGAATTTAGACGGCACCGTCCGAGACGGGGTTCTTTTTCGTTCGACTGTGCGTGTACACTAAATGATTGCGATATGAACCATCATCCATGTAGACGGGCTTTCCTTCTCTTGCTGACACTCGCCGCAAGCGTTCTCGCGACTCAGCCGATGTTCGCGCAAGTCCAGGTGTCTCCTCCACCCGCTTCGACACAGCCCGTGCGTTCCCAACCGCTCGCTGTTCCACCAGGAACCTTTCTCGGCGGCGTCCCGACCGGCGATCGCACGGACACTGTCGAGAAGATCACGGTGATCTCGGCCATCAGACGCGCACTCGAACACAACCTCGGCGTGCTGACCGCCGAACAGAATGCGGGAAAGGCACAGGGCACGCGCACGAAAATCCTCAGCGAGCTGCTGCCGAATATCAACGGCCGCGTCGGCGAGACGCGCCAGACGCTCAACCTCGCGGCGTTCGGCTTCGGCAGCACCGCGGGCACGCCGTTCGCCGACTTCCCGTCGATTGTCGGTCCGTTCAACGTCTTCGATGCGCGGGTCTATCTGTCGCAGTCGGTCTTCGACTATGCCGCCATCAACAACAACAAAGCGGAAGGGCACAACGTCGAAGCCGCAAAGCTGACGTTCAGGAGCGCGCGCGACTACGTCATTCACGTCGCCGGTAATCTCTTCGTCCAGGTGCTGGCCGCGTCGGCACGCGCCGACGCCGCACGCACTCAGGAAGAAACGGCTCGCGCGCTGCACGCCCAGGCGGTCGATCTCAAGCAGGGGGGCATCATCGCCGGCATCGACGTGCTGCGCGCAGAAGTCCAGCTCAACGCGCAGTCGCAGCGGGCGACGAATGCGGTCAACGAGTTCGAGAAGACCAAGCTCACGCTCGCGCGCGTCATCGGCTTGCCGCTCGGCCAGCGGTTCGAGCTCGATCCCACGCTCCCCGAGCTTCCGGTGCCCGACATCAGCCTCGACTCCGCGGTCGCGATCGCATACGACACGCGTCCCGACTACAAGGCGGCGCTCGAGCGCGTCAGCGCGGCAGAAGCGACGCGTGCCTCCATCAAAGGCGAGGCGATGCCCTCGGTCCGTTTCAACGCCGACTACGGGGCGATCGGCCTGTCCCCGTCCGACGCGCAGGCGACGTTCACGGTGACCGGCGCGGTCAGCGTCCCGATCTTCCAGGGGAACCGCACGCGCGGACGGCTGGTCGAGGCGGACGCGGACATCCGCAACCGCAAAGCCGAGGCTGAGGATCTGAAGGCGGCGATCTACTACGAGGTGCGCGCCGCGTTTCTCGATCTCGACGCGACCGGGAAGGAGCTCGCAGTCGCCGGGAAGGCTCGCGATCTCGCGAATCAGCAGCTCACGCAGGCCCGCGACCGTTTCGCGGCCGGTGTCGCCAGCAACATCGAAGTCGTGCAGGCGCAGGACGCGGTCGCGTCCGCGACCGAACAGTTCATCGCCGCGCAGTACGGATACGAGCTCGCCAAGGGCGGACTCATTCGTGGCACCGGCAAGTCGGAAGAAATGTTGCGTCAGATCATCGGAGGCTCGCGGTAATCATGCTTCAGCAATCACGCGTACGTATCGGTATTGGCATCGTGCTGCTGCTCGGGCTCGGTGCTGTGGTCTGGGCCTGGTCCACGTCCGGGCGCGAGAGCACGGACGATGCGCAGGTGGATGCGCACCTGACCCAGATGTCGGCACGCGTCGGCGGCACCGTGACGAAAGTGGCGGTGGACGACAACCAGCTCGTCGAGGCGGGTACGCTGCTCGTGCAGCTCGACCCGAGCGATTATCAGGTGGCGGTCGACAAGGCGAAAGCCGAGTTGGCAGACGCGGAAGCCAACGCGCTCGCGGCCCAGAGCAGCGTTCCCATCACATCGACGACGACCACGAGCAACGTCACGACGGCGCGCGGCGGCATCACGCAGGCGCAAAGCAGCGTGGCGGCGTCGGAAAAAGAAATCGAGGCCGCTCGCGCGCGCATCGTGAGCGCGCAGGCCAAGCTGCGCGAATCCGAAGCGAACGCCGCGAAATCGGCGCGCGACGTGGAACGGCTGCGCGGACTGCTCGCGAAAGACGAGGTGTCCCAGCAGATGTTCGACGCGACCTCTGCGACGGCGGAAGCGCAGAAGGCGACCGTCGATTCATCCCGGTCGCAGGTCGCCGAGGCCGAAGCCGGGCTCCGGGTCGCCGAGAGCAAGCTCGCGCAGGCTCACGCGAGCGAGCAGCAGGCGCATGCGGAACTGCAGACGGCGCAGACCGGACCGTCGCAGGTCACTGCCACCAAGGCGCGGGCGGCCGCCGCGGAAGCCCATGCGCAGCAGGCTCGCGCCACGCTGGCGCAAGCGGAGCTCAACCTGAAATACACCACCGTCACCGCGCCCGTTCGCGGCATCGTCTCGAAGACAGGCGTCAACGTGGGCCAGGTCGTCGCCGCGGGGCAGCCGCTCTTCGCCATCGTGCAGATCGACGATGTGTGGGTGACGGCGAACTTCAAGGAAACGCAGCTCAAGGAGATGCGCGCTGGTCAGCGCGCGGTCGTCTCGGTCGATGCGTACGGCGGTAAGGACTTCACCGGGAAGGTCGACAGCATCTCAGGCGCAACGGGGGCACGCTTCAGCCTGCTGCCGCCCGAAAACGCGACCGGCAACTTCGTGAAAGTGGTTCAGCGCGTGCCCGTGAAGATCGTGCTGGATCCGGGACAGGATCCGGATCATCGTCTGCGCCCGGGTATGTCAGTGACACCCACGGTGTATCTGAAATAGAAGCGCGAATTGCAGAAAGGGTGGATTGCAGGATTGCAGAAAGGGAAGGGGGAAAGTCTCAAGGGAAGGGTGAAGGCCTTCTGCCTTCCCTTCCTGCAATCCTTACCTCCTGCAATCCTGCAATGACGTCATGACAGACCAGAAACACATCAATCCGTGGCTGATAGCGGTCTCGGTGATGTTCGCCACTTTCATGGAAGTGCTCGACACGACCGTCGTGAACGTGTCGCTGCCCCACATCGCCGGCACGCTGTCGGCGACGATCGACGAGGCGACCTGGGCGCTCACTTCGTACCTCGTCGCCAACGCGATCATCCTGCCGATGACCGGCTGGCTCGCCAGCATGTTCGGCCGGAAGAACCTGCTGATGCTGTCGGTGATCGGCTTCACGGCGGCGTCGTTCCTCTGCGGCCTTGCACCCACGCTGGGATCGCTGATCTTTTTCCGAATCCTCCAGGGCGCCACCGGCGGCGCGCTGCAGCCGCTGTCGCAGGCGGTGCTCCTCGAAGCGTTCGCGCCGCAGGATCGCGGCAAGGCCATGGGCTTCTGGGCGCTCGGCATCGTCGTCGCGCCGATTCTGGGTCCGGTGCTCGGAGGCTACCTGACGGACAACTACAGCTGGCGCTGGGTGTTCTACATCAACATCCCGGTCGGCATCGCGTCGATCGTGATGACGAAGCTCTACATCTTCGACCCGCCGTACTTGAAAGCGGAATCTCGCAAAGTCGATTACTGGGGCATCGGCATGCTCGCCGTTGGCATCGGCGCGCTGCAGATCGTCCTCGACAAGGGCCAGGAGGACGACTGGTTCTCCTCCAACATGATCATCGTGCTCTCGATCGTGGCGGCAGTGACGCTGACCTTGCTGATCTGGCACCTGCTGGTCACGGATGAACCGATCGTCGATCTGCGTGTGTTCAAGGAACGCAGCTACGCCGTCGGCGTGTTCCTGATGACGGTCGTGGGTTTCGTGCTCTACGGAAGCATGGTGCTGCTGCCGGTGATGCTGCAGACCCTCCTCGGATACCCGCCGCTGCAGGCTGGCATCGCGATGGCGCCCCGCGGCATCGGCTCGTTTTTCATGATGCCGATCACCGGCATGATGACCGGCAAGTTCGATCCACGGAAGCTGCTGACGGTCGGCCTTCTCGTCGGCGGCTCAACGCTCATCTGGCTCTCCCTGTTGAACCTGCAGGCCGGCTACTGGGACATCTTCTGGCCGCAGCTGCTGCAGGGCGTGGGCATGTCGCTGCTCTTCGTGCCGCTGACGACGATTTCGATGGACGCGATCCCGCGCGAGAAGATGGGCAACGCGACAAGCCTTTTCAACCTGATGCGCAACATCGGCGGCAGCATCGGCATCGCGATGACCGGCACGCTGCTCGCGCGGCACGGACAGTCGACGACCAGTACGCTCGGCGCGAACGTGACGCCCTTCGACCCGGCGTCGCAGTCGATGCTCGCCGGCCTCCGTCAGGCATTCATGGCCGCCGGGGCTGACCTCAGTACGGCGACGGCCCGCGCCAACGCTGCGCTCTTCGGGATGGTGCAGCGGCAGGCCACCATGGTGTCGTTCGTCGGGATCTTCCAGCTGCTCGGCGTCATGTTCGTGGCGCTGATTCCGCTGGTCCTGATCATGAAGCGGCCCAAGAGCGGGGCGTCGGCGGCGGGCGCGCACTGACAGAATTCTGAATTCAGAATTCTGAATTCAGAATTATTCGGTACACTACCGTTGTGCTGATTGCGCTCACGCTCGCCCTCGCGCTCGGGCAGGAACCCGCCCGCCCGTCGTTCGCTGAATGGCTCGCCAGCGTGCGGGCGGAGGCGATCGCGCGCGGCGTGAAGGAGCAGGTCGTCGACGAAGCGCTGGCGGACGTGACCGAGCCGCAGCCGGTCATCCTCGAGCGCGATCGCGCGCAGGCCGAAACGGTCTTCTCGCTGGAGAAGTACCTCGGACGCATTCTCACCTCGAATCGAATCCTCTCCGGCCGGGCCGCGTTCGGGGCACATCGCGAGCTGCTGGGTCAGGTCAGCGAACGGTACGGCGTGCCGGCGCCGATTATCGTCGCCATCTGGGGGATGGAATCGAACTTCGGGCGGTTCAGCGGCGTCCGCCCGACGGTGCCGGCGCTGGCGACGCTGGCGTGGGATCCGCGTCGAGCGACGTTCTTCCGCGGCGAGCTGTTCGACGCGCTCGAGATCTTGAACCGCGGCGACATCGATCTCCCGAGCCTGAAAGGGTCCTGGGCTGGTGCGATGGGCCAGGTTCAGTTCATGCCGTCAAGCTATTTGAAATTCGCCGAAGACTTCGACGGCGACGGCAAACGCGACATCTGGTCGACGCCGGCCGACGTGTTTGCGTCGATCGCCAACTATCTGAAAGGGCACGGCTGGACAGCCGGCCAGGGCTGGGGCCGCGAGGTCAAGGTGACGCCCGAAGTGGCTCACACCATCGCGCGCGACGTCGCGCCGCGCACCGGAAGCTGCCGGGCGACACGTAGTATGAGCGTGCCGCTGCCGCTGAGCCGCTGGCAGGAATTGGGCGTGCGGCTGCCGAAGGGAAAGGCGCTCCCGAAGAGCGATACGCCGGCATCAATGGTGTCGGGCGACTCGAGGCACTTCCTCGTCGATGCCAACTACGACGCGATCCTCGAGTACAACTGTGCGCATTCGTACGCCATCAGCGTCGCCCTTCTTGGCGATGCGATTGCATCGGACAAGGCCCCAGCGGCGTCTAAACCAACGAAAGCGGCCACCACGAAGAAGAAGCACGGCCGCTAACGCTCGGAGGAACCATGGCAGGAACCGTACAGCTGGATGATCGCGGCGTCATCGTCGAGTGTGCCGGGTGCGGGAAGCGAAACCGGCTCGCCTACGAACGTCTCGGCGACTCCGTGCAGTGCGGCGAGTGCAAGAAACCGCTGAGCGCCCCGGCCGAGCCGATTGAAGTGCAGCGAACCGCCGACTTCGACCGCCTCATCGCGACCTCGTCGCTTCCGGTAGTCGTGGACTACTGGGCGCCCTGGTGCGGCCCGTGCCGCATGGTCGCGCCCGAACTGCAGAAGGTCGCCGCCCGTCAGGCCGGCCGGGCCATTGTCGTCAAGGTCAACACGGACGTCTTGTCGGACCTCGGTCAGCGGTTCGGCATCCGCTCGATTCCGACGCTCGCGGTATTCGAGGACGGCAAAGAGATCGCGCGCGAAACCGGCGCACGACCCGCGCCCGAGATCGAAGCCTTCATCTCTCGCGCGCGAGCGGCAGCCCCCGCGCGGTAAGAGCGGCGCAGCTCCGGATCATCGAAGCGCCTGCTTGAAGTGATCCAGGAAGAACAGCTTCCCCTCGGCGAGGATCGCCGCATTCGGCTCGCGCCACAGGATCGGCCGCATGAAGGTGGTCACCTGGAAAGAGACCAGGCAGAAGAGGGCGATCCAGAGCATGAGGGCGCCCGTCGGCACTTCCGGCATCGCGGCTCTCAGAAATCGCGTGCCGAAGATCATCGCGATCGTCCACAGCGCCAGATGCAACCAGACGACGAACGCGAGCGATTGCGTGCTCACTGAGAAGAGCCATTCGATCGGCAGCAGGCCGGCCATCACCAGCGCGAGCATGCCGACGAATCCGGTCAGCGTCACCGCAAAGCGGGCCCGTGTCAGCGGCGCGCCGGCAAGCAAACCGAAAACATAAAGACTCGGCACGCACAGGAGTGCGCTGCCCGCGACGATGAGCGGCGCCTTCACCGCGGCAAGGCCGATCTGCCAGCCGCCGGCGAAAAAGCCGCTGCCCGCTCCGTACAGCGACCAGCAGCCGAGCGTGCCGGCGATAGCACGCAGCGTCCAGGCCCGAACGGGCATACCGGCGCGTGCCCGCGCGAAACCGGCTCTGGGTTGGCGGAGGAGCTCGTCGAGGGTGCCAAGCACGCCGCGCGGCTCACGGGGGGCCAGGTCGATCGAATCGTTCATCAGCAGATCCTCATTGGCGGCGGCGCGACCAGAAATACGGGACGATGTCGCGTCCGATGAATTCGTAGACGTTGCCCTGCAGTGCGTCCTGACGGAGAAAGACCACCGGAAATTTCGGGCTCACGCTGCCGACGAACGGACGCAGCGCCCAGGCGACTTCGCCGCCGACGACGGCATAGCCGAGCACCCACACCAAGTACACGCGCCGCAGCGTCGAGCGCGCGCGACCGAGCCGCGTCATCGCATGCCACAGCGTCCGGGTGCCCGTCAGTCCGCAGGCGCCGACGAACGTGGTGTGCATCAGGTACAACGCGTTGTGTGTCATCCTCGTCGCGGTTGAGGGTGCCGGCGCACACACCGTGAAGAACCACGCGATTGGCGCGAGCGACAGCAGCGCGACCGCGGCTGCGGCGAGCGCCAGAAACGTGAGCACCGCGACCTGAGCGAAGCGCAACGGCACATTCAGGGCCTGCGCGGCGATCCAGCTGAACGCCACCGTGAACGTCGACGTCAAGACCAGTACGAGCGGCAGCTTGATCGCGTCGTAAGCTGCGAGCCGCGTCCCGTGCCACATCCCGAGCACGAGGCCGTACCCGGCCGCACTGACAGCCATCAGCAGCGTCAGCTCCGCCAGTGTCCGTCCCAGCGGCCGGTCGCTCAGAATGTGCGAGAGCAGCTCGTCGCCTCGATGCAGGAGGCGTCCGAGCATGGTGGTCATTTCACGACCGTGAGGGTGACGTCGATGTGCATCACCTCGCCCGTCACCGGATCGGTGGCGGCGATCGACTGCCCTGTTTCGTGATCGCGCAGGAGCAGCGAGAAACTGGACGTGAACGAGCGAATCAGCTGCGCGTTGTCGCCCGGCTTCGGGATCGTCGCCTGGAGATGTTTTTCGTCCGTCTCGAAAACCGAGCTGTGATTCACGGCAAGCCCGATGCGGAAGCGCCCTCCGTCCGCAGGGCTCGCCGTGCAGTCCATGTTCGTGCCGATGTCGTGGAACGTGACCGTCGGCCCGCTCGCACCCGCGCCAGCCACGGGGAGGGACACGCCCATGCGCAGCGTGACGCGGTTGTCGCGATCGCCGGCGTTCACCAGCAGCGTATACGGCATGCTGGAGAGCTTCTTCTCGCCGTCGTAACGCGACAGCACGACCTGGACCTTGAGCGGCGTCACCGGCGATGCCTGCGCGCGCTCCTGCGACTCGGCGGGCGCGGCGCTCACCGCGAGCGAGAGGATCGACAGCATCAGCATCCGAATCACGAGCACTCCTTCACTTGTCGAGGATGGCCGCTGTACCGGGGATCTCGGAGATGACAACCGGCTCGATCCGCAGCGGTGCAATCGTCAGCGCTTGCGTGTCGCTCACCGTGTCGCCGCCGCGCAGCCTCATCAGCATCGAGACGACGTCCGGTCGACCGGTCCGGAGCGACGCAGCCAGCCGGCCGACCGCCGCGCGCTCGCGTTCGGGGACGAGGACTTCGGGTGCCGCGACCGCACGACTCTCGGACGCCGGCCTGACGTGGCCGCGCCGGGCGCGTCGCTTGGTCAATTCCGTCCCCGCAGGCTTCGCGTCCTCGATCGTCGACCCCGCAGCTGGAATCCGAGGCACTTCAACGGGGATGGACGCGATCTCACGCGGCGCAGACGGCTCCGGCGCCCAACGCGGAACGAGCAGCGCAACGGCCAACAGGGCAAGTGCGGCTGCCGCCGAGGGGATCAGCCACCGGCGCAGGGCCCATCGTGGCGCCGCGACTTCCACGTGCGCCCGGACCCGCGATTCGAAATGCAGGGACGGAGTCGCCGACGCCACGTCCGTCAACGCCTCGTTGATGGTGGCAAGCACGCGGCTCTCAACGTCGAACGCCGCCTGGCAGACCGGGCAGGCCGTGAGGTGTACCACGGCTTCCCCAGCCAGCGGTGCACCGAGGGCGTGGGCCCTTATCGCGGCGGCAAATTGCTGACAAGCCATCGCAGGTTCTCCGCCTGGGTTTTTCGCGCCGTGAACAACCGCGACTTGAC
>DASSGK010000495.1:0-8189 GCA_035693505.1 Vicinamibacterales bacterium
CGTCTCAGAGGTCCCGTCTCAGAGGTCCCGTCTCAGAGGTCCCGTCTCAGAGGTCCCGTCTCAGAGGTCCCGTCTCAGAGGTTTCGTCTCAGAGGTCCCGTCTCAGAGGTCCCGTCTCAGAGGTCCCGTCTCAGAGGTTTCAGTCGACCCTCAGAACTTTGCCTGCATCCCGAACCGGAACAGGCGACCCTGGAGGATCGACGCCGGACGGTCGAGCGCGCTGCCATACGTCTGCACCGTGCTGAGCACGACCCCGGTGTTGAGCGCGTTGTAGGCATCGGCCTGGGCCTGCAGATTCAATCCGCGAAACCTGAAGCTGCGCGTGAGGCGCACGTCGAGCTGATTCTGACGATCCAGGAACTTCGTACCTGGCGCGTTCAACGGTACGTTGACCGATGACTGCGTGAGCGTCTGTCCCGTCAGCGTCCTGAACGTCGTGCGATCGACGCTCCATACCGTTCGCAGCGACGGATCCTCCGCCAGAATCGTCCCGTTATTCAGCGCTGTCGTGCCGTCGACCGTACTGTTACGCGCATCGCCCGGATAACTCTGGAACGTGCCACTGACCTGCAGCGCCCACGGCAGCGCGTAGCTGCCCGACAGCTTGAGCTGCGTGTAGTACGGGATGTCGTATTGCGACTGATCGCAGAACCGCAGCTGATTCGGATCCTCGACCTGACAGGTGTTGGCCACCTGGTGCCCCATGCTGACGCCGCCGAAGAACGTGAGCCCCTTGAAGCGGCTGTTGAAGTTTACGTCGACGCCGCTGTACTTGCGGTAGTTGCTCGACGAGTTCGCATCCAGCAGATTCAACGCGCTCGCCTTCGCCGGATTCAGGTTGTAGATGGTCACCGTCTCGCCGGTCGGGCCCGGCACCGGCACGGGCGTGTAGTCCGACGGATCGATGCCGAGATTGTCGGCCCAGATCAGGTTCTTGTAGTCGCGACGGAAATAGCTGACGGTCACCGAGGTGCCGGACACAATCTCGCGCTGCACGCTCGCGTTGGTCTCGATCTGATAGGGACGCGAAATCCCCGGCGCCGGATTCTGCGTCGGCTTCGTGCCAAAGTTCGCCGGCAGCGTCGAGAAATCGATCTCGCAGGCCGCCGTCAGATAGACACAGCCGCGCACGCCCTGCGCCGTGTCGTCCCTGTTGAGATCGGTCCACGTGAGGGTCGCGCTGCTGTAGAAGTTGGGATCGTAGGTCTCCGCGAAGCCGGTGCTGTAGGCGCGGACGTACTTGCCGATTCCGAACTTGACGGCGGTCTTGCCGTTCCCCTGAATGTCCCAGGCGAACCCGAACCGCGGCGCGACGTCGTTCCAGTTCGGCATGTCGGGCTTCGCATCGAAGTGCCGCGCCGGCACGAAGCGTCCGGCCTCGACACCGCGTTCCCCGATCGATCCGTTGAAGTGCTCGAAGCGCACGCCGGGATTGATGGTGAAGCGGCCGAGCGTCCACGAATCCTGGGCATAGATCCCTTGATCCTGGTTCATCATCTGCAGCGAATCCTGCGGCGTGTTGTGGATGATGACCTGCGCCGGCACACCCGTGCGATAGAGCTGGATCAGATCCGCCGCTTCATGCCGCTGGCGGAAGAAGTAGCCGTTGGCGTACTGAATCCCCGCCTTGATCGCATGCGAGCCGGTGACATACGACGCCGATCCGACGAAGGTCCGCCGCACGGGCTCGCGATAGTACAGACCGCCGTCGTATGCCGCGTAGGCGGTCTGCAGGATCGTGTCGCGGCGCGGGATGACACCGACCGATCCCGGCAGCGGCTCCAGCGTGTAGCTCTCGTTGTTGATCGCGAGCCCTGCCTCGATCAGCAGCTTGCTGCTGACGGTGCTCGTCCACTTGGCTTCGGTCGTGTAGTACTGCTTCGGCGCGCGTATATCGGTTGCCTCGCCGGCGATCGCGTAGCCGGCGGGCGCCGAGTTCTCGTGTCCCCGGAACTTCCGGATACGATCCAGGTATGCGGACACCTTGTTCTTCGACCCGAGCTGGGTCGTCAGCCGCAGGACGCCGCTGCGGATGCTGGCATCGTCGATCGTCTGGTCGCCGTTCTTGAAAAAGCTGTTGGCGATGTACTGATAGACACCCCAGTCGCGGTAAGACGCGAAGAACCACAACTTGTCCTTGCTGATTGGACCGCCTTCGGCGACGTTGAAGTCCCACACCTTGTTGAGGCTGTCCGGCGCCGCCAGCCCCTTCGCGCGCGCATCGTCGCTGTTGTTGCTCTGGAGGCCCTGGTTGGCGCCGGACAGGAACAACGTGCCCTTGAAGGCGTTGCCGCCGTCTTTCGGAATCATGTTGGCGCGGACGCCGCCGGCCGACACCTCGGCGCTGATCGCGCTGGTCTGATAGCTGATCTCCTCGAACATCGCCTCGTTGAAGTAACTCTGGACGCTGCCGTCGCCTTCGATGCCGTTGAGGGTCATGCCGTCGACCTGGAACGTCGTGTCCCGCCCATCGGATCCATGGACGGTGAGATCGCGGTTCTGCATGCCCGAGGTACCGCCGACATCGGGCAGCGCCAGGCGCGCGCCAGACAACAGGGCCCCGAGCGTGGGAATGCTTCGCCCGGTCGGCACTGCGTCGAGGACCTGGCGCGTGAGCACCGTCTGCTGTACCGCGTTCTGCACGTCCACGACAGGCGAGAGACCGGACACCGTGACAGTCTCTTCGAGGGCGCCGACGCGCAAGTCGGCGTTGATGGTCGCGGTGAAGTTGGTCGGCAGCTCGACCGCTTCACGTCTCACCGCGTTGAAGCCCGGCAGCGTGAACGTGATCGTGTACACACCCGGCCGCAAGTCGACGATCTTGTAGAGGCCTTGCCCATCGGTGACAACCGACCGGACTTTCTCGATGAGCGCCGGGCTGGAGGCTTCCACAGTAACGCCCGGCATCACCGCTCCGCTGGTGTCTTTCACGACGCCGGCGATGGCGCTCTGCGCCCAGGCCTTCGTCGGCACCAATCCCAGCCACACAACGACGATGAGTGTCCTCGTCAGCGATCTGCGTGTCTGCATAGCCTCTCCCTTGTGGACGGATGAGTGCAGCGACGCGACGAGGTATGAGTTGGCTGGAATCTACGGCTGGCACCAGCCTTTGTCAACACGACTGGCCGATGAGCTCTCGTATTACACTCAGGGTTGCCCTGACTGAACCCTGGAGACACTGACGGTGATAAAGCGAGCGATTCTTTTGACAGCGCTACTGGCTGCGGCCGGTTGTGGAGGTTCGAGCACGAGCGCGTCCAACCTGCCGCCGACATCGGTTGGCGTGTTCACGACGACCGACATCGTCGTCGGAACGGGCGCGACGGCCGCCAGTGGAAGCCGCGTCACGACGCTCTATGCCGGATGGCTGTACGACACCGGCAAGCCGAACGGAAAGGGCGCGCAATTCGATCCGGGCCCGGGTCCGCTGAACTTCGTAATCGGATCGGGAACGCTCGTGCAGGGATTTGAACAGGGAGTCATCGGCATGAAGGTGGGCGGCCAGCGCCGCGTCATCATCCCGCCCGAGCTCGCATACGGCACCGGCACTCCGGACCCGAGCCGGATCCCGCCCAATGCGACGCTCGTCTTCGAGATCTCGCTGACGGCGGTCCAGTGACGCGTGAGCCGCACACTCGTCCTGACGGCGCTCCGTCGCGGCGTGTCCAGGCGGTGTCCGCACTGCGGTGAGGGACGCCTGTTCGAAGGGTGGTCGCATCATCTCGAACGGTGTTCCGTCTGCGGCCTCGTCTACGAGCGCAACCCGGGCGACACGTGGGCGTTCACGATCATCGGCGACCGTTTGCCGATTGCCGCGATCGTCGCGATGATCTACTTCGGGTTCGGACGCTCGCACCCCGTCCTCGGCGTGGCCACGTTTGTCGCGTTGGGCGTGCTGCTGGTGTGGACCGCGCCCAATCGCTGGGGTATCGGGATTGCGCTGCACTATCTGTCGCGCGTGATGTGGCCGGATCCCGAGGACCCGGTCCCGGCAGCGCATCCGTCCGATTGACGTATTAGAATTCACCTTGTGCGAACCGCGCTCACGTCCGTCGCTGCGGCGGCGCTGCTGACCATCGCCTGCGCCTCGTGCGCGCGGCCGGCGCCGAAGAGTCCGCTGATTCCGGCCAGCACCACGATGGTGACGGCATGGCAGATCCCGCAGGATCCGACCAACGACAAGACGCTCGATCCGAAGCTCGCCGACCAGATCAAGTGGGGCTACCGGATTTTCGTGAACACGCCGCACGAAGCGCCGCACCTGACCGGCGGCAACGTGGCGTGCGCCAACTGTCATCTCAACGCGGGCCAGCGTGAACGCGCGCTGCCGCTGGTCGGCATCACCGGCATGTTTCCCGAGTACAACAACCGCGCGGCGCGGCTGATCAGCCTTCAGGATCGCGTCGTGGATTGTTTCCTCCGCAGCGAGAACGCAACGGGGCACGGAACCGACGCGCTCCCGCTCACTGACTCGAAGGAAGTGCTCGCCGTCACCGCCTACCTCACGTGGCTGGGGCGCGGGTACGCCGTGGGCGCCAACCCGTCGTGGCGCAACAAGAACGCGATCGCGCCGGACAAACTGATTCCCGTGGGCAAGCTCGATGCGGCCGCCGGAGGTGCGCTCTATACCGAGCGCTGCGTCTCGTGCCACGGCCAGGACGGCCAGGGCGTGCAGATTGGCGACAAGAAGGCCGGGCCGTTGTGGGGCGATGGATCCTGGAACGACGGCGCAGGTGCGGCGCGCGTCTATACGCTGGCCGGCATCATCCGGTACTCGATGCCGTATCTGAGCCCCGGCAGCCTCACCGACGAGGAGGCACAGCAGGTGGCGCGCTACATCACGTCGAAACCCAGGCCGCGCTACCCTTTCAAGTCGCGCGACTATGTTGGCTCGAAGGTTCCCCCCGACGCGGTGTACTACGGCCAGGAGTAGACTGATCTCCACCATGCGCCGCGCGGTCGTCGCCCTGCTCGTCGTGGCCGCGTTGGCGTCGAGCGCCGACGCCCAGTTCCAGCGCGGCGGACGTTTCGGCCGCGGCCTTGGCGGCATCCAGAATCCGAACTACGACGGCGACTTCATGTTCTGCCGCATCTGGTTCCGCAACGCGTCCGACGGTGACGGCGGGGGCTGGTCGGTCGACTGGCCTCGCGCGGATGAAAACCTCTCCTTCCGGTTTTCCGAGCTGACCCGGACCAGCGTCAGCAGGACCTCGTCCGGTGATTACAACCACGTCGTGATTCCCCTGACCGACACCGACCGTCTCTCGCATTGTCCGTTCATCATGATGACCGAGCCCGGCGGCACCTACTTCGATCAGGCAGAGGCCGACAGCCTGAGAAAGTATCTGCAAAAGGGCGGCTTCCTCTGGGCGGACGACTTCTGGGGCGACTACGCGTTCGATCACTGGATGAACGAACTGCGTAAGGCGCTGCCGTCAGCCGAGTACCCGTTGACCGACGTGCCGCTCGAGCATCCGCTCTTTCACGTGCTCTACGACGTGAAACAGATCCCGCAGATCCCGTCGATCAACTTCTGGTACGGCACCGGCGGACGCACGTCGGAGCGCGGTTCGCTCAGCGCGACACCGCACGTGCGCGCGGTGTCGGATCGCGAAGGCCGCATCCTCGTCATCATGACGCACAACACCGACTTCGGTGATGCGTTCGAGCGCGAAGGGGACAGCCGCGAATACTTCGAGGCGTTCGCGGGCGCCGGCTACGCGTTCGGCGTCAACGCGCTGCTGTACTCGCTCACTCACTAAGATTGCAGAATTGCAGGATATCAGGATTGCAGGAAGGGAAGGCGGAAGGATCCTTGTGTACTTCCCTTTTGCAATTTTACTTTCTGCAATCCTGCAATGCTGTCACCGGATGATGTGCGGTCCCGAAGGCGCGGTCGGCGCCGCGGGCGGACCGATGATCTTGAAGATCCGGCCCAGCGAGTAGCTCACCAGATACAGTTCACCGTCCCGATCGACACCGAATGAGCTCACGCTGCCGAACGGCGCCGACGCAGTGAGCTCCGCCGTGTGCTCGATCAATCCCGACGCGCGCGCTTCGCCGCTGCCGTCGAGGGTGATTGCGATCGAGAAGACTCGGCCCTGAACGAAGTCCGCGAAGAAGTATCGGCCGCGGTACATCGCGGGCAGCGCGCTGCCCCGATAGATGAAGCCGCCGGTGATCGACTGCCCCACCGAATGGTCGTACTCGTGGATGGGATCGACCAGCGGCTGATACGCAGGCGGACGCGACGTCACGTTGTCGTGAAGCCCCTCACGATTTCGCCATCCATAGTTCCGCCCGCCGCGGCCGGCCGGCTCGTAGTCGACCTCTTCGTACCGGTTCTGACCGACGTCGCCGATCACCAGCGCGCCGGTCCCACCGCGCGCCGGATCGTCGAAGGTATAACGCCAGGGATTGCGCAGACCGAACGCCCAGATCTCGGGCCGCGCGGCGACGGCCCCACCGGATGCGAATGGATTGCCGGCTGGAATCTGATAGCCGGTCGGATGTGTGTCCGCCACGGCGACGTCGACGCGGAGCATTTTTCCGAGCAGCTCGTTCGGGTTCTGCGCGCGGTGGCCGGGATCGTCACCCGATCCGCCGTCGCCGAGACCGATATACAGGAAGCCGTCGGGCCCGAAGGCCAGGTGGCCGCCGTTGTGGTTCGCAAACGGCTGCGCGATGAAGGCCGGTCCGCCGGCTCCGCCCCAACGCAAATCGAAACGCGATGCGGCATCGGCTAAGGGATCGGTCCCAGTCCGGCGGAAGCGCGCGACCACGGTGTCGCCGGACCGGTTGGTGAAATCGACGAAGAAGCGCCCGCTGGTGAGGCTGTCCGGCGCAAAGGCGAGGCCGAGCAATCCCTGCTCGCCTCCCGAGACAATCGTCGATGACAGATCGAGAAAATCCGGACCGAGAACCGACGCGCCTCGTACGACGCGGACATGGCCGTCCTGCTGCACCACAAACTGTACTGAGCGATCGGCGGGATCCTGGACAAAAGCGACCGGGTTGTTGAACCCCGACGCCTGCAGGCGTAACCTGAGCTGTGGCTGCGATTGAGCGGAAGTACCGGCCACGATGGCGAGGGCGATCGCAATCGCGCAGAACCGTCGCATGCGGGTATCCTAATGCGGTGCCGCGCTTGTGGATCATCGTTTGTGGCCTCGCGATCATCTCGTGCGGCAGCACGACGCCTTCGCCGCCGAGCGTCGACACACCCGGTGGTGTCGAAACGATCAACGGCTCGGAGCGAATCGGATGGGATCAGTCGGCGTCTGACGCGATCGAGCTGGCAACACTCGGTTACGCGATCTACGTGGACGGCGCACGCACCGACGCCGCCGGCGTCGTCTGCGGATCGGCGCCCGGTGGTCCGGGGTTTCCCTGCAGCGCCAGGCTGCCGGCGATGTCGCTTGGGACGCATACGCTCGAGTTGACCGCTTTCATCAGCGGCTCCATGCTCGAGAGCCCTCGCTCGTCGCCGGTGCACGTCAACGTCGTCGCACAGACAGCGCTTGCGAGAAGCGCATCGGCGAGTGCCAACACCCGATCATCGGCTGGCGCCAATCCGTCGGCTGGTTCCGTCGCGAAGGCGCCGGCGCTGCGGGACGGACTGGCCGCGCACATCGCTGCCGTCGATGGCCTGACGTCGCCGACCGACGTGGCCGTGACTCCTGACGGGCGCTTGCTGATCGCCGAGCGCGCCGGCGCGGTTCGCATTGTGCGCGATGGACGACTGCTGAGCGAGCCCGCCGTGTCGCTGGCCGACACGATCGGCGCGGACGGACAGCTGCTCGCGATCGCGGTCGATCCGCAGTTCGATCGGAACGGTTTCGTCTACACCATTTACACCGCGCCCGATCGATCCGGCACGCCGGCGTTTACGCTGGCTCGTTTTCGCGAGGTGGGCGATACGCTGGGCGATCGCGCCGTCCTTCTCGACGCCGCACCGGCGTCCTCTTCTCTTCCCTCGGCCGCTCTCCGCTTCGGACCCGACGGAAAGCTGTACGCGGCGTACGACGATGGCGGGAATGCACAAGGATCGAGGGATGCGGCGTCGATGAACGGCAAGATTCTGCGGCTCAATGCCGACGGGACGCTGCCGGGCGACGCGCGCGGCGGGACGCCGGTTTACGTCGGCACCTTTGGATCGCCGGTCGCAATCGACTGGGATCCGCCGAGTT
>DASSGK010000496.1:0-12111 GCA_035693505.1 Vicinamibacterales bacterium
CAGGAGTTCAGGCCGTGGAGCGCGCCGCTCTTAGCGTCGTAGACGATCGCGAACAGGTCGCCGCCGATGCCGTTGGACTGCGGCTCGACCAGACCCATTACAGCGTTGGCCGCGATCGCGGCGTCGACCGCGTTGCCGCCCTGCTCGAGGATTTGCACTCCCGCTCGAGCCGCAAGCGGCTGGCTGGCGGCACCGATGCCGTATTTCGTGGCGATTCGGCTTCGACCGACGATGACGCTCATCCGCTCATCGTACACACTCCGGGCATTCCACTGCGAACGAGGCGGCTGTCACGCCGCGATTGCGTCCATCAATCAACACAGAGAAACGGAGCAGCGGAGGACGAACGGAGGCGGCGCGGAACGCGCCGGTCCGGGTTCGGCGGCGCCGCGAAGCGGCGGCACGGGCAAAGGCTGGCGAGCCACGAGCCACAGCCGTCTCTTCCTCGAGTGGTTCGTGGCTCGGCCAGCCTTCGCCCGTGCACCGCGGCCTGCTCCGCAGGCCGGCCGCCGAACTTCTTCTCTGCGTGTCTCCGTTTCTCAGTTCCTCTGTGTTGAGTCTTTTCCGTTTTCGTGTGTTTCGTGGCTTTCGAGTTTTCGTGGCGCCCTTCGTGCGTCTTCGTGCTCCTCGTGTCTTCGTGGTTACGTTTGTGATTAACTTGTCGATGTGAAGAGCGGCCGACACTTTCTCCAGATTCCCGGTCCCACCAACGTCCCCGATCGCATCCTGCGGGCCATCGCGCAGCCCACGATCGATCACCGCGGCCCCGAGTTCGCGGCGCTGGGACGCGAGACGCTTGCGGGACTGCAAAGGATCTTCCGGACCACCGGCCACGTCGTGATGTATTCCGCGTCGGGCACCGGTGCGTGGGAGGCGGCGTTCGTCAACACGTTGTCCGCCGGCGATCGCATCGTGATGGCGGAGACCGGTCAGTTCGCGACGCTGTGGCGCGACATGGCGCAGCGCCTTGGCCTGTGCGTCGAGTTCGTTCCGGGCGACTGGCGCCACGGCGTGGACGCCGCCGCCATCGGCGAGATCCTCGCCCGCGATCGCGAACACGCCATCAAGGCTGTCGCCGTCGTGCACAACGAGACGTCCACTGGCGTGACCAGCGACATACCGGCCGTTCGGCGTGTGATCGACGATGCCGGGCATCCGGCGCTGCTGCTGGTTGACGCAGTGTCCTCGCTGGGCGCCATCGACTACCGTCACGACGAGTGGCGCGTGGACGTCACCGTCAGCAGCTCGCAGAAAGGAATGATGCTGCCGCCGGGCATGGGCTACAACGCGATCAGCGAGAAGGCGCTTGCCGCTACCGAGTCGGCGCGCCTGCCGCGTGCGTACTGGGACTGGCGTCCGATGATTCGCGACAACGCGGCGGGCTTCTTCACCACGACGCCGGCCATCAACTTGCTGTTCGGCCTGCGGGAGGCCGTCCGCATGCTCGAAGATGAAGGGCTCGCGCGTGTGTTCGCGCGCCATCGCCGCCTTGCCGAGGCGACGCGACTTGCGGTGCGGGCCTGGGGGCTCGAACTGCTGTGCGCCAACCCGGCGGAGTACAGCAGTGCCCTGACCGCCGTCGTGATGCCGGACGGCCACGACGCGGACGCCTTCCGCAAAGTGGTGCTGGATCGGTTCGATATGTCGCTCGGCGCCGGCCTCGGAAAGCTCAAGGGCCGCGTCTTCCGCATCGGTCATCTCGGCGACTTCAACGATCTGATGCTTGCCGGCACGCTGAGCGGCGTCGAGATGGGACTCGCCGCGGCCGGCGTACCGTTCACGCGCGGCGGCGTGACCGCCGCGCTCGACTACCTGGCGAAATGAGCCTCTGCGGTCTCGGTGCCGTCGAGCTCGCGCGCCGGATCCGCGCGAAGGAGATCTCCGCGCGCGACGCCGTTGGCGCGCATCTCACGCAGATCGAGCGGGTCAATCCCGGCCTCAACGCGATCGTCACGCTCGTCGCCGACAGGGCGATGGAATGCGCGCGGATCGCGGACGAGGCGCAGGCCCGCGGGGAGCGCCTGGGTCCGCTGCATGGACTGCCCATCGCCCACAAAGATCTCCAGCTCACAAACGGGATCAGGACCACGTTCGGATCGCCGGTCTACAAGGACTTCGTGCCTGCGGAGGACGCGCTCGCGGTCGAGCGCCTTCGCCACGCGGGCGCCATCACCGTCGGCAAGACCAACACCCCGGAGTTCGGCGCCGGATCGCAAACCTTCAACCCCGTCTTCGGCGCGACGCTCAATCCGCACGATCGCACCAGGACATGCGGCGGGAGCAGCGGCGGCGCCGCCGTGGCGCTCGCGACGCACATGCTTCCGATCGCCGACGGATCCGACATGGGCGGATCGCTGCGCAACCCCGCCAGCTTCTGCGGCATCGTCGGCATGCGTCCGTCGCCGGGCCGCGTGCCGTCGTGGCCGGTGGCCGCCGCCTGGTCAACGCTCAGCGTAGATGGTCCGATGGCGCGGAGCGTCGCGGATGTCGCGCTGATGCTGAGCGCCATGGCGGGCCCCGATGCGCGATCGCCCATCTCGATAGACGAGCCCGGAAGCCTCTTCGCCCAGTCGCTCGAGCGCGATCTCAAGGGAACTCGAGTGGCGTGGTGGAAGAGCCTGGGCGGCGTTCCCGTCGATCGCCTCGTGCGCGAGCGTGTCGACTCGCAGCGCGGAATTTTCGAATCGCTCGGCTGCCTCGTCGAGGAGGCCGAGCCGGACTTCACCGACTTCGACGCGGTGTTCAAGACCGTGCGCGCGCTGGCGTTCCTGACGGGCGTCCTGCCGCGCATCGCTCGACATCGCGATCAGGTGAAGGACACGATCCTCTGGGAAATCGATCGGGGCGAGCGGTTGACGGCGGCGGAGATCGCGTGGGCGGAGACGAAGCGAACCGAGCTGTATCACCGGATGCGGCGATTCATGGAGCGCTACGAGTTCTTCGTGCTCCCCACCGTGCAGGTGCTGCCGTTCAGCGTCGATCAGCCGTACCCGGCCGAGATCGACGGCGTGCCGATGGAGACGTACATCGACTGGATGAAGTCGTGCTACTACATCTCAATCGTCGGGAACCCGGCGATCTCCGTGCCTTGCGGTTTTACTCCGGAGGGTCTGCCGGTCGGCCTGCAGATCGTCGGACGTCATCGCGACGACTGGGGACTGCTTCAGATGGCCCACGCCTTCGAACGAGCACGCGAGGTCCGGCTGAAGCCGGACACTACCGAAGCACGCGTGACACCGCCGCCACAACGATAATCTCCGGCCTTATCGCGCTTCCGACTCGGAGTGAGGGTGTGTGCAGGCCTGAAGGCCTGCACTATGTCGAACGTCGTCTGTGCGTCAGCCGACCTCGTCCCATCGTTAGTGTCCGGCTTCAGCCGGTCCATCGAATTCGCCGTGTCGGTAGTGCCCGGCTCCAGCCGGACCGTCGAATTCGCGGTCTCGGTGGTGTCCGGCTTTTACTTCGTTTCGATTCGGATGTAGTGCAGGCCTTCAGGCCCGCGACACCTCTTACATCGGTAGTGTCCGGCTTCACCGGACCGTCGTCGCGGTCTCGGTAGTGTCGGCCTTTACCCCGTTTCGACTCGGATGTAGTGCAGGCCTTCAGGCCTGCGTCACCTCTTACATCGGTAGTGTCCGGCTTTAGCCGGACCCGTCTATGTCCGAGCACCCGACCCAAAACCGGCCAGTGTCCCGATCGCCAGCGCGGCGATGACGTTCGGAATCCACGCAATCGTTGCGGCCGGTAACCAGCGCATGAGGATGGCGATTTCGTCCTCAGGGAATAGTACGTAGCAGCTCACGAACACGGTCAACGTGGTAAACACGATTGCCGCCGCCGATCGGCTGCGGGCCGTCGCTCCGGCGAGCGCAAGGACGCAGAGCAGCACGGGCGCGACAGTCAACGCAAGTCGCGCGTTCACCCAGAAGGCTGTGGGCAACGGGCCGTCGAGAGCGATCCCTGGATGCTCATGACCCATGCGCTGCCCGAGTTCGACGAACGTCAGCTCGTTGGGGCCGCGCAACGTCGCCGCTCCGGCGACGATGTTCCGGTATGAGGTGTTCGCCGCCGGGACGATCCAGCCGATATTGACGAAGGCCACCAGCAGCGAGAGCCGGATCAACCACAACACGGTGCGCTTTGATGACGGGTCCGGGTCTTCACAGCGAATCCAGAGAAACAGCCCCAATGCCATGCAGGCCGGCACGCTGATCGCGAGCGCCTGCGGGACGAGGTAGAAGACAAGCCAGACCATGTTCCCGCGGGTATGGATCGTTGCGGGTGTACCGGCCAGCACGGAGCAAATCGCCGCGGCCGTGACCAGCATCATCGCTGCCAGCGCAACGGCCGTCGCCCGCGCTCCATGCCAGTCCGCGAAGATCGCCAGAGCCGCAACCTTGCAGAATGCGACGTAGCCGGCGACGCGAATCCAACGCGCACGCCCTGGGCGGCCGTGACGCATCGCTTCGGCATGTTCGAATTGCAGATCCGCGATCAACGGATCGACAAGCCGTTCGAGCGTCGACCGATCGAGCAGACGTGCAGCGATCGCGCGAAGTTGTAGGCCAGGGCGATTCACTGATAAGACTCCCTCCGGGCGATACGAAGCCGATGAAACAAGAGAAGCGTGATTGCGATGAACACGAGATTGGGGGCCCAGGCACCCATCATTGGCGGTAGCCACGCGCCATCAAGGACATCCCGACGAGCGTAGAACAGCAAAGAGTAGTATCCGAATGAGGTGGTCAACGCCGCCACGCCCATAGGGACCGCCCCATAATTTCTGCGCCATGTCGCGGCTACGCCGAGTGAGAAGAGACCGAGCATCAGCGGCGCGAGGGCAAGCGCGATTCGAAGATGGAATTCCCAGGAGAGACGCTCCGAGGTGACACCTCCCGATATAAGCCGCATCACTCGGGCGGGATCTCCGGAAGCGAGCTCGCCGAGGGTCAACTCGTTCAGGCCGCGCAAGATTCTCCGTCCGGCAGCCAGCTCGCGGAATGCCTGATTGGTCGCTGGCATCAACCATCCGATGGTGATGAACGAGACGGCCGAACAGAGGATCATGAATGCTGCTATCGTCCATATCACTCTCGCTGTTGACACTCGGTTGCGGAGCGCAAGGAGGATCCCGAACACGAGACCGAGCGGGAGTGTGACCACCAGGGCACTCGGCACGGAATACAGCACGAGCCAGGACGCAGTACCGGCACTCGCGAGTCGAAAAACTCTCGACTGCAGCACCGGCAGCAACAGGAACGCAGTCAGTACGAGTACGGCAATGAACGAGAAGGCCACGGCGCGGCCCGCCGTGCGATCTTCGTCGGCGGTACGCTCGACGATCGCTTGCCTGACGGCCGCGATCGCGGCGACCTTCCAGACTGCTGCGCAGCCCACGACGCGCAGGAAACGTGCGCGCCATGCGTGGCCGCTGCGCGTCGCCTCGTCGTGCTCGTGTTGCAGATCGGCTATTGCCGGATCGATGAGCTGTTCCATCGCGGACGATGAGAACAGCTGGCGGGCCAGCGAGCGAAGCCAAGTTCCCGGTCGCTTCACCTTGCGAGCCTCGGCGCGAGGTGGCGCACCACGTGCGCGTACGCATTGAGCGCTCGTCGTCCGTACGCCGTGGCTTCGTATAGGCGCCGGGGCAGTCCGCCTTCGTCGGCCGGGGGCTTCTCGAGCCGGGACGTGATGAAGCCTTTCTCCTCCATGCGGCCGAGCGTGACGTAGACCGTGCCGCGCTTCAGTTTTCCTTTCGATCGGGCGACGAGCTGCAAGCCGTACAGCTCGGAGTCTTCAATGAGGAGCTCCAGGATCAACGCCTCTTTCGGAGGCAAGGTTGGAACGGATGATTGCGATGCCACGGTGGTGATCTTACACATTGTAAGACTGATGTCAAACGCTCTCGAACAGGCGATGGACGACAATAGTCAGTCATGCGAAAGCAGTATTACTTTCGAATGTCCGATCGCGGGATCCTGGCGTGGGACGTTGATCGCTTGATTGACGCTTCGCGCGATCTGCCGCGCAAGGCCGTGCCGCTCGACCTCATTCGCGAACTGAATGAAGAGTGGTTTGGAGACGATGAGCGGCCGACCTGGCGCGCGATGCTGGATCACATCCGGCTAGTCAACGAAGCCGATTTGTCGTTTCCAATCATCCTTGCGTCTAACGGGGCGGTGATGGATGGAATGCACCGGGTAATGAAGGGAGCGCTGCAGGGAGTGAAGGAGATAGAGGCCGTACAATTCGACGAAGATCCCGCCCCCGACCATGTCGGCTGCGGACCGCGGGACCTGCCGTATTGATCACACCGACTAAGACTTCTTGCCCGCCTTCTGCCTGGCCCAGCGCAGTTTCTGCGCCGCCGAAATAGCCGCGCGAGCCTTCGCCGACATCTTCCGCCGCTTCCGAACGGGCGCCGGGGAGTCGCTTGCCGTCGATCGCGCGCGCTTCAATCCCTGAACACCGCCGCTCTGCAGGGCCGCAATAGCGCCTCTAATACCTCCCAACTGGGATTCCATTTGCTGCTCGGCGCGTCTCAGGCCGGCGAGAAGTGTGTCGAAATCTGCCATGAATACCTCCAAAATGTGAGAAATCGACACTAACTATAGGACCTGATTCGAGTAGAGATCAAGTGAAGTCGATCCACCTGGTATGGAGGGGTGATCTTCGCGACGAGTCAGCGACGCCGTCGGCTCTGTGCTTCCTGCGTCAGCTGCTGACTCGCGACACTCTTGAGTAGCGAAGCTTCTTCGTCAGGTAGCCGTCGATACTCTCTGGGTGTTCTCCCAATGAGCCGGCGAAACGCGCTGTAGAAGTTCTTCGTGCTGTGATAGCCGACGCCGCGGGCCACTGGCTCGATTTTGGTCGACCGCACCGCATCCAGCGAGGCCACGATTCGCGCCAGCTGCTGGTACTCATGCACCGAGCGGCCGAACTTTCGCCTGAACGACTTGCGGATCGTCGACGGGCTGGTTTTGAAGTGCCTCGCTAAACGCGTGAGATTCCACCGGCTTTTGAAGTCTTGCCGCACCAGGAGCCCGATGGACGATCCCAGCGTCGAAGGATGCGCGATGTCGAGCGCGCTGAAAAACGCCCGCTGCCAGGATTCAAACTGGCTCAGGGTTGCTTCCAGGGGGGCCAGGGCTAAATCGTCGAGGAGGCTCTCGACCTTCAGGCTGCAGCGCTCCGACGCCTTGACGTGCACTTTGGCGTGCAGCGTTGCACTGGACCGCACGGCGACGTCGAAGATGAGCCCCCGCAGGACCAGCCACTCACCCTGATTGTTGGGGCGCTCCAAACCGGACGCGAACGCCTTGAGCAGATCGCGGGCGTCGTTCCGATCGCACACCGGCAATCGCTCGAAGACGTGATGGCATGACGTCAGCGCGGCCATCAGCCACGGCGACCGGATGCGTTGGTCCTCCGGTTGTTCATCCCGGATCTGCCTCGGGCTCATCGTTCCTCCTCAGGCCGAATTGGGACCACGAAGTCTATCGAATCGGATCGAGCCGGGCAACGTCTGAAAAAGCCTCAGCCAATAGCGCCTGCCGCTCGCAGCGCCGCGATCTCCGCATCGCTGAACCCGGCCTCGGCCAGGATCTCGTGCGTGTGTTCTCCGAGCTGCGGCGCGCGGCGGGAAACATCGGGCGGCGACGCGCTCATCTTGATGGGCGAGCCGAGCGTCCGCATGTGCCCGAGCGTCGGGTGATCCGTCTCCACGACCATCTCGCGCGCGAGGATCTGCGGATCCGCGAACACCTGCGCGTAGTCGTTGATCGGCCCGCAGGGGATGTCGTTCGACTCGAACAGCGACAGCCAGTGCGCGCGCGGCTTCGTGATGGTGATGGCCTCGATTCGATCCGCAAGCGCCTGTCGATTCAGGACGCGGCGCGCGTTGTCCGCAAACGACTCGTCGTCGATCCATTCACCGTGGCCAAGAACCGCAGCGAGCTTCCGGAACAACCGCTCGTTGGCCGCGCCAATCGTGATGTATCCGTCCTCGCAGCGAAAAGCCTGATAGGGCGCGTTCATCCGGTGGGCCGATCCCAACGCGCCCGGCACGCCCACGCCGGCGAAGTACTCGGTGGCCTCCCACACCGACAAGGCGACGCCGGCTTCGACCAGCGACGTGTCGACCTGCTGGCCGGCGCCTGTTCGATGTCGATGCTGGAGCGCGGCGAGAATGCCGATGAGCGTGAACAGGCTGGCCCCGAGATCGGTGACCGGGATGCCGGCCTTGACGGGCGAGCCGCCTGCCTCTCCGGTGACCGACATGATGCCGGCCACTCCCTGCGCGATCAGATCGAATCCGCCCTTGCCGCGTTGCGGGCCCGTCTGGCCATAGCCGGAGATCGACGCGTAGATCAGACGCGGATTCGCCGCTGACAGCGCCTGGTAGTCGAGACCCAGCGCGGTCATCACGCCCGGGCGATAATTCTCGACTACGATGTCTGACGATTGTGCGAGCCGCGCGAATACCTCGCGGGCCTCGGCCGTTTTCAGGTTCAGCACGATGCTTCGCTTGCCGCGGTTGACGGCATTGAAGCTGGGGCTGTCGCTGCCCGAGGCGCCGGGCATCTGCCGCGTGGAATCGCCGCCCGGCGGCTCGACCTTGATGACCGCCGCGCCGAGGTCGGCGAGCATCATCGCGCAGTAAGGTCCGGCCATCACCTGCGTGACGTCCAGGACGCGAAGGCCTTCGAGGGCGGAGTCAGACATCTGGTAATTGGGTAATTGGGTAATTGGATAATCGGGTAATTGGATAATCGGGTAATTGAGTAACTGGGTAAATGGTAAATGAGCAATGAATTATGTCTCACACTGAGTTCGCTACCGACGGCCCGATCGCGACGCTGACCTTCAATCGGCCCGAGGCGCGCAACGCGATGACCTGGGAGATGTACGAAGCCCTCGTCGCGGCCTGCGATCGCGTCGATGGGGATCCGGCGATCCGCGTGCTCGTGTTCCGCGGAGCCGGGGGGAAGGCATTCGTCGCCGGCACGGACATCGCCCAGTTCCAGAACTTCAGCAATCGCGACGATGGGCTGAAGTACGAGGAGCGGCTCGATGCGATCCTCGATCGCCTCGAGCGAGTCGCGAAGCCCACGATCGCGCAGGTCGAAGGCGTGGCCGCCGGCGGAGGATGCGCCATCGCGCTCACGTGCGACTTGCGCGTAGCGACACCGGAAGCGTCGTTCGGGATCCCAATCGCGCGCACGCTGGGCAACTGCCTGTCGGGCGCCAGCTACAGCCGGTTGATCGACGTCATGGGTCCCGGCGCGGTCAAGGACATGCTGTTCACCGGCCGCCTCATCGGCGGCGCCGAAGCCCACGCCCTGGGCATCGTCAATCGGCTGGTACCAGCGCAGGAGATCGAGACGACCGTGCGTGAGCTTGCCGCCGGCATCGCGGCGAACGCCCCGTTGACGCTGCGCGCGACAAAGGAAATGATCCGGCGTATCCTCGCGAAGCGCCGCCTGCCCGCGGGCGACGATGCGGATGTGGTGGAGATGTGTTACACGAGCGCCGACTTCCGTGAAGGCGTGACGGCGTTCCTGGCCAAACGCAAGCCGGTCTGGACGGGACAGTAGGGCTCGGCACTTGAAAGTTAGAAGTTAGAACTTACAAGTTAGAAGTGAAAATCTGAAATCTAAAGTCTGAAATCTGAAATTTCATGAGGAGCACACATGGCTGATGAGAAGAACGATCTGTCGCGCCGGGATTTCGTCGCGATGTCTCTGGCCGCGGGCCTTGCGGCCGCGGCTGGTGATGCCATCGTTTCTGGAGCGGCGCTGCCGGTCGAGGTCTCCGACGTTTCGGTGAAGACGCCGGACGGCATGTGCGACGCGGCGTTCATCCATCCCACCGCCGGCTCGCACGCCGGCGTGCTGATCTGGCCCGACGCGTTCGGTCTGCGGCCCGCGATGATTGACATCGGCAAACGCATCGCCGGAGAGGGTTACTCGGTGCTCGTGCCCAATCCGTACTACCGCATGACGAAAGCCCCCGGCGTCGACATGAACGGCTTCAGCTTCCAGAACCAGGCCGACATGGCCAAGCTGCGTCCGCTGATGGGCAGCATCAACACGCCAGGCAACGCGGAGAAAGATGCAGTGTCGTTCATCGCGTTCCTCGACGGACAGAAACAGGTGGACACCACGAAGAAGATCGGCACGCAGGGCTACTGCATGGGCGGTCCGCTCGTCATGAAAACCGCCGCGGCCGTTTCGAACCGCGTGGGCGCCGGCGCGTCGTTCCACGGCGGCGGTCTCGTCACCGATCAGCCGACCAGTCCGCATCTGCTGGCGGTCAAGATGAAGGCTCGCCTCTATGTCGGCATCGCGTCGAACGACGATCAGCGTCAGCCCGATGCGAAGGACAAGCTGAAGGAGGCCTTCACCAAGGCCGGCGTGCCTGCCGAAATCGAGGTCTACAAGAGCCTGCATGGCTGGTGTGTGCCAGACATGCCGGCGGAAGCGAACAACCCGATCTACAACAAGCCGGACGCCGAGAAGGCGTGGTCGAAGCTCGTCGCGCTCTATAAGATGGCGTTGTCGTAAGCACGAAACACACGAAACTGTTTCGTGCGTTTCGTGGCTGTCGTGGTTATCGGAAGGTTTCAGCGGCGCCGCGCGCGGTGAAGTCCACCGCGCGCTCGCCGACGTTCCCCTTCACGCGATACTCTCCCCCGAGCTGAAGAAAACTCATCGGCGAGCCTGGCGAGGAGGTCATCGCCATCGCACTCCGGACCGTACGATCGATCGTGACGACGAGCTCGAGATCGAGCGCCTTGCCGCTGGCGTGAACGGTCACCTGCTGCGGCGTGCCCCGTTCGTCACTGGTCTCCTCGAGCGACACGCTGGTCGAGAAACCGAGCGCTCCCTTTGCGCCCAGCACGCCGAGAAACCCGGGCACGCGATCCGGATCGGCCACGTCAGGCGGCGGAAAAATCCGGCCGTACACGAACGACAGATCGCCGCTGGCGACCTGGCCCCACTGCCATCGCACGCCCTTCCAGAAGCCCCAGTTGTGATCGTGATAGCCGGCGGCGTCCACGAGAACGGCCTTGTCGTTTCCCAGCGTCAGCGTGCCGTTGACGCGTCCCGACAACACGGGCGCCGTGTAGCCCGTGATCCAGCCGCGAGCGCCGGTTATCGTGGCCGGTGGAAGCGATTGCCCAAGCGCCGCGTCGAGCGTCAACGTTCCAGACGCACCGGGCAGCGACAACGCGATCGTGTATCGCGAGCCTGAGAGCCGCACACGATTACCGGCGATGTCGATGTCGGGAGCGGATGCGAGCACTTTCGCCTCGTCGACACTCTCACCGGCGGCGTAGCTGGTGCTCCGGCCGTCGCGATCGAGCTGCAGACGCACGCCGGCCAGTCGTCGTCCTTCTCCTGTCGCCGGGCCGACCATGAACGTGAGGTAGAAGCGCAGCCGGCCGTCCGCGCTGCGTCCGTTGAAGTACAGCCACTCCGCCCAGGAAGAGGCGAATTCCGGTCTGTCCGGCACGGGATGGAATCGATCCATCCTCCGCAAAACATCGAGTTGGTCGGGAACCGACCAGGCGCGATCGGCGCTCGTGTCGGCCCAATCCGGGGCGTGCTCGATCTCGCGATTGGCCAAGGCCCGATCGGCGCCCGGAAGGCTTCCGGTGACCGCAACGGCTGTCGCACGCCCGTCCTTCAGCATGTACAGCGTCGTCTTCTTCCACGGCGCCACGCCGGTGGTTTGCGCGGCGATGTCGGGTGAGCCGAGGACGCTTGCGATCAGGAAGCGAGCATTTTCGAGCGCGCCGAAACGTCCAGTGATGACGACGTCGCCGCCGCCGTCGAGCGCCGGCGAATGCGCCTGTTCGAGAATCACGTCGCCTACGCCGAGCAGTGCCGCCATCACCGCAATGCCGAACCCGAAGCCGCACGCGAGGACTGCCGTGCGGACCGGTCGAGTGGCCAGCGACCGCAGGGCCAGGCGCAGAATCACGACGCCGTCACCACGCGGCCACTCTTCATCGCGAGGTGACGCCCGGCCCTCGCCGCCACCGCAGGATTGTGCGTGACGACGACGATCGCGGTGCCGTCTGCGTGGACGCGATCGAACAAGGCC
>DASSGK010000497.1:0-31476 GCA_035693505.1 Vicinamibacterales bacterium
TGCCGGTCCCGGACGTGAACGCATAGAGGATTTCAGACAAGCCGTGCGGGCCCGGGTTGAGGATGCTCGACGTCCCGAAGGCCGGCGACACGACAGAGATCGCCGTGAGGACGAGAATCGTCAGCGGAAACACCAGAACGACGAGCATCGCCATCTGGACGTCGTAAGCCTGGACCTTCTTCCCGAGATACTCCGGCGTGCGGCCGACCATCAGGCCGGCGATGAAGACCGACAGGATGATGTAGACGAGGATGCCGTACATCCCGGCGCCGACGCCGCCGAAGATGACCTCGCTGAGCATCATGTTCACGAGCGGCACCATGCCGCCCAGCGGCGTGAACGAGTCGTGCCAGCCGTTGATCGCGCCGCAGCTCGCGTCGGTCGTCACCGTAGCGAACAGGGCGGAGTTCGCGATGCCGAACCGGCACTCCTTTCCTTCCATGTTTCCGCCGTACGACATCGCCGTCACCGATTGATCCGCGCCTGCCCTCGTCAGCAGCGGATTGCCGTGGGCTTCAGCCCAGTACGCCGTCGTGACGCCGGCGAGGAAGAGAAACGCCATCGCGGCCCAGACCGCCCATCCATGGTTGCGCGAACCGGTCATCTGGCCGAGCGTATAGGTCAGCCCCGCCGACAAGGCGAAGATCGCGAACATCTCGATGAAGTTCGTCAGCGGCGTCGGGTTCTCGAACGGGTGGGCGCTGTTGGCGTTGAAGAAGCCGCCGCCGTTTGTGCCGAACTCCTTGATGATCTCCTGCGACGCGACGGGACCCTGGGCAAGAACCTGTTCGGTGACCATGGTCGTCTGCGGCTTGCCGCCCGGGTCGGGCGCCGTGACCGTCTGCGGATCGATGACCGCGACCTTGTCGTACGGCCGCATGTTCTGGACGACGCCCTGCGAGACGAGGACGAGGGCTCCAACGAGGCAGAACGGCAGCAATACCCAGAGCGTGCAACGGACCAGATCGACCCAGAAGTTGCCGATCGTGTCCTTCTCCTTCTGCGCGATGCCCCGGATGAACGCGATCGCCAGGGCTATGCCGGTCGCTGCCGACATGAAGTTGTGGTACGCGAGCCCCGCCATCTGCGTCAGATAGCTCATCGTCGACTCGCCGCTGTAGGCCTGCCAGTTCGTGTTCGCCGTGAACGACGCCGCCGTGTTGAACGCCAGGTCAGGATCCACGGCGGCAAAGCCTTGCGGATTCCACGGCAGCCACTGCTGAACGCGCTGGATCAGATAGAGCACCAGCATCGACACGACGCTGAACAGCAGCATCGACGCGGCGTACTCGGTCCAGCGCATGTCCTTCGTCTCGTCAACGCCGGTGGCCTTGTAGATCAGGCGTTCGACGGGCCGCAGCACCGGATCGAGCCAGGTCTTTTCGCGGTTGAACACGCGGGTCATGAACCGTCCGAGCGGCGCCGTCACCGCGAGGATTGCGGCGAGATACAACAGGATTTGAAACCAGCCATTGAGGGTCATCAGAATTTCTCGGGCCGCAGCAGCGCGTACGTCAAATACACGAGCAGGCCGGCGGTCACGATCAAGCCAACCATGTAGTCAAGGGTCATTTCTGTTCCCGTAGTGCAGGCCCTCCCGCCTTCGCTCGCCACCGCACGTTCCGAGCTTCGGCGAGGCTCGACGAAGCGCCGCAGGCGCGGAGGCGGCAGGCCTGCCGTTCATTCCAGTTGCTCGCACGCGGCGACGTAGGCGATGGCGAGCACGAAAAACGCGAGCGTGATGACGACGTACAGCAGATCGAGCATGAACAGTCTCCCTGTCTACCAGGCGCCGCGCTTGGTGCCCCACCACCAGATCACGCCGAGCGTCGCCGTCTGTTGATCGGTGTTGAGCACGCCGACGTCACGAGTCAGAAAGAACGGCGTGTTCGACACATCGCGACGCCACTCGCCCCTCATCAGGAAGCCTTCGGCAACCTTGTATTCGTAGGTCACCGTTGTCTCCTTCAGCGACTGCGTGGCGCCGCTGAACAGCCCGCCATCGTCGCGGACAAATTCCGCCCGGCCGGCGATCGCGGCCTTCGGTGTCAGTTGCTGGCGCGCGTAGACGGCGCCGCCGTACACGTGCGAGGGCGTCGTCTGGCGGCCGGGACCGGGCTCGTTCCATTGGCGGCTGGCGACGTAGTCGCCCTCAATCGAGAGAGCCGTATTCGGCGTCGCCTGCCAGGTTGCGTACGAATCGAAGATGTGGAGTCGGCCGTCCAGAGCGGGGACGATCGGCACAATCGAAAGGCCCGGCTGCGTCGGGATGGTCGGCGCCCCTGGTTGCTGGATCGGCTGGACGTCCGGATGTTCCTGCCCCAGATAGAAGTTGGTCGTCCATGTCACCGACTTCACCGGCGCGATGACCGCCCCGAACATCTGATCCTTGTAGTTGTTGAAGGCCTCGGTCTGCTGCGTACCGTTGGTGATCCAGTAGCTCGCGGTGAACACATCGTTGAACCGGTAACTGACTCTGGCGCCCATGTGATAGAACGGCAGGTAGTCGAACCAATAGGAACGCGAGTAGTTCGCCTGATCCTTGGTGTAGTTGCTCTCCAGCCCGATCGAGCTCGCCCACTTACCGAAGTCCACGGTCAAGCCGGATCCGAGCGGAACTACGTAGGTGACGTACGCCTGGAAGATGTTGCGGTACACCCATGGACGCGGCTCGTTCGACAGGCTCCCCTGCAAGGTTTCAGTCGCCTGCCCGTACTGCAGATCGACGCGCGCGCCGAATCGGCGTCCCGCCGCAATATCCGGAACGCTCTCGAGCACGACGCTCGCCTGGTTCAAGGCGAAGTTGTTGCTCGTCACGTCATAGGCGCGCAGCAGATTTACTCGGCCAAGCGGCCGGTTGAAATTGAAGCCGTAGTAGGTGTCGAGGCTCCCGCCATATTTCAAGTCGTGGAGGTAGTCGAGGAACAGCCGATCCTCGGGCGTCGCCTCATCCGCCTTGACTTCCGCCGCCTTGGGCGCCTCGACGGCGACAGGCTGTGCGTTGACCAGCCTTTTGAGCTCGGCGAGCTGTGACTCGAGCGCCGAGATGCGTTGGAGGAGCTCCTGATTCGTTGGCGCCTGCGCAAACGCTGCACGCGGCGCCCCGCATAGCGTGAACATGGTGAGCAACAGCGCGAAGAACCTCATCGACCGGATCTCGAACATGCCGTACGTCTTGAGGCCCGGACGCCACATGGTTTCCGTCCGCATGAGATCACCCTTCACGCTGTCCTCAGAACTTCACCAACAACGCCGCTGTCATCCGGCTTTCTGACTGCCGGAGATCCGGTGCCCAGCCCGACACCGTCGAGCCAAGCGGCGCGACGTTGCCTCCCGGCGGCGTCACGCCGCCTTCACCGGTGAAGTACGGCACGCTGGCGTGGCGGTAGTTCCCTTCGAGGCGGAACGTCACGAATTGGCTCGGCATGTAGTCCGCCGTCAGCGAGGCGTCCCACGCCTTGTACTGATCGCCAGGGTTCTCGGTGAAATACGGCGTCCCCGAGGCAGCGGTCGCGCCGTTGATCGGCGGCAGCAGCACCAGGTAGCGTCCCGGGTTGTTGATCGCGCCGCCGCCGAGTGTCAGCGCGTACCGGTCGTGCGCGAACCAGAAGCGGTTGTAGGCCATGAAGCCGAGAAAGAACTGCGACGGCGTCACGTCGTTGCCGCCGGAACAGACCACTCCGCCGCCCGATTCGCAGCCCGCGTCGAAGGTGAAGGTGAACGCGGCCTTGCTGACGGCGTTGTCGGGTTGGTCGTAGTACTTCACCTGGATGCTGTCGTCGGTGTGGACGCGCTTGCGATCCGGGTTCCCCAGCACGTCCTTTCCCCAGTAGTTATTGAGGACGATCGAGAGGTTGCGGTTGGGCCGCCACAGGATCTGGCCGCCCAGGCCCGGCGCATTGTCGAAACGTCCGTACGACTGCCAGCCGTTGATGATCCACGGCTCGATCTTCAGCTTGTCGCTCGGGAAGATCTGGATGCGGACGCCGTTGAAGAACCAGGGTGTGTTCGAGGACACGTACGACGGCTGGTACGACCAGTTGTCGAACTGGTAGTAGCTGTCGAGGCCGATGTAGGACATGAAGATCCCGGCGTCGACGTTGATGCCATTGAGTTTGTCCCAGTGATACCCGCCGTACGCCTCGGAGATGTAGCGATATGCGCTGTCAAGGTTCCACTGGCCGCGCGCCGGGCTCGCATCGTTGCGCGGCGTGGTCTGCGAGTACATGCCGAACTGGGTCATCAAGCGGCCGCGGACGTTCTCGTAGTGGAAATCGCCGCCCACTCCCAACTGAGTGATCTGGACTTCACCCGATCGGAAGATCTCGCTTGATCCAGAGATGGTGTCGTCCTGCGGATGGTTGAACGAGAAGGTGTAGTTCGTGTCCACCCGGAATTCGCCGGTGAAGACCTTGGAATCCAGCGGCGCATCCTTCGTACGCGCATTGCCGGTCAACCAGGTGAAGTCTGCGAAGGCGAAGGGCTCGGTTTTCTTCGACTCAGCCTTCGCAGGTGCGGCGGGCGCTTGCGCTGCCGCATCCGGCAGCGCTCCCGGGACTTCCTGCGCAAAGATTTGAGAAGCGGCAACAAGAAGACCAATGAATAGCGGGGCGACGAAACGACGTTTCGGAGACATGACGACTGATTCCCTCGTTCGCACGCGTGACCGACATGCGGACTCGTTGTGCGAACGTCCTTGAAACCAGCATAGGGACTGGCGCCTAAAAACAGACTTAAGACCGACTAAATTGTCGCTAACGCGCGACCGCTCTCGCCCGCTTGCCGAGACGGCGGCGCAGCTCGTCGATGGCTCGCTCTCGTTCCGGTCCGCGCAGATCCTCGGCCAGGCTCGCCAGCGCAGCGGTCACGATCTCGCGGTGGTGCAGATCCTCGACGCCGCCGCGCTTCGAGATGTCGAGCCACAGCGTGTGAATCAGATCGATGTCGGCGTCCGCCAGCGTCGGCGCATGGGCGCCGAGCAGGAAGTCGTCCACCGTCCCGGACGACTCGACGATGTGAATCGTCACCTGGCGACTCGGTTTCTTCGGCAGCCGCTCCCAGGCGTCACCGATCTGCTTGGCCTGCTCGACGGCCGTCACTACCGACGATCGCCCCGCCCAGATGTCGGCCGAGTCGAGCTGCGCCGCGGTCTGGGCGATCGCGTCGTACACGTTCGTGCCAGGCACCACCAGCAGGTCGACATGCTTGCCGGCTTTTTCCGCGATCGCGGTCACCCGGCTGAAAAGCAGCTGCTCGTAGCGCGTGAACAGCTGGTTCTCGCTGATGTCCTCGTAACCGGCGTCTGGCCCCTTCATCACCTGCACCGTCATGACGACCAGGTCACGCTTGCCGGTGTGCGTGATCTCGAGCGCTTTTTTCACGTGGTCGAGCGTGTTGTAGTCGCGAACCACGCAGAGCGAGTTCCCGGGACGGACTTCGACCGTTTCGCTCGAGATGCGCTCCTGCGGCTGGAGCCGGAACTGGTCCATCTCGACGTGCGCCTCTGCGCCCCGCTTGCGCTCGTTGATCCGTTCGGAAACGACGAAGACCACGAAAAAGACCAGCGTAAAGGCGACGCCGCTGATCGTTGCCACCTGCTTGGTGACCAGGTTGATGCCGGCAATCGAGAACAGGATCACCGCGATCACCCCGAGCCCGATGGGAATTTCGTAGCCGTCGAGGACAACGTTGAACGGCACCTTCCACTCCCGATGCGAGTGATCCTTGAAGCGCAGCACCAGCATCGCCAGCCCCTTGAAGGCGAACGACCACACGACGCCGAACGCGTAGGCTTCTCCCAGGGTGTAGGTGTTGCCGCGCGAGCCGACGATCGCGACCAGCTGCAGCAGCACGATCAGGTTGATCATCCGGTAGGTCGTGCCGTACCTGCGGTGCGGCGCCCGGAACCAGTCGGTCATCACGCCGTCTTCGGAGACGCGATTCAGCACACCGTTCGACCCGATGATCGACGTGTTGATCGCGCCGGCCAGCATCAGGAAGCCGACGATGACGATGAAGCCCTGAAACAGCAGCTTGAGCGGCATCGGGCCAGCGAGGTACATCGAGATCCCGCTGATCAGGTTGTTGAAGTACTGCGGCCGGACATCGTCGGGAATCAGCGCGTATGCGAAGAACGACACCAGCGACGTGAACAGCAGCGAGTAGATGAAGATCACCATACCCGCCTTCATCAGGTTCTTGTGCTTCGGGTACTCCAGCTCGCGATTGACCTGGGCCAGCGACTCCTCCCCCGACATGGCGAGGAACGAGTGGCCGAACGCCATCAGGATGCCGATCAGCCCGATCAGCATGCCGACGTTCGGAGCAAACCCGTAGTGTGGTTCGGCGGCCGCGCCAGGCTCCGGCGCCTTCGGGACCTGAAGCAACGATCGCGGGATGAGCTTCGGCATCCATCCGACCGCGTCGTCGGTGAACACCAGGTTGCGGACCACCGGCGCCGGCGGGAGCCGCTGGGCTTCAGGCCGGCCCAGGATCGTCACGCCGCACCACCCGATCAGCAGGACGACCATCACCGTCGTCACGTACATGATCTTCAGCGCATCGTCGGACGACTCGTGGATGCCTTGCGTGTTCCGCCACCAGAAATAGATGGTGATCAGCACCGCGATGCCGGCGGCCCAGAGATTCACGACATCCGGAGAGGGGGTCCAGGGCCGTCCGAAATACGTGGCGGTTTGTGAGACGAGCCCGACGATGTACTGGCCGGCCGACACGCCGGAGATCGGCCCGGTCAGGATGTAGTCGAACATCAGCGCTGACACCGACAGCTTGGCCAGCGTTCCGCCCATCGCCTCCTTGACGACGCGGTAGACGCCGCCGCGGGTGAACATCGCGCACGATTCGACGTAAACGGCCCGAACGGCATACGAGAACAGCATGACGCCGAACACGAACCAGGCCGAGGCGCGGCCCACTGCCTGCTCGGCGATGCCGCCGACGTAGTACGCCGACGAGCCGAGATCGTTCAGGACGATCGCGGCTGCCCGCCAGAACGAGATGAACGAGAGCATGACCGAGGTCGCGACGATGACGCGCGTCGCGCCTCCAGTCCCAGCGGAAGGGCTCGAGAGCGTGGTCTGGGAAGACAAATGTGTTCTCAACACAATCGCCTAACGATCGAAAAAAATCGCCTAAAAACTCCCTTAAGGTGCACGCGTGCTATGTTCAGGCGTTGTTTATGCTCAGCTCATACCTGATCCCGGGGCCGTTGACGCACGCGAAGCGCCCCTTCTGCGCGGTGGTGATTCTGGCCACGGTTTCCTCTGGCTGCGCGGACGGTTCGAAGGCGGTCCTGTCGCAACAAGCCGAGGCCCATCGACTGGCATCGCACCTTCACGTGCAGTTCGCGCGCGCGGCCGACGCTTCGAATCGCGCGGTGATGGCCGACACCGACGAGGCATCGGCCGCTGCTGCAAAGGAAGCCCAGCAGGCGACGAGTGCGGTGGCGCAGGACATCGATTCGCTCGCGCGAATCCTCGGCGATCTTGGCGACCGGGACGAAGCGCGGGAGCTCGAGGTCTTCAAGGGCCGCTTCGCTCAATATCGGGCGCTCGACGCCGACATCCTTCCGCTCGCGGTCGAGAACACGAACATCAAGGCCCAGCGGCTCTCGTTCGGCCCGGCGCAGGAGGCCGTCGACACGTTCAAACAATCGCTAGAGACCGCCGTCAAGCTGGCGCCGGCGAAGAATGCCTCGGCCGCTGCCGCATCCGCCGCCCAGGCTGTCGGCGCGGCGCTGGAGATTCAGGTGATCGAGGCGCGCCACATCGCCGAGTCGGATGATGCCGCGATGACAAAGATGGAAGCGGCGATGAAAACGTCAGAGACTTCGGCGCGCACGTCGTTGCAGTCGTTGAAGGGGCTGCTTCCGCCCGCAGCAAGTCAACCCCTCGCCGCCGCGGCGACTGCCCTCGATCGGCTGATGAAGACCAACGCGGAGATCGTCACGCTGTCGCGCCGCAACAGCAACGTCCGATCGCTGGCGCTATCGCTCGGAAAGAAACGCGCCCTGACCGCGCAGTGTGACGAGAGCCTGCAGGCGCTGGAGGATGCGCTCGCGGCGCATCACTTCAGTGCGACGCGGTGACAAGGGACGGCCGAAAAACTCGCTCGGCTGAAGCCTTCGCGCTCCTCGGAAACGAAACTGCTCCAGCCCTGCGTTCAGAGCAACGCGCCCCGCAGGACGACGATGCCAACGGAGAAATAGATCACAAGTCCCGTCACGTCGACGAGCGTGGCGACGAACGGCGCCGATGACACGGCCGGATCGAATCCCAGACGCCGCAAGAGGAACGGCAGCAGCGATCCGATCAACGTGCCCCACAGCACGACGCCGATCAGCGCCAGCGAGACCGTCATCGCCACCAGCAGCCAATGCGGCCCGTAGATGGATGAGAAGCTCGACCAGATCGTGATCCGCAGGAAGCCGATCGCGCCCAGGATACTGCCGAGCGCGAGGCCGGCGCCGAATTCGCGCCTCATCACGCGCCACCAGTCGATCAACTTGACCTCGCCGAGCGCGAGCGCGCGGATCACGAGCGTCGACGCCTGCGACCCGGAGTTGCCTCCGCTCGAGATGATGAGCGGTACGAACAGCGCCAGGACGACGGCCTTCTCGATCTCATGCTCGAAGAATCCCATCGCAGTGGCCGTGAGCATTTCGCCGAGGAACAGCGCGGTGAGCCAGCCGGCACGTTTCTGAATCATCCGGACGAACCGGATCTGCATGTAGGGCTCATCGAGCGCTTCACTGCCGCCGAAGCGCTGAATGTCTTCGGTCGCCTCAGCCTCAGCGACGTCGAGCACGTCGTCGACGGTCACGATGCCGATGAGCACACCGCCGGTGTCCGTCACCGGTAGCGCGGTCCGATCCTCTCCCCGAAACACGCCGACGGCCGTTTCCTGGACGTCGGTGGCTTTCAGCGCCACGAACCGGCGGTCCATCACGGTGCGCAGCATTTCCGAGGGCGACGTCAGGAGCAGCGCGCGGATGGTGATGTCGTCGATGAGCACGCCTCGATCGTCGACGACGTAGATGACGTTCAGGGTTTCGCTGTCCTGCCCGTGCGAGCGGATGTAATCGAGCACCTGCGAAATGGTCCAATCCTCTCGGACGGCCACGTATTGCGGCGTCATCAGCCGGCCGATCGATCCTTCCGGGTAGCCGAGCAGGCCGACGGCGACGGCACGTTCTTCCGGCGTCAGCTGCGCAAGCAGATGCCGTGTGACTTCGGCGGGCAGTTCTTCGAGGAACATCGTCCGGTCGTCCGGCGCCATGTTGTTGAGCAGGGCCGCCACGTCCTCGGACGCCATCGTCTTGATGAGCGCGTGTTGATCGTCGCCTGAGAGATATTCGAACGTCGCCGCCGCCGCTTTGCGGGAGAGAATCCGGAAGACGAGCACTTGATCCTCGAGGGACAGGTCGGTGAGGACCGCCGCCAGATCGCTCGGCCGCCGGTTGCGCACCATGTCGCGCAGGCGGCCGAAGTCTCGTTGCCGAATGACCGCGGCCAGCTCATCGGCGGGACGGGCCGTGTCCCGCACGAGTTGCAGCGCCGCCTCGCGGTCGGGGCCGGAGAGTTGTTGTTCCATAAAGGTCAGCGCGGCGCGCACGACATCGCGATGATGCACGTGCGGGCCGATGGTCTTGGCTGCGTCGAGCCAGAGACGGTGAATGAGATCGAAATCCTCGGGCTTGAGGGCGGGGGCGTGCGCGCCCAGGTGATAGGCGGCGGCGCCGCCGCGCTGATGGTGCACGACGAGCCGGGCGTCGATGCCACGCGCCTCGGGGGCGCGTTCCCAGGCGTCGCCCAGCAAGTGAGCCTGATCGTCAGCCGACAGCGTTTCCGATTCGCCGACGTGGATTTCCGCAGAACCCAGGCGCAGCGCGGTCTCGACCACCGAGTCGAAGACGTTGACGCCCGGGACGATCAACAACCGCACCGGTCTCGCTTCACGCTCGGCGAGCGCGACCACGGCAGATAACAACCGGCGTTCGTCGATGGTGGCGCGGGGTACTGCCGACGGATCGTCCGGGACGTCAACGCCGACCAGACGGACCGTCATCGCCACGACGTCACGATCGCCGGCTCCGCGTAGCGCGGCGGTCAAGTGAGTCAACGCCCCCGGTTTTCGCACCGGCACCAGGACGCTGCCGGGCCGCACGTCAACGTGCGTGAGATCCGCGTCGCTCGACGGCAGCAGTTGAAACTCGTCCAGTCCTTCGGGCGATGGATCCGGGTGCGCGGCGGCCGAACGCTCCGACATCGTGAGCAGCACGGTCATCGCGACCAGCAGACCGGCTCCGGCCAGAGACGGAGGATCCAGCGTCGCGAGCAGGCTGAGCCCGGAGACGGCGAGCAGTGCGGTCACGAGCATCAAGCCGGCGGGCCATTCGCGCGTCCCGATGGTGACGTTCATCGGCACGCGATACGCGCGCGCGCCGGGACGCAGGAAGCGGAACCGGATCAGCGCCGCCGTCTTGAGGACGGCGCTCCACACGAGGCCGACGCTGTAGGCGCGGGCAAGCCAGGTCAGCTCGCCTCCCGACAGCAGCACGATGCCAATCTGGGCGGCCGCCGCGACGTCGATCATGCGTGCGGGAGTCCCGAAGCGCGGGTGCAGCGTCCGCAGCGCCGCCGGCAACACTCCTTCGTCGACAAGCCGCGACAGCATGCCGTGAGCTCCGGCGGCAGCCGAACGAGCGGCGGCGCTGGTGAACACCGCCGTCGCGCCGACGAGAGCGAGCAGCGCGATAAGGCGCAGCCACGCCGGACCCGACAGTCTCAAGACGACGCCGGCCAGCGGCGCCTCAACCCATGCGGCGATCTCGTTGTCCGGGACCAGCGCCACCAGCAAAAACGCGAGCGCGGCGGTCACCACGAATCCGAAGGCGGCGACCAGCCGGGCCGCCCGCTGCAGGTTGCGGATGCGCGGCTGCTCGAGATCCACCGCGACGTGGCTGAGAACGTCGACTCCCCCGACCGCCGGGAAGGCCGCGCCGAATCCGGCGGCCACGGCCAGCGCGGCTCCAATCCACGTCAGCCAGGTGCGTGAGTCCGCCGCGCCTCGCCACGCCTGCGGAGCCAGTGACGGTAGCTGAAATGGCGGAAGGTCGGCGCCTCTCGCCGCGGCCGTGACGGCCGCCCACACGGCGACCACGACGAGAACCGCCACGGAGACCCCGACAGCCTGCGACAGCGCGCGGTCCGAAATTGCGCGGCCTTGCCGCTGCAGCCACCACACGATGCCGAGGAGCACGACAGCGACCACCGCGGTCCCGTCGTCGCCGGTAAAGCCGGCCGGTCCGCCGGGGATCACACCGAACAGGGCGCGCGCCAGCGCCGCGAAGTAGTGACCCGCGACCACGGCCGCCACCGGGCCGAGCATCAGCCGCTCGGCGATCGAGGCCGCCGCCGCGAGTTTGGCAGGCAGCCTGCCGAGCGTGTCGCGGACGCTGCCGTACAACCCGCCGGGTATGAACAGCGCACGGGACTCGATATCCACGGCGCGGACGGCGACGCTGAGCGCGACGGCGGCCAGCACGAACCAGGGCGCCGGCGAGCCAATCGCCATCCACGCGACGCCCCCGACGAAAAACGCACTGCATCCCAGCTCGACCAGCGCTCGCGCGGTGGCCCGCCACACGGAGACGTACGACACGATCGTGCGCGACGCGAGCACGACGCGAATCCGTTCCGGCGCGGACAGCCTGGGGATGGGCGGTTTCATCGGTCAGCTGCGGGCCTGTGACACTCGATCGTGAAGGCGGGACCGTGAGCGAGCGAGCACCAGCCAGTGCTGGGGCCCGATTGTAGAACACGTCGTGTGCAGACGAGTCGTCAAACGGCGGCCATCGGCGCTGCCGAAACGGCTGTGTAACGGTGAGGCGGGACCTCTGAGACGGGACCTCTGAGACGAGACCTCTGAGACGGGACCTCGATCGCGTTCCGCTCAGGAGGCGTCAGTCTGCCGACATGCTGACGAGGCGATAGCCGACCCACGGCTCGCTGATCAGGTACCTGGGCGTCGCGGGGTCCGGCTCGATCTTCTTACGGAGCTGGGCCATCAACACCCACAGGTGTTCGGGCTGGTCGACGGCGTTGGGTCCCCAGATCGCCGTGAGGATCGCGCGGTGGGTCAACACGCGATCGGCGTTGCGTGCGAGCAGCGCGAGCAGATCGAACTCCTTCGGCGTCAGCCGCACTTCATCGGCGCCGCGGATGACGCGATGACGAGGGAAGTCGATCGTGATGTCTCCAACCTGTACGAGCTCGACCGTGGGCGCCTCCGCCTCGCTCACTCGGCGAAGCGCCACGCGGATGCGCGCCAGCAGTTCCTCCGGCCCAAACGGCTTGGTGACGTAGTCGTCCGCGCCCAGGTCGAGCGCGGCGACTTTCTCGGCTTCCCCGCTTCGAGCCGACAGAATGACGATCGGCGCTCGCGTATCCTGACGCATCTGCCGGCACACCTCGACGCCTTCGAGATCCGGCAGGCCGAGATCGAGCACGATCAGGTCCGGCTTCTTGTCGCCGACCGCCTTCACGGCATCGTGGCCTGTGCCGACCACGTCCACGTGATACCCGCGCGATCGAAGCAGCGGCGCGACCGCGCGCTGAATCGACACATCGTCGTCGACGAGCAGGATGCGCCAGGTCCGGGTCACTTCACCTCCGCGGGAACCGTCATCGTGAAACGCGCCCCGCCGTCGGGGCAGTTCTCGGCGGCAATCTGGCCGCGCTCGACGGCGAGCACGCCCCTGGCGATCGCCAGCCCCATCCCGGTGCCTGACCGGCGTCCCTTCGCGTTGGCTCCCCGATGAAAGCGTTCGAAGACGTGGGGCAAATCCGGTTCCGGAACGCCAGGCCCGCGATCGCGGACGGCGATCGTCAGTCCCTCGTCGCCGACGCTGGCGTGCACGTCGATCGGCGAGCCGGCCGGCGAGTACTGGGCGGCGTTCTCGAGGAGCTGCGAGAGCGCCGCGGCCGTCAGGCGCGGATCGAGCCGCACCAGACGCTCGACATCTGCCGCGATCTGGACCGGGCGGCCGCGAAGCGACGGCTCCACCGCGCTCCGCGCCGCTTCGATGATCTCGGACGGGGCGACCCATCGGGTGTTCTGGGTGACGGCGCCGGCGTCGATGCGCGCCATCTCGAGGATGTTCTGGAACAGGCGCGTCAGCCGATCGACCTCCGTCAGGATCAGGTCGCTTTGTTCTTTCCGCTCGCGTTCGTCCGGCCACGACGCCTGCAGGTTGCTCGCGGCGACGCGAATCGCCGTCAGCGGCGTCCGGAGATCGTGCCCCAGCGAGGCCAGCAGCGCCGACTTCAGCGCCTCGCTCTGGCGCGCCACGTCGGCGGCCTTGCGATCGTCGAGAAACTGCGCGCGTTCGAGGGCGATCGCGGCCACGCCGGCGACGGCGTCGAGCGTCCCGCTCTCCATCGGCCGCCCGGAAACGGCGAGCAGGCCAATCGGCCGCGTTCCGAGACGAAGCGGCGTCAGCCGGACGGATTCGCCAATCGACGGCGCGCGTCCTCCGTCGAGGTTCTGGAACGCGGCGGAGAGGTCTCGCGGATCGAGCGTCACACGGTTCGATCCCGCTTCGAACACGACCCATTCGCTGCCGTGCGGCATGCAGATCGCGACGTACTGAAGATCGAATCGGCGCGAGATGAACCCGGCCAGCGATGCATTCGCCGCCTGGCTGTCGGTCACCAGGAGAATGTCGCGGCTCAAATCGAACAATCGAGCGAGCTCGTCGCGCCGCGCTTCCGATTCCTGTGTTCTCGCGCGTGCAACGGCGGAGAGATTGCTCCCCACCAGGCTGACGATGAGGAGCGCGACCAGGGCGACCCAGTTCTGCGGATCGGCGATCGTGAGTGTGCCGACCGGCGGCAGGAAGAAGAAGTTGAAGGCGATCACGGCCGCGAACGAGGTGACGACCGCGACCCACAGCGGCGACGTCGCCGCCACGAACAGGACGACGATCAGGAACCCCATTGCGGCGGTAGCCGTCATGCGGTGATCGTAGCCCACCTCGGCAGAACGACGCGCCGGGCCGCGCCTAAAAACCGCCTAAAATCGATCCGGATGAAACGGCGCGTCGTCGTCAACGACAAGATGCAGCGCGGCTACGTCTACTACCGTACCGAGCCGGTTGGACAGCACTTCGCACCCGATTTTCGTCCCGAGCTGACTCCGCAGCAGATGCTCAGGCTCGGCGTGTTCGGCGGCAAGTACATGACCGATTGCCGTCGCGAATTTCCCCGATCCTGGTTCGAGCGCGCGAAGCTCTGCGCGGAGCGGCACGATCCGCGCCTCAACTTCTTCGGCGTAAATGCCTCGCAGCCGCTGTCGGTCTGGCGCAGGAACAACTGGCTGCGCCCGCAGGATCCTCGCGGCTGGTTCCAGTGGTACTGCCGGTACTACATGGGCCGCCGCGGTCCGGACGACGCGCGGCAGATCGCGCGCTGGCGCGCGATCGCGCGGCACGCAGGGGCTATCCGCAAGCATTGCGAGCCCGGTGACTGCGAATGCCGTCCGCGGCAACGGCAGGCGCTGCTCCACTGGGCGTATGACAGTAGGAAGATCTAGAAAGGTAGAAGTTAGAGGTCAAAAGTTAGAAGTGGAAGTTGGAAGTGCCTGTGGCGCACGGCTTCAGCCGTGCGAAAACCCCGCCACGATCTCGAACGACTTCAGCCTTGCCGTGTGATCGAAGATCTGGGAGGTCACGATCAGCTCGTCAGCGCCCGTGCGTTGGACGAACGCTTCGATGCCGCGCTGGACCGTCTCGGGCGATCCAATGGCGGAGCATGAGAGCGCTTGCGCGATCATGGCGCGCTCGGCCGGCCCCAGCTTGTCTTCGTACCCCTCCACGGGCGGCGGCAAACGGCCGGGACGGCCGCTGCGCAGGTTGACGAACGCCTGCTGGAGCGAACTGAAAAGCAATTTTGCTTCCGCGTCGGTATCGGCGGCGAACACGTTGAAGCCCAGCATCACGTAGGGGCGTTCGAGGTGATCCGACGGCTGGAAATGCGCGCGGTAGATCTCGATCGCCTGCATCATCTGACCCGGCGCGAAATGTGACGCGAACGCATACGGAAGGCCCAGCGCCGCGGCGAGCTGCGCTCCGAAGGTGCTCGATCCCAGGATCCAGATCGGGACGCTCAGGCCGGCGCCAGGAACGGCTTTGATCGGCCCGTCCACGCCGCGGAAATAGGCGATGAGCTTGAGGACATCCTGCGGGAACGCGTCGGCCTGATCGACGATCGCGTCACGCCGAAGCGCACGCGCGGTGAGACCGTCGGACCCCGGCGCGCGGCCGAGGCCGAGATCGATGCGCCCCGGATAGAGCGATTCGAGCGTGCCGAACTGTTCCGCGATCGCCAGCGGAGAGTGATTCGGCAGCATGATGCCGCCTGCCCCGACCCGAATGCTCGTCGTGCCGCCGGCGACGTGCCCGATGACCACCGACGTCGCCGCACTGGCGATCCCGGGCATGTTGTGATGCTCGGCCAGCCAGTAGCGGCGATACCCCCAGCGCTCGGCGTGACGCGCGAGATCGAGCGTGTTGCGCAGCGCATCAGCAGCAGTGCGCCCTTCGACGATTGGCGAGAGATCGAGCACCGACAAGGGGACCATCCCCCTATCATAGACACACGATCAGAAGAAACCGCAGAGACCGCAAAGCTCGCTGAGAAAATAGATTTGCTCTGCGGTCTTCGCGATCTCCGCGGTTTCTTCTTGTCCGTCCGTTGGAGCTATTGCCCGCGTGACGCCGGCGGGACGATGCCGTTCAAGCGGTAGTACACGACGAGCTGACCGTAGTGCTCGCCCGAGTGCTCGGTGAAGGACACCCAGAGATTAATCAGCTTCGTGCTCGGCGTCGCTGGTTCCTGCTTCAGCAGCGCGGTGGCTTCCGCGAGGCTGCTCTTCAAAGCCTTCACCACCGCCGCTTTCGTCGGGTACTCCGCCTTCGGCAGTTCGTTGAGCTTGCCGTCCGCCTTCTCGCCGCGGGCGGTCTTCGCGACATAGCCATTCCAGAACGCGACGTGGCGGAGTTGATCGCCGAAGGTCCGGACACCGGCGACGGGACGGAAATCGTACTTGTCCTCGGGGAACTCTTCCGCGAGCTGAACGACTTTTTCGCCGATATCCGTCCATTGTTTCAACAGGACGTCGCGTGTCGTTGGATCGGGTTTGGGCGCCTGCGCCCAGGCGGTCCCGGAAACGGACATCACCATTGCGGACACGATGAGTGGGACGACTCGGATCAGACGTCGCATGGAGGCCTCCTTCAGGCTCAAATCAGCGTCGTGATGTCTTTGCCGCGTGCGCGCGGATCGTCACAACCGCTCGGCTGAAGCCTTTGCGCTACTTCGACACGCTCGGCTAAAGCCTTCGCGCTCCACACCTGCGCTGGCTACCCGTAGAACTCGCGCTTGATGCGCTTGTCGGGGACGCCCAGATCTTTGAGGTCGGCGAGGACAGACTCGAGGAAGCGCTTCGGCGGCGCCGTTCCGGCTTCTTTCGCGGCGGCGAGGTCGAACTTCGAGATGCCCGGTCCGCAGACGTAGACGAGGCACGCGGTCGGGTCTTCAATCGCCTCGCGCAGCAGCGCCTGATCGACGCGTCCACGTCGAACGTTCGGACCAAGGCTCGTCACATCGTCTTCGCGCGTGAGCGTGTGCAGGACCTTCAACCGATCCGGATGCTCACGCGCCAGACGGCTCAGCTCATCGCGGAAGATCACATCGTCCCACGTCTTGTTGGAGTAGACGAATGTGTGCCGCAGCGTCGGGTGATGGGCCAGCGCGAACTTCAACATCGAGAAGTTGGGAACGCTCCCGGAGCCAGCGCAGACATGGACGATGTGATCGGTCTGAGAGGTGACGTCTGCCGCAAGCGTATACGGGCCCGTAAAGCCGACGACGGCGAGCCTCATGCCGCGCAACGTCCGTTTGACGAGCAGCGGCGACAGGAGCGGCGGGTATTTCGTCAGGTTCGATACATACCGCTCTTCCTTCACCGTGACCGCGAGGTATCGCTCGTGAGGCGCCGAGCTCATGGAGTAGGCGCGTGGCGGCTCGCGCCGCCCCTTGAGATCCTCGAGGAACGAGATGAAGCGCTCCAGCGCTTCGAACTGGTGCGGATCGATCGTCAGGAAATGGCCGGCCAGATATTCCAGGCGATCGTTGCCCGTGAACAACACCAGGGTCGTGGTGTCCGGCGTCTCGACGATGACGTCGGCCACCATCACTTCCATTTCCTTGATGCGGCGAGAGGACGGGTCCACGCCGCTCGTCTCAGGCGACTTGCGAGGTGCAGAACGCGCAGCGGCGGGCGCCGATGGCGATTTCGCTCAAGCACTCGGGACACTTCTTGGTCGTCGGATCCGGCGGGATCTCTCCGCGCTTCAGCCGCGCCATCAGGTGATTGACCGGGAGGACGACGAAGAAGTACACGACGATGGCGAGCATCAGGAACGCGATGATCGCGTTCAAAAAGTCGCCGACGAGGAGCTTGCTGCCGTTCACCGTGAGCGCGATGCCCGAAAAATCCGGCGCGCCGACGATGGCGGCGATGAGCGGGGTGAGCAGATCCTTGACGAGGGCCGTCACTACCGCCCCGAACGCGGCGCCCATGACGACCGCGACGGCCAGATCCAGCACGTTTCCTCGAAGAATGAACTCCTTGAAGCCCTTCATCACGCTTCTCCCTTCAACGCGAGCGGCGGAAGCGCCTGCTCGATAGACACGCGGTTGACCTCGAGCCAGGGAGGCAGGACCAGTGTCTCGCCCAGATGCGCCGCGTCTTCATCGACCGCAAATCCGGGGCCGTCGGTCGCCAGCTCGAACAGCACGCCGCCCGGTTCCCTGAAGTAGACCGACTTGAACCAGAAGCGATCGATCACCGGCGTGGGTTGGGCTCCTTCCGCCGCGATCCGCGATCGCATGTGAGCCTGATGCGCCTCGTCGTCGACGCGCCAGGCGAGATGATGCACGCAGCCAACGCCCCACGCGCCGCGGCGCGCGTCCGGCGCGTCGCGAACATCGACGACGCCGGCGGAGCCCTTGAACCCGAAGCGGGTCCAGCCGCCTTCGGTCGCGAGCTCTTCGAACCCGAGAACGTCCGTCAGAAAGCGCTTCGTTACCGACGCGTCGCGTTCCCAGAGTTGAGCACCGTGCAGGCCGCGGATCTGCCGGTCTGAAGGAACAGCGCTCCCTTCCCACGCGGTAAAGGTCCGTCCGGTGGATCCCTCGACAAGCGCCACGCGAAGTCCGTGCGGATCGGAGAACGCGAGCACTCGCTGCCCGAATCGAGTCTGCACCGCTCCGTCCCGCGTTCCATATTTCTCGAGGCGCTGGCCCCAGAAGTCGAGGCTGCCCGGCGGAATCTCCAGACCGACTTCCATGGCGAGACCGTAACCAGGCCGCGGAGGCGCCATCTGCGCCCATGGGAAGAATGTGAGGTCGGATCCGGGATGACCTTCCGCATCAGCGTAAAAGAGATGGTAGGTGGTGGGATCGTCCTGATTGACGCTGCGCTTCACCAGCCGCATGCCCAGGACGCCGGCGTAGAAGTCGAGATTCTCCTGCGCTGGACCCGCGATCGCCGTGATGTGATGAACGCCGTTGACGCCTTGCACGGTCACGTTATACCAGCAAAGGCGGGCGGGGTCAGATCACGACGACTTCTTGAGCTGCGCCAGGAGCGCGCCGAGAATCTGCGCGTAGCGTTCGTCGGCGGCGGAGAACGCCTTCATGTAATCCTGTTCCGACAGCTTCTGCGCTTTCCACTCGCCGTCGAACATGGTCCGCTTGCCCGCGATCTCCACCTGGTCGAACGGCTGATTGGTCTCGCGCTTGGCCTTGAGGCCGTCGGCGCCGGAGTCCTCGATGAAAATCTTCTCCGTGGCCGCACCGTTCAGGTCCAGATAGACCTCGCGATAGTCCTTGTTCGAAATTCGCGTCGTCAGCAACTGAGGAGCCGAGTATTTTCCGGAGACGACCAGCAGCTCCATGCCCGGGTAATACAGGGCGGCGGCAAATGCATCGGAGGCGACCGGATCAGTCGCGGCAACGCTGTCGAGTTTCGCGGCGTCGAGCGCCGCCGCCAGCTGCTTGGCCAGCGATGAGGATTTCGATTCCTGCGCGGACGCAGGCGCGGCGAGCGTGAGAACGAGAAGGCCGGTCACGAAACCGAAGGCAACATGCGTCAGTAGCTTCACTGCAGCCCTCCCGGGTTTGTCGTCGAATTGTAGGGCTTGTTCTACCACCGGCCGCGAGACGGCGCAATAGCTGTCAGAAGTCGCGGTGAGGCACGGCTGGAGACCGGAGGACGGTTCCGGCGGTCTGGGATGGAAAACCTGGCTGGCGCGCTGAATTTAGATGAAGAGCGCGTCTTCGTCGTCGCCGCGGCCCTGCCGGCGTGGAGAGCGAAGGTCGCGAAGGACCTGGAGCGCCGCTTTGAACGCGCTCATCATCGCCCGCCCCTCCCGTGCGGGCGTGGCGATGGACGACTGGACGGCGTTGAGCGTCTGATCGACGCGAACGGCGAGGTCGCCGAACAGCTTGTCCGCGCGCTCCACCTGCGCGGTCGCGAGCGCGACCGCCCGGGACGCGTCGTTTCCAATGGCGTTGATGTGGCCGAACAGCGGCTTGAGATCACGTTCGATCTGCTCGACGACGCGGCCGACACGCCGGGCCATCATGCCCGCGGCGATGATGACGCCGATCTGCGCGACGGCGATCGCCAGCGTCGCCACGGCAATGACGCCCAGGAACACGTCGCGCCACACCATTAGGCGTTTTCCCGCCGCGCCTGCTGGTACGCCTCGCGCCCGCGCTCGATCGCCGTGTTGAGGGTGTCGCGACCCTGGTTGAGTGCATCGCGGCCTTTGGCCGCGGCCTCGGCCGCCCGGGCTCGCGCTTCCGCCGCCCGGTCGCCCAGGTACTCGCGGGTCTCGCGGCCGGTTGCCGGCGCGTAGAGCAGCGCGACGGCCGCACCGCTGACCGCGCCGAGAATAAACGCCAACAGGATGTTGCCCGCCCCGGCTCCTTCGTCTCTCGCCATTAGAAAATGCTCACTTTCACGTTGAGATATTTCTTGGGGTCAGCCTTGATCGCGGTGAGCAACGCACGCATGTCGTTCACTGCTCCGTTCATGTTCTCATATAACTGGCGATCTTTCAGCAACTGTCCGGCCGTACCCTCGCCGGCGTTCAGTTTCGTCACCAGTTGATCGAGCTGCTCGGTGACGGCGTTGAGCCGGTTGAACAGCGCGGGATCCGTGATCAGCTTGCCAGCGGTCCCTTCGCCACGGTTGAGGCGATCGGTCAGCTCCTTGAAGTTCGCGGTGACACCGTTCAACGACTTCGAGAACTGGTCGTCCTTGAGCAGCTGTCCAAGGCTCCCCTCTCCGGCCTCGATCCGGCGGGTCAAGGTCTCGATGTTTTTCAGGGTTGCGTTGAGGCTCTCGGCGGCCTTCGGGTCTTTCAACAGCTGACCGAGAGTTCCCCTGCCCTGCTGGAGCTCGCGCGTCAGCTGGCCGGCGGTGGACACGAACTGCTGGAGGTCGTTGTAGAGACGGTCGTCGGTCATCAGCTTGCCGGCCGACCCCTTGCCGGCGCGCAGATCGCGCACCAGGCCTGTCACCTCGTCGATCGTCCCCGATGCCCCCTCCGCGATGTCCGCGAACTGTCCCTTCGCGCGTCCCTGCGGCACGTACCCGTACTCGGGGATCGGTGTGCCGGTGGTGGCCGGCGTGATGTCCACCGCGCTGGAACCGAGCAGCGAGACCGACCCGAGGAACGCCACCGACTTGTCGGTGATGCGGTCTTTCACCTTCTTGTTGACCTCGAAGACGACGTCGACCTGCTCGCCGGCCGACTCGAACTCGATGTCCTTGACGCTGCCGACCTGCACGCCGGCGACGCGGACCGGCGATCCGGCAGCCAGGCCGGCGACGTTCGGGAAGCGCGTCTTCAGCGTGTAGCGCTGCCAGAACCAGCCCTTGCCGCCGGTCAAGCTGAACACCAGGATCGAGGCGATGACAATCGCGGAGATCGTCAGCAGCCCGATTTTCAGTTCCGACCACGCCAGCGATCGCGTTCGAGGCATATGTTTGTACTCTCAGCTCAAAAACGTTTGGATGTACGGATCTGTCGACGTGCGCAGCGCGTCGGCGTCGCCTTCGAAGACGATCACGCCCTCGCGGATCATGATGAACTCGGCCTCGCGTTCCTTCTCGGGCGTGGCCGGCACGATGCGAACGTTTCCTTTCTCGTCGCGCTCGGCCATGTGCGTGGCCACGTAGAACGCATCGCGCAGCTGGTGCGTGACCACGATCGAGCTCACGTGTTCGAGGTCGCGGAGCTTGATGATTTCTTCGTCCACCGTTGTGGCGGTGATCGGATCGAGCCCGGTCGTCGCCTCGTCGTACAGCAGGATTCGAGGCTTGAACGCCATGGCGCGCGCGATGGCCACGCGCCGCCGCTGCCCGCCCGACAACTCGGACGGCATGCGGTCGATGTACGCACCGAGGCCGACCCAGCCGAGCACCTCCTCGACGCGCCTGTGCGCCTCCTCGATCGGCATGTCGCTTTCCTCGTACAGCTTGTAGCCGACGTTCTCGCGCACGGTCAGCGAGTCGAAGAGCGCGCCCTCCTGGAAGATCATGCCGAGGTCGGTGCGCACGTTCATCATCTGCCGCTCGGAGAGCTCGTCGACCCGTTCGCCGTTGACCCAGATGACGCCCTTGTCGGCGCGCAGCAGCCCCGTGATGATCTTCAGGATCGTCGATTTGCCCGACCCGCTGGCACCGAGAATGATCTTCGTGTGCCCGGAGATGAGCGTGAAGCTGATGTTCTTCAGCACCACTTTTTCGTCGAACGCGAGCTGGACCTGATCGAACATCACGACCGGTGCACCCCGTTCGCTGAGGATCTCTTCCGCCGTCTGCGTCGTCTCAATATCCATGGCGTCGCTAATACATCGTCGCGATCAAAATCTTCGTCACGAAGAAATCGACGGCAATCACCGCGACCGACCCCGTGACAACGGCCACCGTCGTGGCCTCACCCACACCCTGCGTGCCGCCTTTCGTCCGCAGCCCCACGTGACAGGCGGTGGTCACGATGACGAACCCCAGCACGAACGGCTTGATGAGACCCATCCAGACGTCCTGCGTGTAGAGCGCCTGCGTCACCGACGACCAGTAGACGCCGGAGGCGATCTGCAGCTGGAACACCGCCACGATCCAGCCGCCGACGATCCCGACAAAGTCGGAGATGATCGTGAGCACCGGCGCCATGAGAAAGCCCGCGAGGAGCCGCGGCACGACCAGCTTGCGGATAGGATCGGTGCCCAGCGCCCGCAGCGCGTAGATCTGGTCGGTCACGACCATCGATCCCAGCTCCGCGGCGATGCCCGACCCGACGCGGCCGGTCAGCATGAGCGCGGTCAGCACCGGCCCGAGCTCCTTGATCATCGACGCGCTGATCAACCGGCCGACCACCGAGCGTCCGCCGAACTGATCCAGCGTCAGGCCGCTCTGGAGGGCAAGCGCCGCGCCGGTGAAGAAGCCCGTCAGCAGCACCACGGTGAGCGATCCGACGCCGATGACGTCGAACTGCTCGACGATGTCGTATTTGTAGCGCGGCGGGGTGAAGATGCCGGCGACGGCCGCGCGGACCATCAGGACGTACTCCTGCACCTCGAGCGCCGAGCTCTTGATCCAGTTTTCAATGAACGTCAGCACGCGGCGGTTACGCCCTCCGCGCGGGGTGCGGCAATCCCAGCTCGGGATTACGCAGCCGTTTGATGTCGTCGCGCAGCGCGGCGGCCTTTTCGAAGTCGAGGTTCGCCGCGGCCGCCTTCATCTGCGCCTGCAGTTTCTCGAGATGCGCGTCGAGCTGCTGCTGGTTGTGGAATCGCTCGGTGCCGTCGATGGTCGCCGCCGGCGTCAGGTAGTCGCGCTCGTAGACGCTCGACATCACGTCGTCGATCGCGCGGACGATCGACTGCGGCGTGATGTCGTGCTCCGTGTTGTACGCGGCCTGAAGGGCCCGGCGCCGGCTGGTTTCGCTGATTGCGAGACGCATCGAGTTGGTTTCGGTATCGGCGTACATGATCACACGGCCGTTGACGTTGCGCGCGGCGCGTCCCGACGTCTGAATCAGCGAGCCGGCTGAGCGGAGAAATCCTTCTTTGTCGGCGTCGAGAATCGCCACGAGCGACACTTCGGGCAAATCGAGTCCTTCCCGCAACAGGTTGATCCCCACCAGCACGTCGAACTCGCCGCGGCGCAGGTCGCGAAGAATCTCGACGCGCTCGAGCGTATCGATGTCCGAGTGCAGGTACCGCACGCGGACGCCCAGCTCCTGGTAGTACTGCGTCAGGTCCTCGGCCATCCGTTTGGTCAGCGTCGTGACCAGCACCCGCTCCCCTCGGGCGACCCGGGACCGGATCTCCTGGAGCAGGTCGTCGACCTGCCCCTTGACCGGCCGGACCTCGATCGGCGGATCGATGAGCCCGGTCGGACGGATGATCTGCTCCACCACCACGCCCTGAGCCTTAGACATCTCGTACGGGCCGGGGGTTGCGGAGACGAAGATCACCTGGCGGACACGCTGCTCCCACTCCTCGAACGTCAACGGACGGTTGTCGAGGGCGGACGGCAGCCGGAACCCGTAGGCGACGAGCACTTCCTTGCGCGAGCGGTCGCCGGCATACATGCCCCGGACTTGCGGCACGGTCTGGTGGCTCTCGTCCACGACGATCAGTGCGTCCGCGGGCAGATAGTCGAGCAGCGTCGGCGGCGGCTCCCCCGGCTGACGGCCGGTCAGGTGCCGCGCGTAGTTCTCGATCCCGTGGCAGTAGCCGATTTCCTGGATCATCTCCAGGTCGAACATCGTGCGCTGATGCAGACGCTGCGCCTCGAGGAGCCGCCCCTCCCTCTCGAGATCGCCGCGCCGCTGGACGAGCTCTTCCTTGATGGTCTCGACCGCTCGCTTCGTCCGGTCGCGGGGCGCGACGAAATGTGACTTTGGATAGACGGCGATTTTGTCGTGCTTTCGTAACGACCGTCCGGTCAGCGGGTCGAACGTGGTCAGGGCGTCGACTTCGTCGCCGAACAATTCGATCCGCAATCCCTGCTCTTCGTACGACGGGATCACCTCGACGATATCGCCTCGAACCCGGAACGTCCCTCGCGCGAAGTCGGTATCGTTGCGTTCGTACTGAATTTCCACGAGCTTGCGGAGGATGTCCTCGCGGCTGATGCGCTGGCCGCGCTCGAGCGGCAGGAGCATGCCGTAATACGCCTCGGGAGATCCGAGGCCGTAGATGCAGGAGACGCTGGCGACGATGATCACATCGCGCCGTTCGAACAGCGACCGGGTGGCGGAGAGCCGCATCCGGTCGATCTCGTCGTTGATCGTCGCTTCCTTGTCGATGTAGGAATCGGTCGCCGGCACGTACGCTTCCGGCTGATAGTAGTCGTAGTAGCTGACGAAGTACTCGACGGCATTTTCCGGAAAGAAGCGCCGGAACTCCTGATAGAGCTGAGCCGCCAGCGTCTTGTTGTGGACCATCACCAGCGTCGGGCGATTCACGCGCGCGATGGTCTGCGCCATCGTGAACGTTTTGCCCGATCCGGTCACCCCGAGCAGCACCTGGTGCGGATCGCCGCGATCCAGTCCTTCGACGAGCTCGCCAATCGCCCGCTGCTGATCGCCGGCAAGCGAAAAATCGGAGACGAGGTTGAAGCGGTCGTATAAGGAGGGCATACGAACTCACCATAGTACTTGGGGCGGGGGGCCTGGGGCTAGGGGACGCCACACGAAGGGCTGAGGGCTCAGGACTGAAGGCGCTGGACCGAGGGCTTATGGCTGAGGGCGCTCCTCGGTTGTGGCGCACGGCTTCAGCCGTGCGATATCGGTTACTCCTGTCTGAGCGCCTCGATCGGATTCACGCGCGATGCGCGTCTCGCGGGAACCGCCGCGGCGACGGCACCAATCGCCAGCATGGCCACGGCAGCCACCGCGATCGGCAATACTCCGCCGATCGGCAGATCGTCCACGAACGCCGACGCCAGACGCCTCGCTCCATAAGCGACGGGCGCACCGAGGAGTAGGCCGGTCGCGACCAGGGCGAGGGCGCTCATCATGATCATGCGTGTAACCTCGCTCCGGGTGGCGCCGAGCGCCATCCGGACGCCGATCTCGCTGGTTCGGCGCGCAACCGTATACGCCAGCAGTCCGTAGAGGCCGATGGCGGCCAGGAGCGCTCCGGCCGCTCCGAAAAATCCGGACAGCATCGCGATGAGGCGTTCGGGAATCATCGACGCGTCGACCTGATCGGTCATCGTCGTAACCTTTGCGACGACGACGGTCGGCAGCAGATCGCGTACGGCGCGGCGCACGTCGGCGGCCACCACCTCCGGCCGCACGTTCGTCCGCAGCGAAAACTGGTGCGCGTGGAGTTGCGGCTCCTGGAACGCGTTCAGGTACACCATCCGGTGTATCGGCTCCTGCAGATTCAAGTACTTCGTATCGCCGACGACGCCGATAATCTGGTACGGCTCCTGCCTTGCGGCTCCCCGATTGTCCTGGCGATCGAAGGTGAAGAATTGCCCGATCGGGCTGCGACCGCCGAAGTAGTAGCGCGCCATCGACTGGTTCACGATCGCCGTGGGCGGGCCGCCCTGCTCTTCGAACGTGAAGTCGCGGCCCGCCAGTAATGGCGTGCCGAGCGTCTCGAAGTACTTCGGCGCGATCCAGTTCAACGCCATACGCCGGCGGTCCTCCCGTTTTTCCTCGAACCGCGGGACGTCGATGAACCGCGAGGCGCCGGTGCCCGAGACCGGCGTGACGCCGCTCAGCGTCGCCGAGCGCACGCCGGGAATCGCCGTCAGCCGTTCGAGCAGCTGACGGTAGAGCGGCGCGAGTTGATGCTGCTGGTAGCCGCTGGCGCCTGGATCCAGCGAGACGAGCAACACCGACTCTCGCTCGAAGCCGAGGCCGACGTCTCGAAGCGTCAACATGTGACGCACGAACAATCCGGCGGCCGCCAGCAACACGGTCGACAGCGCCACCTGGGCGATGACCAGGCCTTTGCCGACAAGGCGCCGGGACGGCGTGTCGGGAGCGGCCCCAGTCGCGCGAAGCGAGGCGGCCGGTGCAGGCTGCCACGCGCTCACCGCGGGCGCGAGACCGAACAGGACACCGGTGGCCAGCGAGACGCCGACGGTGAACAGCAGCACCCGGAGATCGAGCTGCGGTTGAATCGCGATGTGCGCCTGCATGCCGGGCATACGGCCTGACGTCAGAATCCGCACCAGCGCGTCGGCACCAAAGTCGGCGAACACGATGCCGAGGAGGCAGCCGGCTGACGCGAGCAGCAACGATTCCGTCAGCACCTGGCGAACCAGACGGAGCCATCCGGCGCCGAGCGCGACACGAATCGTCATCTCGCGCTGCCGCGCCGCCGCGCGCGCGAGGAGCAGGCCGGCGACGTTGGTGCACGCCAGCAGCAGCAGCGCGGCGACGATGGCCATCAGCGCGAAGAGCGGACGGGCGTACTCACGGCTCAGCGTCGAGAATCCCGCGGCGGCGGGGACGACTTCGATAGTGACCTTCAGCCATTTCAGATCGCCCCGAGCGGCGATCTCCTCAATCCGCGGCCGGTCCAGCACCAGCAGTTCCGCGCGCGCCTGTTCGAGCGAGACGCCAGTCTTCAGGCGTGCCATCACGGCCACATCGAGCTGCTCTGACATCCGGGCGCTCGGTTGGTGGACGATCGGTTCGATCGCGACCGGCAGCCAGATCTCCGGCGCCGAGCCAACCTGGAGTCCGAAGAATTCCGGCGGCGCGACGCCAATCACCGTCGCTTGCGCGGTTTCGATGGTGATCCGCTTGCCGACAATCGCGGGATCGCGATGGAAGCGGCCGTTCCAGCACGCCCAACTCAACACCGCGACCGCCGCGTTCGGCGACCCGAGCTCATCGTCCGGCCGGCCGATCAGGCGGCCCATCGCGGGCTTCACGCCGAGGACGTCGAAGAAGTTGCCGACCACGTACTCACCCTCGACCGCGTCGGCGTCGAGTCCGTCGGCCTTGAGATGAAAACGTGATGGCGAGACGCCGATCACATCCGAGAAGACATGATTGCTGTCGCGAAAACGGACGAAGTGCTTCCACGGGTAGCCGTTGTGCAACGGCTCCGTGGGATCCGGATATCGGCTGAGTGGTTCGACCAGCTGTTGGGGATCGCGCACCGGCAGGGGGCGCAGCATCAGCACGTCGATCAGGCTGAAGATGGCGCTGTTGGCCCCGATGCCGAGGGCCAGCGAGAGGATCGCCACGGCGGTGAAGCCTGGCGAGCGGCGCATCATGCGGAGGGCGTAGCGGATATCCTGCAAAGCCGGAACTCGGACTAATACTAATGTATTAGTACAAGCTGTCAAGCGTCGCACCCGGAAAACGCGCGTCGAGACGCATCTTCACACTACTCGACGAAGCTCTACAGTCATATAATCCTTTCGTGATCTGTCGGGGCACGTGCATCGGGACTCTGCTCGTCCTCGTCATGGCAGCGTCCGGGCTCGCGCAAACTCAGTCACACCAGCCGCTTCCGGTCATTCTCGATCAGACGAACCTCCCGCTTCCGGGCGTCCGCGTCGACGTGTACCGGGGCGATCAGGTCGTGCAGAGCCTGGTGACCGGATCCGACGGTACGTTCGAGCTCCTCCCCGGTCCCGCCTCCGATATGGTGGAGGCGACTCTCGAGGGCTTCGAAACGGCGCGCGTGCCGCGAGCCTCGGCCGACCGCATCGTGCTCACGATCGCGCGCGCGACCGACGTCACCGAAGTCGTGGCCTCCGCGCTCACCTCGTCCGGTTCGTCGATGGAGCATCTGGGCAGCACGATGGCCGCGCCGCTCGCGCAACGCCTGCCGGCTCCGCGACCGCGCATCCTGCAGGCGCTGCCGCTGCTGCCCTCGGTCGTGCGCGGCCGTGACGGGCTCCTGCGCATCGGCGGCACTCGGCCGCACGAGTCCGCGCTGTGGATTGACGGCTTCGACGTGACCGACCCGGTCACGCTGACCACGGCGATCGATCTCCCGAACGAAAGCGTCAAGGGCATGGCCGTCGTTCGCGATCCGGTATCGGCCACCTTCAGCGGCGTGCTCGGATCGATGGCGTCCATCGAAACGACGTCGGGCAGCGGTGCGTTCCACGGAGGCATCCAGGGCTTCATCCCCCGGCCGCGCCTGAACGCGCAGTACGGCCTCGGACGCATCGAAGCGTTCTTTCCCCGCGCGTACGTTGGAGGGCGCTTCGGTCCCCGCGCGCGCTACTTCGCGTCGATCGAGTTGAATTTCGAGCGAGTCCCGGTCCCCGGCGTCACGACACAATCGGGAACGCCCGCCGTCGGCACCACGGGCGTCGTCTCGTTCACGCGGGTGGACTTCACGCTGTCGCCCACCAACACCCTCACGGTCGAGGGACTGTTCATGCCGGCGAACAGCTCGTACTCGGGACTCAGCCCGCTGCGTCAGCCGGAGTCGTCGCCCGACGTCGACACACGCGACGTCTTCGGCGGCCTCGTCGATCGCCTGGTGCTCGGATCGCGGGATCTGCTGACGCTCCGCGTCGGCTTCATGTACCACGACACGACGATCCGGCCCGCCGGCCTCGGCGATGCGGTGCTTCGTCCGGACGGCTGGCACAACAACTGGTTCTCGGGCGTCGATACCGTCGGCTCTCGCCCGTCGGCGTCGGTCACCTGGGATCGGTCGGGACTCTCCGCGGCCGGCACCCATACCGTGTCGCTCACCGGCGACGTGCAGTACCGGAAGATGACGACGCTGATGCAGCATCAGAACATCCGGATCGAGGACGACCTCGGGCGGCTGACGCGTTCGATCGACTTCGTCCGGCTGCCGGCGCAGATTGGCTCGCACGATTTTCGCGGGGGCGGAGGCATTCGCGATCTGTGGGATGTCTCGCCACGCCTGCAGCTCGACCTCGATCTGCGGCTCGACGCGTACCAGGGCGAATCCGGGGTGACGCCGTCGCCGCGCCTCGGCGTCCGCTACCTGCTCGACGAAGACGGCCGGACGACGCTGAAAGCGAACGCGGGTCGATTCGTGGGCCGGCCGCCGCTGGGCGCCCAGGTTTTCAACCAGTTTCCGTCGCGGCTCGATCGATCGTGGATGGCGTCGACCGGCGACCTGCGGTCGGAATACATCTATCGGTTCGTGGGGCGCATGCTCCGGCTCCCGCGGTCCGACGGCGTGACGCTGGAGATCGAACGCCAGCTCCGTCCCGGACTCGAGGCGCAGGCGGCGGTCCGCGTTCGCAAGAGCACCGACCTGCCAACGGTGATGGTCGGCTCCCAGGGCGGCGACGCGGTGCTGGCCAGCACCGGCGACAGCGTGTACCGCGAGGTGCAGCTCTCGGTCCGCCAGGAATGGCGCCCCGACGCCCAGTTGTTCGTGAGCTACGTGTACGCGACGTCGCGCGTCGAATCGAACGACTTCGGGTCGATGTTCACGAACCTCGATACGCCGCTGCTCGAGCCGAACGACACCGCCTCCCCGGCCATCGCCGACGTGCCGCATCGCCTGCGTGCGTGGTCGACGTTCGGACTGCCCTACCGCTTCGTGATCTCACCGGCGGTGGAGTGGCGCAACGGCTTCCCGTACTCGAACCAGGACATGTACCGGCACTATGTCGGCGGCTTCAACACCGAGCGGCTGCCGGTCTACTTCGCCGTGGACCTGACGGCGTTCAAGACGGTGGACGTGTTCAGCCGCAAGATGGATCTCGGCATCCAGGTCTTCAACCTCACGAACCACTTCAACCCGCGCGACGTGATCTCGGTCATCGGCTCCCCCCGCTTCCTGGAAATGACCAACAATCCGGGCGTCACCTTCGGCGGCTACATGCAGATCCGCTGGTAACCCGCCACGGGAACACGCGAGGCGTATAATCGCAGGTTGGTACGCTGATGCGGTGTCTAGCTGTCTGCCAGGACGAACTGGTCATCAGGATGCTCGACGAGATCCTGCTGCCCGGGTTCGAGGTCGAATTCATCATCGAGAACCGGTCGCTCGCGCGGCGGCTCCATGAGGCCGGCGTCACCGTGACCGCCGGCGACCCCAGGCGAACCGACACCTACCTGAAGGCGGACATCGGCCCCTCCACGTGCGTCATCATCGAGGACAACGGCAAGCGGAGCCTGAAGAAGATCCTGGAAGCGGTGCGCGATGCGGGCGGATCGCTGGTGTACGTGCTCGGCGTCGGCCAGACCGCATCGGCGAAAGGCACCGAGGAGTTCCACGCCGAGTTTCCCGATGTCGCGTACCTGTCGATGGCCGAGCTGTTCGGCGGCCCGCTCCTCACCGAGTTCAGCCGATCGCTGACCCGCGCGCGCGTTCAACAGTATCAGCGCTATTTCAGCGACGCGGACCGCGTGCTGATCATGCTGCACAACGATCCCGATCCCGACGCGATGGCGAGCGGCCTCGCGCTGCGCAACGTCCTGCGCCGCACGAAGACGACGGCCATCATCGGCGCGATCCAGGGCGTGACGCGGCCCGAAAACCTGCGCATGGTCAACCTGCTCGACCTGCACGTGGAGCCGATCACCATCGCATCGCTGAAGGAATACGATCGGCTCGCGATGGTTGACGTCCAGCCCCACTATTTCGGCGGGCTGATCGAACGCGTCGACCTGGTCATCGATCACCACCCCGAGCAGCCCGGGTACACCGCGGTCTTCAAGGACATCCGCCCCGATTACGGCTCCACGTCGACGATTCTCACCGAGCACCTGCGGGCTGTCGACGTCAACATCTCGGAGCGGACGGCAACCGCGATGCTCTACGCAATCAAGTCCGACACGCTCTTCTTCAACCGCTCCACCAATCGCGTGGATCTCGAGGCGTTCTCGTATCTCTACCCGCTCGCGGATGCGGCGATGATCCGGAAGATGGAGGGCGCGGAAATCACGACCGAGCGCCTCGAGTACGTGATGAAAGCGCACGTCGGCGGCATCCTGTCCGACCAGGTGTTCTGCGCGTTCCTCGGCGTCATGCCGCGCGAGGATTTCATCCCCTACGTCGCCGACTTCTTCCTGCAGCTCGAAGACGTCAAATGGACCGTGATCGCCGGCATCGTCAACGACACGCTCGTGGTGTCGGTGAGGAACCTGGGCTACTCGAAGAACGCCGGCGAATTCGTCCGGCGCTTCTTCGCCGACATCGGCAGCGCCGGCGGCCACCGTGCGATGGCGAAGGCGGTCGTCCCGATGCGCGCGTTCCGCGAGAAGTTCGGCGATCTCACCGGCGACGAGATCACGGCGCGCCTGCACGATTTCGTGAAGGACTTCCTGCAGCACGAGACGCCGTCAAAAGAACTGAAAAGTCAGAAGTCTGAAGTAGGAAGTCT
>DASSGK010000498.1:0-2340 GCA_035693505.1 Vicinamibacterales bacterium
GGCCTCGACGTCACCTACCTGGATCTCGCCGATCTCGAGGCGGTGAAGTCGGCGTTCAAGCCCAACACGCGGATGATCTGGATCGAGACGCCGTCGAATCCGCTCCTGCGCCTGTCCGATATCCGTGCGCTCTCCGATATCGCGCACGAACGCGGCGCGATGTCCGTCGTCGACAACACGTTCCTTTCGCCGGTGCGCCAGCGCCCGCTCGATCACGGCGCCGATCTCGTCGTTCACTCGACGACGAAGTACCTGAACGGCCATAGCGATGTCGTCGGCGGCATCGTGGTGTCCGCCAAGGGCCAGGTCGCGCTTGCGCAGCGCATCGCGAGCGTGAACAACCTGCTGGGTACGTCGCAGTCGCCGCACGACTGCTTTCTCGTGTTGCGCGGCATCAAGACGCTCCAGATCCGAATGAAGGCGCACGAGGCCGGTGCTCGCGCCGTCGCGTCGTTCCTCGTCGAGCACAAGGCCATCCGCGCCGTCTTCTATCCCGGCCTGCCGTCCCATCCACAGCACGCGCTCGCCAAGCGCCAGCAGTCCGGCTTCGGTGGGATGGTGAGCTTCGAGCTGGCCAACGGCACGCCCGCGCGCGTCAATCACATGCTCACCACGCTCCGCTGGTTCACGCTCGCGGAGAGCCTCGGCGGCGTCGAGAGCCTCGTCGCGCATCCGGCGTCGATGACGCACGCGTCGATGACGCCCGAGGCTCGCGCTCGCGCCGGCATCACCGACTCGGTGATTCGGCTGTCGATCGGTATCGAAGATCCCGAGGATCTGATCGCGGACCTCGCGGCCGCGCTCGAAACTCTGCCCTGAATCAGGCCGGGCACGAGTTCACCCCCCGTCACGCGCGGGTCGGACCGGGCGAACATCCGATCGCCGTGGGTGTCCGAAGCGCGTGACAGCACCTCGTTGCAACAGCACCTCGCTTCGCACGCGCGGCGACAGAAGCCTGTCCAGAAGGCGCACGTCGCTGCTCGCTTCCGGATCTCGCGTGTCGCGGTCGCCCACAACGCCCGGTGAGCCCCGTGTCGTCGGTCCGGGAGAGGGCGGCGCGGGGCTCATTGCGCCCGAGAACAAGGGTCAAGGGTGATGGCGATGCAGTGGGGAGCTTCGAAACGAATGAACGGAGTCCGGCGGGCGACGACGCTGCTGTCGTTCGCGGTTCTACTGAGCGTCGCACGGCCTGCCGCCGCTCAGTTCTACCTGCAGCACAACCTGGTTTCCGACTTGCCCGGGGTCGCGGATCTGCAGGACGGCTCACTCGTCAACTCGTGGGGACTGGTCTCGTCGACGACGTCCCCGTTCTGGGTCTCCAACAACGGGACGGGCACGTCGACTCTCTACAACACGAGTGGCAGCACCGGACCCGCGGTCGTCAAGGTCGGGCTCACGCATCTGGCCTGCGGTTGCGTCATGGTTCCAGGCGACCCGACGGGAGTGGTCTTCAATGGCCCGCCGCTCACGAGCGGTACCGGCTTCGTCGTGTCGGCGGGCGGGGCGAGCGGTCCGGCGCGCTTCATCTTCGTGAGCGAGGACGGCTCGATCTCGGGCTGGAACCCCGGCGTCCCGCCTCCGGTTCCGCCACCGCCCCTGGTGTCGAGCCAGGCGATCGCGGTCATCCCTGCGTCTGACGCGAACGTCTACAAGGGAGTCGCCATCGCCGCGACGACGAAGGGCGACCTCCTCTACGCGACGAACTTCCGGGCCGGCACCGTCGATGTCTTCGACGGAAGCTGGACGAAACAGCCAGCTGCCTTCAGCGATCCGGAGATTCCGGTCGGTTTCGCCCCGTTCGGCATCCAGAACATCGGTGGGATCATCTACGTCACCTACGCCAAGCAGGACGCCGACAAGAGCGACGACGTCGCCGGCGTCGGAAATGGATTCGTCGACGCGTTCACCACGGACGGCACGTTGATTCGTCGCGTGGCATCCGGGGAGACGCTCAACTCACCGTGGGGCCTGGCGATGGCACCGGCCGGTTTCGGCAAGTTCAGCGGCGATCTCCTGATCGGGAACTTTGGCGACGGTCGCATCCAGGCCTTCGACGTCCAGCACCTCCGCGGAAACGACCGAGCAAGATTCCGTGGGTTCCTGCACGGTGCAGATGGGCACCAGCTGAGGATCGACGGTCTGTGGGCGCTTCAGTTCGGTAACGGCGCTGCCGCCGGACCGAGGACGACGCTCTTCTTCACGGCGGGCCCACAGGAGGAGTCACACGGGCTGTTCGGCTCGCTGGTCGCCACCACGCCGGGGCAGGGTCACGACGATTGATCGTCACGAGATCGGGGCGATGGCCGCATGCACGAGGTAGCGGCGGCCACCTTTCCCCGG
>DASSGK010000499.1:0-2305 GCA_035693505.1 Vicinamibacterales bacterium
GCTCACGTCGATGAGTGGACGCTTCAGCGCCGCGATGGCGGCCGGCTGCCCGTCGAAGTGAGCACGAAAATCCTGTCGGATGGACGATGGCAGGGGCTCGTGCGTGATATTTCCGCGCGCAAGGAGGTCGAGCGTGCGAGCGAAGCGGTGGCGGAAGCCGTCACCGGGTCTCCGGAGTCGAGTCTTCAAGCCGTACTCGAGACCATCGCGCTCGAAGCGAAACTGGTTGCGAACGCCGAATACGTGGCGATTGGATTCGACGGCGACAGCAACCATTCCTTCGACCCCTGGATATCGGTCGGTATGTCGCCTGAACAGACATCGAAGCTGAAACGAGCACCCCGCCCGGTCGGTCTCCTGGGATTCGTAGCGGACCTCGAGCACCCGCTCAGAGTGGCGGACATCACGCAGCATCACGCATTTCGCGGCTTCCCACCACACCATCCGCGCATGACCAGCTTTCTCGGCGTTCCGATCTGCCGGCACGGCCGTTCGATCGGCAATCTGTTTCTCGCGAACAAGATTGGGGCCGCGGAGTTCAGCGCCGCCGACGAGCGCGCGGTGGAACGTCTTGCCGCACGAGCGGGCACGGTCATCGAGACGGCGCGTTTGTATCAGGCCGAGGGCCTCGAGCGCGCGTGGCTGCAGGCCATGATCGACCAGATGCCGGAAGGCGTCGTTCTGACCGATGCCACGGGCGCGACTCGGATTGAGAATCGATCGATGCAGGTTTTCTCGCGCCACACGGGACAGTGTGATCCGATGGGCCAACCGCTGCGGTACGACCTCCGCCTGGCCAACGGCCAACCCGTCCCTCCGGCCGAACAGCCGCAGGCGCTCGCGCTGGTCAACGGGACGACGACATTCGGCCAGGAGCTTGCGCTGCGTCATCCAGCCGGCCACATGGTCCCGATGCTCGTCAGCGCGGCCCCCGTGTTCGACGCGCAGGGGCGACGGTCGGGTGCGGTGACGATTTATCAGGACATCTCGACGCTCAAAGAGCTCGAGCGCTTGCGCGAAGAGTGGTCGTCCATCGTCGCGCACGACCTGCGTCAGCCGGTCGGGGTCATTCTGCTCGAGACCGAAACGATTGCCAGGATGTTCGAACGCGGTCAGCTCGAGGACGGACCGAAGATGATCGAGCGAATCCGCCGATCGACGGCGCGATTGAACATGATGATCGACGACTTGCTCGACGTCTCGCGTATTGAGGCACGCCGCCTCCAGCTCACGCGCGTCGAAACAGATCTCGCGTCTCTCATGGACGACGCCGTCGAACGCCTGTCTTCGCTGGCGCCCGGGCATCCCGTCCAGTTTGTGGCGCGCGTCAGGCCGGCTCCCGTGCTCGTCGATTCCGGTCGGTTCGAGCAGGTGCTGGGCAATCTGATCTCGAATGCCGCCAAGTACGGCCAGCCGTCAGAGAAGATCTCCATCGATCTGGCGAAGGACGGCGCGGACTACGTAGTCACGGTTATCAACCGAGGCCGCGGAATTGCGTCGAGCGAACTGCCGAAACTCTTTCAGCGATTCTGGCGCAGTGAACGCACGCGTGGCAGCGCGCGGCCGGGACTCGGCCTTGGGCTGTACATCTCCAAGGGACTTGTCGAAGCCCACGGCGGTCGCATCTGGGCGGAGAACATCGCCGGTGATCGGACGGCCTTTCACTTCACGATTCCAATGCTTCGCGCGCCTGCTGGCGTCGCCGCCTGAGACGCGGTCCTTCACTCACATCAACGTCTTGATGAGACCGCCCAGCAGATTCCTGATTGGCACCTGCAGCGCGATGACGATCAGCATCGGAACTGCGATTGGCAACAGGATGCCGACAAGCGACGTCTTGCTGACGGGCAGGATCCGCATCGTCCGCACCTGGTCGTACATCGTCGACGCATCGGCGATCACGCCGATGCCGTCCGGCTCGAGCAGCGGGGTGTCGGTTTTTGTGGTGCCGTCGATCCAGCGGCGTCGAGCCGCACGGCCCTGTTCGGCGAGCATCGCGGAGTAGGACGGCAAGGCCGCACGTTTGGCCCGCAGCAACGGCAGGATCAGCGGCACGAGCGGCGCGAGCAGCAGCAGCGACCAGACCACAGCGAACATGATTGCGGGGAACTTGAATGAGGTCAGCGTCTGGCCGTGATAGACGATCGCGTGCGCCCAGCGGGCCGAGAGCGTCGCCGACAGCGCAAGGCCCACCGGCGCGAATGCGATCGGGAATCGCTCGACGAAGCCGATGCCGCCAGCGTGGTCCGGATGCGACGGCACGAACGACAGATTGAGCCTCGCGAGCCGCACGAACAGCGCCACG
>DASSGK010000500.1:0-2497 GCA_035693505.1 Vicinamibacterales bacterium
GCACGTCAAGACGGGTCAGTTCTTCGTCTGGTCGTGTGGCCTCAAAGATAGCTCCGAAGATCGGCAGCACGCTTGCTCAGATCCTCGTAGCGGCGCATCAACTCGTCGACTGTGGACATGACGCTATTTTACACGGCTGCAACGTTTTCATTCCGATGTCGTGCAGGCCTTCAGGCCTGCCTCCGCACTACACGTGAACGAAAATGTGTTATCGGCGCGCCAGCAACAACAGCAGCGCCGTTACCACCACCGCCGCAAAGCCGAGGATGTCGCCGTGACGTGCGTAAAACGTCGACGTGTTCAGGAAACGTGCGTCGCCGACGAGCACTGCCGGCTCGTAGATCGCGCTTCGCGCCAGGACGCGCCCATACGGATCGACGATGCCGCTGACGCCGGTGTTGGCCGAGCGCACCAGGTAGCGGCCTTCCTCGATGGCGCGCATCGCCGCCTGCTCGAAGTGCTGGTACGGCGCAGACGTCGGCCCGAACCACGCGTCGTTGGTGATCGTCGTCAGCATCTCGCTGCCGCCGGTGACGAAGCGGCGAACCAGGGCGGGATAGACGACCTCGTAGCAGATTGCCGTGCTGACCAGATGGCCGTCGACCGGCAACAGGGTCGCTTCGTCGCCGGCCGAAAAGTCCGACACGGCCTGGACGAGCGGTGCCGCGAAAAACAGCATCTTCTGCATCGGCACGTATTCGCCGAACGGCACCAGGTGCATCTTGCGGTACACGCCGCCAGTGGTCCCGTCGGGACGCACCATGAACGCCGAGTTGTAGAACGTCGTCGGTGCGCCATTGGCGCCGCGCACGAACTGGTCGCTGCCAAACAGGATCGAGACGCGAGCCTGTTGCGCCAGCGTACGAATCTGCAAGGCTCCGAGCGGATCGTCTTCGAACCGGAACGGCGTCGACGACTCCGGCCAGACGACGAATTCGGCGCCTTCGCGGATCGCCTGGCGCGTCATCCGCAGATAGTCCTGGAAGATGGCGGCGGCGCGGGCGGGCTGAATCTTCTCGTCCTGCGCAATGTTGCCTTGAATCATCCCGACGCGAATCGGCGTCCCCGCATGCGACCATTCCGCTACCGCGGCACGGTGGCTTCCCCAGACGGCAACCGTGAATACGACGACAAGTGCGGCCGCGAGCGGCGCCCACCGCCGGAATCGGTCGCCCTCGGCCGCGTGTGACCCCGCGAACGCCGGCGGAGGCCAGGACAGGGCGAGACCCGCGCTGACCGACGCGACGAGCATCGAGACTCCGTACACGCCGAAAAGGCTCGCGAGCTGCGCGATCGGCAACACGCTGGTCTGGCTGTATCCCAGGAGGACCCACGGGAAACCGGTCATGACGTACGTGCGCCCCATCTCGGCTGCCACCCAGACGACAGGCGACGCCATGAGCGCCCGCCGTCCATACGCGGCGGCGAGGCGGCAGACAATCAACGCGAAGAACGCCGGGAACGCAGCCTGGTAAACGATGAGCGCGGCGTTGATGAGCACGCCGACCCATGGGGCGAGATCGCCGTAGATCACCATCACGCGCGTGATCCAGTAGAGCGTCCCGGTAAAGTAGATTGCGCCGGTCGTCAGACCAAGCAGGAAGGCGCGCCCGAGCGTGACGCGAGGCAGAGCGACGAGCAGCGGCGCGAGCGCGATCCAGGCGAGCGCCGGATGACCAAATTTCGGAAAGCTCAGTGCGAGGAGAACACCCGAGGCGGACGCGAGCGCAAGCGATAGTCGCGAGGACAATCGGCTAACGCGTCACCCACGGCTTGAACTGCTCTTCTTTTTGCAGTTTCGCCGCAACCGATTCAGCCTCTCGCCTGGTGTTGAACTTGCCGACCCGCACGCGGAAGACGGACGGAGTACCGTTCGGCGGCGTCATCACGTACGCCGTGTAGCCTTTGGAGCTGAGCCGCTTCGCGATGGCGTCGGCCTCGCTGCGCACATTCAGCGCGGCGATCTGCACGGCAAACCCCTGCCCTCCCGGTTCGGCTGCCGGCGCGGCGGGCGTCGACGCGGCAGCGGCAGCCGGTTGCGCGGGCGCGGGTGCCGGTGCGGCTTCCTGAACCGGCTTGGCGGGCGCTGGCGCGGGCGCAGGCGCTGCAGCCGGCGGCGGCGTGCGCTCAGCAACGGCTGCCGGCGCCTCGCGACGTTCCGCTGCCTTCGCGTTCGGCTTCTCGGTTTTCAGCTGCTCCGCAGCAGGCGACGACTTCTCGAGGCGATTGAAGTAGCTGAGCTCGTCGGCGGCCGGAGGCGGCGGTGGCGCGGTCGTCGGATCGGATCCGGCGGCCGGCGCGGGGGCCGGAGTGGCAGCCTGCGGCGTCGGGGTCGTTTCTGCGATGCTGCTCGACGATGCGATCTCGCCGGCAGGGCTGAGCTGCGCTTTCACGCCGCGGCCCACCAGCACACCGCAGAGGAAGATCACAACGGAGACGACCGTCGCAGCCATGAACAGGAAGACAAGCTGCTTCCCGTTCAGCTGAATCTCGTGAA
>DASSGK010000501.1:0-27892 GCA_035693505.1 Vicinamibacterales bacterium
TTACCCGTGATGTCCTTCAAGGTGAAGTTCAGGTTGGCTGGCTTTGCGTCCGCGGGACACGCCGACGCGTCAGGCGCCTTCGGCGTCCGGCCGCCGCACGCGGCGGCGATCGACGCAACGATCAGCGCCGCCGTCGTTATTCTCTTGAGCATTAGAAAACCGCTCCTCCGTGATCGCTCGGCTGAAGCCTTCGCGCTACAGGACGATCGCTGTAACCTTCGCGCTACAGGACGATCGCTGTAACCTTCGCGCTACAAGACGATCGCTGTATCCTTCGCGCTACAGGACGATCGCTATAGCCTTCGCGCTACTGCGATCGCTGAAGCCTTCGCGCTACAGGGCGATCATAATCCGAGCCGCGGAGAATACAGCGGGATCAGGATTCGCGAAGCGCGACGGTCGGAGCGACGCGTATGGCCCGACGCGCGGGCAGGTAGCAGGCCGCCAGCGCGACACCGAGAAGGAGGGCGGTGACTGCGAAGTAGACCGGAACGTCGTACGCGCCGACGCCGAACAGCAGGCTCTGCAGGAAGCGGGTGAGCGCAAGAGCGCCGGCCAGGCCGAGGACGACGCCGATTCCTGCCGTCCGCATCCCCTGTCCGATGACCAGCGAGAGAATCGATCGGGGTTCAGCGCCGAGCGCCTGACGGATGCCGAATTCACGCGTGCGCTGAGCGACGCCGAACGCCAGCACGCCGTAGATGCCGATCGCAGACAGCGCCAGCGCCACTCCGCCGAAGAGCGCGAGCAGCAGCATCGGCGCGCGCCGGCCCTCGAGCGAACGAGCCATCCATTCATCCATCGTCCGCACATCGGCCATCGGCTGCTCAGGATCGATGGCGGCCACGGCCGATCGCACCTGCGACACCAGCGCGCGCGGATCGATCCGCGTCTTGACGATCAGGCCCATGCCCGCGTTCGGTCGCTGCGTGACCGGATAGTACAGGCGCTCCTTGGCGACGGGCTCACCGAGATCGATGCTGTTGATCGTGCCGACCACGCCCACGATCGTGAAGACCGGGCTCGTCGGCCCGCCAAAGCGGATCTGGCGCCCCAGCGGACTCTTGTCCGCGAAATATCGCTTCACGAGAAACTGATCGATGATCACGACCGGCGGGCTGTCAGCGGTATCGGCCTCAGAGAACACACGGCCCTCGACGAGCGGAATCTGCATCGCGCGAAAATAATCGCCGCCGACGAGCTCCTGCCGTCCATGCGGCTGCGCCTCGCCCTGCGGCGGGTTGTAGCCGACGATGTTGTACGAGCCTGAGCCGACCATGCCGTTGAACGGCACGTTCGAGGTCAGACCGACGGCCGTCACGCCCGATAGCGGGCGTACCTGTTCGATCAGGCGCGTCCAGAACGCCCGCCGTGCTGCATCGTCGGGATACCGGGTCGCCGGCAGGGCAAGCTGCGCGGTCAGCACGTTTTCGGCGGAGAATCCGGGATTCACGTCCTGCAACATCGCGAAGCTCTTGACGAGGAGTCCCGCGCCAACCAGCAGCACGAGCGCCAGCGCCGTCTCCGCAATCACCAGCGTCGCGCGCGTCAAGCCGGTGCTCCTTCCGGCCGAACCGCGGGCGGTGTCTTCCTTCAACAACGTGTTCGTGTTCCCGCGCGTCACGGCGATTGCCGGAACCAGCCCGAAGACGAGGCCGGTGACGAGCGCGAGAGCGGTGGTGAACGCGAGCACGGCCGGGTTGAGCGAGGCGTCGGCCATTCCGGGAATCTGCCGGGCGCTGAGCGCGATGAGGCCGCGCACGCCGGCGACACCCAGCGCAAGGCCCCCGATCGCGCCGAACACCGCGAGAACGACGCCCTCTGTCAGCAGCTGCCGAACGAGACGCCACTTTCCGGCGCCGAGCGTGGTGCGGATCGCCAGCTCGCGCGCCCGGCCCGTCGCGCGCATCAGCAGCAGGCTCGCAACGTTCGCACAGGCAATCAACAGGACCACGAGGACGCCGGCCTGAAGCACGAACAGCGGCGTCCGCGTGTCGCCGACCAGCTGCTCGCGCAGCGGCACGGCGTAACCCCGGAATCCACTCGACGACCAGAACGCGCGCGATGCGGGCAAACGCTCGGCGTTGCGATCGATGATCGCTTTCATCTGCCGCTCGGCCTGATCGAGCGTCGCGCCGGGCCGCAGCCGCGCGATCATCGAGCTGAACTCGTTGCCGCGGCCGGTGTCGCTCGTCTGCGCAGGCGTGAAGGCGAACGGCACGAGAAACGAGATGCCGACTGCCGGGAGCTCGACGTCGGCAGGCAGAATACCGGTGACCTGATACGGCTCTCCGTTGACGCGGATGTCGCGTCCCACGATCGACCGATCCGCGCCGAAATGCGTCGTCCACATCGCGTAGGTGAGCACGGCGAACTTGTCGGCGCCCGGCCTGGCGTCGTCGGCCCCGAAGCCGCGGCCGATGAACGGCTGCCGGCCGATGGTCGTGAAGAACGATGGCGTCACCGCGAGAGCGCGCAGCTGCTCGGGCTGCCCGTCGGTCGTGAGGTTCATCGCTCGGCGAGTGAAGAGCGTTGCATCCTCGAAGGCGGGCGCCTGCGTCGTGCGATCGAGGTAGTCGGGAATCGATACGCTCGCCTGCGGCAGGCCCATGAGGGGATAGCCGTTCCACACGAACACCAGCCGATCGGCGGCACCGTACGGGAGCGGGCGCAGCAGGACTTGATAGAGCAAGCTGAAGATGGCGGTGTTGGCGCCGATGCCCAGCGTGAGCGTCAGGACCGCGACGAGCGTGAAGATGGGCTGCTTGCGCAGCGATCGCAGCGCGTACCGGAGATCCTGCATCCTGCCCTCAGCGGGTTGGATGGACGCTGGTTCTAAAGGGTTGTCATCGACGGTGCAGGAGCGCGAGTCCGTTGGGTGTAGTGCAGGCCATCAGGCCTGCCCGACACGGCGAACCTGAAGGTCCGCACTACATCGAGAAAGAGGCTCCCCGAAGGAGAGTACTAGTGCGCTGGCTCGGGATGATCCGCGAGTGCGTAGATCCGCCGCACGGCGGCGGGGTCGATCCCGGCGGCCCGGATCTGAGGGAAGTCGGTCGCGAACGCGCGCATGTCGATGCGCGGCGCGGCGGCCTCGGCGGTGACACCGGCCTTCTTCAGCTCGGTGGCCTGCTTCACGACGTCGCGCACGTAGCGCTGGAACGCCTCGATGTGTGCCTTACCTTTGAACACGACGCCATGCCCCGGCATCACCGTGTCGAAGTCGAGCGTCATCAGGCGATCGAGTGTTGCGGGCCATTCGTCGGCGTAGGCGTCGCCCATGTAGGAAATGACCGACTCCATCAGGTCGCCGGTGCAGACGATCTTCTCCCTGGGCAGGTAGACGACGACGTCGGTGTCGGTGTGGCCGCGGCCGAAGTACAGGATCTGGATTTCCCGGCCGCCGCGGAACAGCGTCATCTTGCGGTCGAGCGTCACGCCGGGCGGCGTGACCTTGATCTCCTTCACCTGCTCCAGGTAGGCCAGCGAATTGGTCACCTGGCGTTCGAGCAACGCCTTCTGCTGAGGATCTTTCTCGTCGGCGATTCGCTTGCGCAGCGCCTCGACTCTCGCGGGGACGGGTTCGATGCTGCTGAGATACGTGTACTGCTCCATCGTGTTTCCGAGCAGCCGCTTGCGCGTGTTCTCGTGTCCGATCACCTGGACCTCGGGCCCGAACACCTGATTGCCGAAGGCGTGATCGTAGTGGTAGTGGGAATCGACGACGTAGCGAATCGGTTTGTCGGTGACGGCCTTGAGATCGGCGATCAGCGCGCGCGCGGCGGCCGGGGTGATCTCGGAATCGATCACCATCGCCTCGGTATCGGTCAGGATGATCGGCGAGTTTGCGCCGACCGTCATCGTGCCGGATGCAGTCGCGTAGTAGATCCCTTCAGCGACCTTCTCGAACCGATGCGCGCCGCTGACGATGGGCGCGTTGGTCTGGGCCCTGGCGTCGAGCCAGAGCCAGGCAACAATGAACACCGCAAAAAGCGCGGTGACCCGCGCTCGTATCGGGTAATTGAGTGATTGGGTAATCGGGTAATCGCTTGGGAATTGGCTTGTCAATTTCCAATCAATCACTCGATTACCCGATTACCCGATTACCCAATTATCCAATTATCCAATTACCCAATTACCCAATTACCCGATTCGTCAGGGTTTGACCGCAACCTTGACGAGCGACGTCGTCCAGCAGCACCCGAAGCCGCCGCCGCCGTCGCCGGAGTAGTCGTTTCCCGTGAGATGCAGGACGTAGTCGCCTGGCTCGGTGAACTTGGCGGTCGCGTCGGCCTTGCCGTTGAAAGGCGCGCCGCCCTCAATCTTCTCGAGTTCGGGCCGCGCCTTATCGAAGGTCACCGCGCCGGGCCCGCGATACTTCGACCATCGAACGGTAACCGGCGACCGGGTGCCTGACGGCGGCGCGTTGGTGCCGCTCGTGAACTTCATGTCGTCGGTCACCCACACGTGCAGCGGCAGCGGCTGCGACACGGTACCGCTCAGCGCAAAGGCCGAAGCGAGCGTCGCCAGCGGTCCCTGGAACGTCTTGCCGCTCGGCTCGAACTTGACCACGGGAGGCGTATTGCCCACCGCGATCTCGCTGAACGGGCTCATCACGTAGTCGGCCTTCAGGCGGAGTGGGATGCTCGTGCTCTGGCCGTTGGCGACGATGGTCCACGTGTACGAGTCGTCGGGCTTGAAATCTTTCGGCACGGGGACCGTGAACATCCCCCACTGCCGGCCAGGGAGAAAATGCGTCGGCTGACCCATGTCAGGCCCGCCGGGCTCGATCCGGTTGTTCGGACCGATTGGGATGTCGAGCGTCTGTTGGGAGTTGCGGTTGTAATATCCGACGAGGAATGCGCGGCTGCCGTCTGCGTTGTAGTACCAGCCCTCGAACGCGCCCGTGATGCTGTCGCCCGCTCCTCGCCGGGGCGCCGGAATCGCCGTGGACTGGGCAGACACAAGAACGCCGCCGGCCAGGAGGCCGGCGGCGCACAGAATTCCGAATCGGTTCACTGCTGCTTCTCGTTGTCGTTGGTCGTCTTCGCCATCTTCGCCTTGCGCTCGGCCTGCAGGGCCTTGAACTCGGCATCGGTGAAGTAGGTGACGTTCATCCAGGCGTGCGCCATTTCGTCGACGGTGCGATCGCCATAGCCGACCCACTGATCCGAGTCGGGGTTGTTCTTGTTCGCCTTGGTGTTGTCGTACCAGGCGGTCACGTGAATCACCGTGCCCTTGGGCAGCAGCGGCGCGGCGTCGTCGTCGTAGATGTAGTTGGTCATCCAGTTGAAGTTGAAGTTCCCGACGTAGCTGATGACCTGCTTGGCGCCGTCAGGCAGAATCGCTTCGACCTGCATTGCCTTGCCGCGCAGATGGAAGTGCGGCTGGAAGTTCTCGATGAGCGTGTTCTCCTTCAGGACCGTGAAGCCCTCGGTCATCGCCATCGAGTTCGGCGGGATGTCGAGCATCTTCGTGCGGTCGATGCCGGTGAAGCCGATCAAGTAGCTGCGCTTCTTCGGCTCCTCGCCCTTCTTGTAGAACCAGATGCCGATTTCCGAGCCGCCGGTGATTTCCTCGCCGACCGCGTGAATGTGCTGGTCCCACGAAATCTTCTCGCCGGGGACGAGCAGCTTGCCGGTGCCGGGGCGGAACAGGTCGTAGCCCTTGCCGATCGCCCATTCCATCAGCTGCGGACGGCGGTTCACGAGATCGTCGCCGCCGAAGCGGTCCGGCCCGTTCGCGGTGCCCTGGTTGACGGCGTCGGGATCGTTGTTGAGGACGAGATACGCGATCGAGTGGTGAATGATCTTGCGGGACTTGAGGTTGGTCGGCCGAATCTCGACCATCTTCACCCAGCGCGGTTCGGTGAGCGGAATGTCCGACATCGGACGGTACCAGACATCCTGGTGCTCGGCCGGCATCGTGTACTCCGAAGACTTCACGACGAGGTCAGGCGCGCCGAAGCCGTCCTTCTGTCCCTTCCAGCCGTTGTCGGTCACGAGCGCGACCGGCGGCGGCATGTCCTTCGGATCGCCCTGCGGCGCGCCGGCGTCGACCCAGCGGACGATGGTGTCCACCTGCTCGTCGCTCAGCGACATGTCGTTCTTGAAGTGCTGAACGCCGACCGTCTTGTCGATGTGCCACGGCGGCATCTGGCGCGTGGCGACGCGCTCCTTGATCGAGCGCGCCCAGGGACGCGCCTCCTGATACGTGATGAGCGACATCGGCGCGATCGAATTCGGCTGATGGCACTCCTGGCATTTTTTCTGGAAAATCGGCGCGACATCCTTCGAAAACGTCACCTGTTTGGGTGAGTCTGCCGCGAATCCTGGCGCAGCCACAGCCAATAGACCGGCGATTGTGAGCAAGCGTTTCATGAGGCCTCCCGTTGCGCGCATCCCCGTACCGAGATAGTTGCTCAGATATTGGACTAAAACCGACGTTTTTGCAATGACTACGCCACGTCTTAAGCTTTCTATTACCGAGGTTTATCTAGATACTGCCGTGCCAGCGAGACAAGTCCGTTACAAGTATGTCGCCCGGTATCCTGATCGGCCGATTTTGTCGTCCGGAGCGCAGCCTTAGTGCCACTCAGCCGAGACGCTGGAGGGCCTGGCGAAGCGCGACCGTGGTCTCACGTAGAATGTCGCCATGCCTTATCCGGAGTTCTTTGTGGCGCCCATGCGCCAGGAATTGACTGACCTCGGCGTCCGCGAACTGCGCACGCCGGCTGACGTGGACGAAGCGGTGAGCGGCACAGCCGGCACCCTCATGATCGTGGTGAATTCCGTGTGCGGCTGCGCCGCGGGGAAGGCGCGGCCGGGAATCGCGCTGGCCCTGCGCAATAAAGTGAAGCCCGCCGCGTCCGCCACGGTGTTTGCCGGCGCCGATGTCGAAGCCACCGATCGTGCGCGCCAGTATTTCACCGGCTACCGCCCGTCATCGCCGTCGATCGCGCTGATGCGCGACGGGCAGGTGGTCTACATGTTGGAGCGGAGCCAGATCGAGAATCGCGACGCGCTGGCGATCGCCTCGGAGCTGACGGCGGCGTTCGAAAAATTCTGCGCGGCGCCCGCCACCGCTTAACCGCGATGATCGCGCGGACTCCTCGTCCCGCTCGTCCTGAGCCTGTCGAAGGACGAGCGTGTCCGAACGCCCCGGGCCGCGCACGCTGACTCCGGGATGGCCGCTGTCTCCTTCAACGGTGCCTGCGCACTGATCGAAACGGCCCTGGACGGCGCCAGCAGGCGCGCCATCCTCGACAGTGTCTCCGCGTCGAAGGATTTTGGGACCGCGCTGCGCCGCCTCAGGGTCAGCATGCGGGCCCACACCTGGAAAGCCGGCGCCGAGCGCATCGATCTCGACGAGGTCGTCGGCAGGTTCGATCGGCAGACGCGCCAGGAAGGCTTCCACGCCCTCAACGACTGGGATGGCAAGGCCGATCACGTCAACAAGGACATCATCCCGGTCGACGTGCTCGACTACCTGATCGTCAAGCGCGGCTCAGAGCCCGTCGACGCTGCCGCGCTCGCGATCCTCCTCGACTACTACTTCGTCCACATCCTTTCGCTGCTGTCGCTGCGTCTCTGGGACGACGGTGATCCGGACGCCAACCTCGATCGGGTCGACAGCATGCTCGATATGCTGCAAGGACCGGACGGCAGCGGGCAGCGTTTCGTCGACGATGCGGCGACGCTCATCCTGGTTGCGACATCACATTTCGAGATCGTCGAACGCGGGTATGCGAGGCTGCTGGCCCGCGTGCGGACGCTCAACGCGGCGCATCGCGGCCGGATCGCGCTCACGCACGCCGTCAGCATGGGCAGCCATTTGCGGTTCGGCTTCGAAGCCTCTTACGGCCGCGACACCGTCGTCATGCGCGACGACAACGTCGCCGACTATCCGTGGCTCTGCTTCGCGCTGGTGACCCTGATGCAGGAGTACGCCGCCCTGAGCGACGGTGGCGCGAGCGAGGAGGAGCGGACGCCCGTCGTCGAGGGGATCCTGAACGGGCTGTCGGCCGATGCACGTGCGTTCGTCGGCCAGCCGCCGGCGTCTCTGTCCGGCAGCGAAGGCGACCGCGGCGAGTTCCAGGGCTTGTTCGCCCGGCATCGCGATGCGCTGGTCGACGCGTTCCAGCGCTTCAGGCCGTCGCCGGCCACCTACTCTCCGCTCTCGTTCTTCTTCAATTTCTCGCACAACGTGCTCAAAGGCACCGTCGTCGACGCGCTGCTCCGCGGCCGTGCGTGGCCCCTGACGTTCGACGATCTGCTGACGACCTTGTCGCGCGATGCGGCCGAATCGACGATGAAGCAGGAGCTCGCGGCGACGCTGATGGGCTATGCCCGGGCGAATCCCGATACGATTCGGGGGCGGCCGATGCCGGTCATCGTCTACGATCCGGCGACGGGACGCGACGCGTTTGCTGTTACGATGCGGAAGATCAACGGCCCGTGAGATGACATACCGGTTCGGGATCTTCGAGTTCGACGATCGGACCTGCACCCTCACGCGATCGGATCGTCCCGTGCCGCTCGAGCCGCAGCCCGCGCGGGCGCTCGCGCTGCTGGTATCCAGGGCGGGAGATCTGGTCACACGAGAGGAGATGCGCGCTCATCTCTGGGGCGACGGCACGCACGTCGACTTCGACCGGGGTCTCGCGTATTGCATCGGTCAGTTGCGTGCGGCGCTCGGCGACACGGCCGACAATCCCCGGTTCATACAAACCCTTCCCCGCCGTGGATTTTCTTTCATCGCACCGGTTGTCTCCGAGCAGGAACATCGTTCGTCGTCCGACGTGCAGGGTGCGTTTGAATCATCTGTCGCGCAGAACGAAGAACGAGGAACGTCGAACCAAGAACCGGGAACGACGAACCTGGAACCACGAACGACGAACGACCGAAGGTCGCTGTCCTCCGCCCTTGCGCTCGCCACCGGCGCAGTCCTGCTGATTGTCGCGGCCGGCGGCTGGTGGGTCTGGACACGGACTCGCGCCCCCGACCGTCCGATCGTCGCCGTCGCCGTGTTCGACAACGAGACCGGCGACGCCTCGCGTGAGAGTGCCGTCGCCACCATCGCGGACGTCGTCGTGGAGCGCCTGACCGCGCTCGGGCCGGCGCGCATTGGCGTCAACGGCAACTCGAAGGTCCTGCGGAATCCGCGCGCCGATCGCGATCCGCGCCTGGTCGCGCGGGAGACCCACGCGTCGTTCCTGGTCGCGGGACACCTGCAAACCAAGGACGGCCGCCTGTCGCTGCTGATGCACATCATCCGGCTCGACGATGGCACGCATGTCTGGGTGCAGAGGATCTCCCGGTCGCCGGAGGAGGGCCTGGACTCGCTGGATGAGGATGTCGCCGCCCAGATCGAGAAGGCGGTCCGGCGAATCGTGCTCAAGGACGGCGTTCAAGCATCCTGATACCTCGCACGGCTCCCTGACGAGCGCCGCTAAGCGACTCGCCCGACGCGACTTGCTTCCTCACCGATTCCTCGCTGGCATTAGGACGGCCGCGGCAGTAACTCTCACCTCAGAGGTTCTGTCTCAGAGGTTTCGTCTCAGAGGTTTCGTCTCAGAGGTTTCGTCTCAGAGGTTTCGTCTCAGAGGTTTCGTCTCAGAGGTTTCGCCATGGCACACACACGACGGCAATTTCTGCGTACTGTCCCCACTCTTGGCGCCTTCGCTGCGCCACCTCTCCTGATGCAGGCCGGCCCGGCCCAACCGACGAACGCGCAGCCCGACTGGCCCGCTCCCCCCACACCCGGCGCGGCCGTCGACGACTCCTTTCCCTCGCTGCACCCATCCCTCGTCAAGGATGTTGTCGGACTGTCCCACTCCAACCTCGCCAGGGTGAAGGAGATGGTGCAGCAGCACCCGGCGCTGGCCAAAGCGTCGTGGGACTGGGGATATGGCGATCACGAGACGGCGCTCGGCGCCGCATCGCACGTCGGGCAGCGCGCGATCGCGGAATTCCTGCTCGAGAACGGCGCACCGCCGACGCTCTTCTCGGCGACGATGCTGGGTCAGCTCGACGTGGTGAAAGCATTCATGGCGGGTACCCCGGGCCTTCAGAAGATTCGCGGACCGCACAGCCTGTCGCTGATGGTCCACGCCAAGGCCGGCGGACCACCCGCCGCGGCGGTCGTCACCTACCTGGAATCGATCGGGGATGCCGCGCTCCCCCTGACCGACGAGCCGCTCAGCCCCGGAGAGCGCGCGATGCTCGACGGGCGCTACGTCTTCGGAGAGCGTGCGCGCGACAGTTTTACGGTCGAGACGAAGCCAAACCAGGTGTCGCTCGTGCGTGCCGGCGCGGCGGCCCGGTTCCTTCGCCACATGGGGCGGCTCGAATTCGCTCCTCCAGGCGCTCCTGCCGTCCGCATCCGCTTCGAGCGTGACGGCGACCGGATCGTCGCACTGACGATCGCGGATCCCGACGTCGTCGTCCGTGCGAAGAAAGCGTGACGGGAGATAATCGAATGCTGAATGGCCTTATTCGTCTCGTCGTTTCTCGTCCTCTTTCTTGAAACCGCGCTGATTCGCTGGCTGCCGGCCTACGTCCGGCTGCTCGCGTATTTCTCCAACTTCATCCTGCTCGCCAGCTTCCTCGGCATCGGCCTGGGTTGCCTGCTGGCAACCCGGCGCCGGAATCTGTTCGTCTGGTTCCCGGTGATGTTGTTCGCCGTGATCCTCGGCGTCGATCGTCTGCGCCTCGAGGTTGCGCTGCCGAGCACGTCGACGATCTATTTCACGAGCGGCACGACGGCGCCGGTCGTACCGGTCGAGAGCACGCTGCTGCTCCCGCTCCTGTTTCTGTCTGTCGCCGCGTTGTTCATCGCAGTCGCGCACAGGATGGGCCGTGACCTGACAGGACGTCCACCGCTTCGCGCGTACGTGATCAATCTGCTCGGCAGTCTCGCCGGCGTCGCGGCGTTTGCGATGGTGTCGTGGCTGGAGCTCCCGCCCAGCGTCTGGTTTGGCATCGCCGCGGCGGCGGCACTCCCGTTCGTCATCCAGGATCGCCGGTGGGTGGCGGCGGCCAACGTGGTGTTGCTCGCCGGATCGCTCGCAGTCGTGCATCGCATGGAAGCCGGCAGTCTGTGGTCGCCGTACTACCGCATCACGATCTTTCAGGACAAGGCGGACACCGTCGTCGAAGTCAATCACATCTTCCATCAGTCCATGGCGCCGGTCGCGCACAAGGAATACTTCTATCAGTGGCCGTACGCGGTCTTCGGCGACACGTTCGACGAGGTGCTGATTCTCGGCGCCGGCAGCGGCACGGACGTCGCCGCAGCACTGCGGCACGGCGCGAAGCATGTCACGGCCGTCGACATCGATCCGGTGATCCTTCGTCTCGGTGCCGAGCGTCATCCCGACAAACCCTACAGCGACCCGCGCGTCACCGTGGTCAACGACGATGCGCGGCATTTTCTCAGGACGACGACGAAGCAGTACGACCTGGTGGTGTTCGCGCTGATCGATTCGCTGACCGTGCAATCGAGTTTTGCGGGCGTTCGCCTCGAGAGCTACATGTTCACCAGGGAGTCATTCGAGGCGGTGCGGGAGCGGCTCTCCTCGCGAGGCGTGATGGTCCTCTACAACTACTTCCGCGAGAAATGGCTCGTCGATCGCCTCGCCAATACCTCCGCGGACGTGTTCGGACGCGATCCGCTCGGCCACGTGCATCAGGATCGCGCCTATCTCGCGGTGATGCTCGCGGGGCCGCGACTCTCGGAGCTGGCAGCGCCGCCGCCTCTTCCTCCTGATGTGCTCGCGTACGGCCAGTCGCACGCGCCAAGCCCGGCGCATCCGCTCGTCCGCGATGCCAGCGTCGTGATCGCCACCGATAACTGGCCGTTCCTCTACATGCGCGCCCCGGATCTGCCGCGGCACTACCTCACGGCGCTTGCGCTCGTGCTCGTGGTGTCGGTGATCGCTGTGTGGCTCGTGCGCGGCGGTGGGAGCGCCGCCTGGTCGTGGCACTTCTTCTTCCTCGGCGCCGGCTTCATGCTGCTCGAAACCAAGTCGATCGTGCAGTTCGCGCTGCTGTGGGGATCGACCTGGTCGTCAGCGTCGCTGGCAATTGCATCGGTGCTCGTGATGGCGCTGGCCAGCGCCCTCGTGGCGAGCCGCATCGACATCCGGCGAAAGGGCCTTGTCGCGGCGGCCCTGCTCGCGATGATCGCGGTCAACTACTTCGTTCCAGTCGGACGGGTCACGTTCGACAGTCGACTGGCGGAGTCGCTCTTCTACGGCGCGCTGGTGTTCAGCCCGGTCTTCTGCGCGGGGCTGCTGTTCAGCTCGAGCTTCAAGGAATCATCGTCGACGGCCGAAGACTTCGGCGCGAACCTGCTCGGAGCCATGGTCGGCGGCGTCGGGGAATACCTGTCGCTCCTCGCCGGCTATCGCGCGCTCTTGATCCTCGTCGCGATCTGCTACATCGTCGCGGTTCTGACGAGCCGGCGACCTCTGAGATTTGGTCTCAGAGGTTTCGTCTCAGAGATTTAACCTCTGAGATTTGGTCTCAGAGGTTTGGTCTCAGAGGTTTGGTCTCAGAGGTTTCTTAATCTCAGAGGTCGAAAGAATCTGCGCTCCCCAAAATGGCGAAAAGCGCATAATCTGCACTCATGATGATTCGGACACGGTTCGGTCTTGGCGTGCTCCTGACGGGCGTCTTGATTCTCGGTCACTACGCTCCTGTCGGGTCCGCATTCCAAAGCGCGAAATCCGCCGCGGGCGGTTGGCGGGCCCTCTTCGACGGCAAGTCGCTTGACGCCTGGCGCGGGTATAAAAGCGCTACCGTGCCTGACGGCTGGCGCATCGTCGACGGCACGTTGACCAAGGACGGCCACGCCGGCGATCTGATTTCCAAGGATCAGTTCGGCGATTTCGAGCTCGAGCTCGAGTGGCGTATCGGCCGCGCGGGCAACAGCGGGATTTTCTATCGCGGCATCGAAGACAAGGACTTCAAGGGCAAGCCGAACGACGATCGCATCTATACGACCGGTCCGGAATATCAACTACTGGACGACGCGGAAGCTTCCGACAACAAAACGCGACTGACATGCGCTGCGGCGGCCTACGGGTTGTACCCGTCGCCCCCGGGGCACTTGAAGCCGGTCGGCGACTGGAACCTCGCGCGGATCGTCGCGAAGGGACCGCACATCGAGCACTGGCTGAACGGATTCAAAGCCGTCGAGTACGAACTGTGGAGCCCCGACTGGGAGGCTAAAGTGGCATCGACCAAATTCGAGGCGTGGCCAAAGTTCGGCCGCGCCAAGGTCGGCCACATCGGTCTCCAGGGCGATCATGAGGGCACGCTCGCGTTCCGCAACATCCGCATTCGCGAGCTTCGCTGAAAGCTGAATTCGGCGTCTTCCAGCTTTCAGCGCTTCGGAAAGAGGAGCCCCCGCCGTTCCGATATCAGAACATCAGCCTGAACCCGAAACGCAGCGTGCGTTCGCTGCCGGCCACCGTGCTGGTGATCTGACCGAACGCGGCACCCAGGTACGTCGCATTCGGGTTGCTGAAATGCGGCGTGTTCGTGGCGTTGAAGGCGTCGACGCGGAATTCCCCCTTCGTCCGCCCGATCGTGAACAGCTTCGCGATGGTGGCATCCAGGTTGACGTACCGCGGCCCATCGAGCACGCCGTTTCTCGGCGCGTTCCCGAATGTGTTCGCCGCCGGCGACGAGAAGGCCGACGTGTCGAACCACTGAATGCCCGGCCCGATCCCGCCGGGCACCGCAGGCGTGCCGCTGACATCGGGGCGCTGGGTATTGCCCGGGGCGTTCAGCGTCGCGTTCGACATCATGATGTTGATCGGCGAACCTGACTGGAACGTAAAGATGCCGCTCAACTGCCAGCCGCCGAGCACCTGGCTCAGGAGACCGTCGCGAAGCCATGTCCGATCGGGCCCGAACGGCAGCTGATACAGAAAGCTCTCCACGAGGCTGTGGAGGCGATCCTGATCGGTTCGCGCCCAGCTCCGCTGGATGTCGGCAGGCGTGGCGATGACGCTGTTGCTGTCGCCGTTCACATAGCTCCATCCGCGCCCCAACGTGTACGACGACGTCAGGAGGAGGCCGCCGGAAAAACGCCGATCGAGCTTCGCCTGCAGCGAGTTGTACTCGGTGTTGGTGCCGATCCAGGTCGTCACGTCCGCCGACTTGCCAAACGGCAGGAACAACGGCCGGCCATTGTTCCCCGGCTGACCGACGACGGTCGCCGCGTTTTCGTTGAATTGCGTCTGCGTATCATGGCCGCGGTTGCCGACGTAGGCGAGGTCGAGGGTGAAACGGGCAGGCAGCTCACGCTGGAACGCCACGTTGAACGAGTGGAGCGATCCTTCGTGCATGTCGGGCTGGACGTGGAAGTAGCTCGCGTTGCGGAGCACCGCCGGGCTCGCGTCGATGATCCCGTTCGCCGGAATCTGGACGAACGTCGGATCGGGGAAACCGGCCTTCATCGATCCGGCCGGGGCGAAGTTGTTGGCCGGGTTGAAGACGTTGTTCTGCTTCACCGGATAGTTGTAGACGTAGGAATTGTCGGGGAAGGGCAGCGTGCTGACCCCGTAGCCGCCACGCAGCACCGTCTTGTCGTCCAGGCGGTAGGATGCGCCGGCGCGCGGACCGAAGTTCTTCAGGTATCTCTCCACGCCGACGCTCTCGCCCACGGCGCCGTAGCCGGCCACCTGCAGCGTATTGGTCGCCGGATCGTAGTTCGCCAGACCGCCTTGATCGGCCAGGCCGATGAACGGCGTGTAGTACTCGTGGCGTAGACCGAGATCCACGGTCAGCTTCGGCGTGACGGCCCACTTGTCCTGGATGAAGGTGAAGAATGCCCAGAAGCGGACGCCGGGATCGGTGACCTTCAGATCGCGCTGCACGAGGGAGGGGACGTCGAGCAGGAACGACGCGAAGCCGTTGGCAAAACCGGCCGTCGCCGCGGCGTCGCTCGGGATCGCCGTCTGCTGCGCCCTGAACTGAAACTGTCCGCGAGGCCCGCCGTTGTCCTGGGTCTGCAGGAGGAAGTCGCGCGTGTGACGAAAATCCTCGCCGAACTTGATCGTGTGGTTGCCTTTGATCTTCGTGAAGACCGAGGCGAACTGCACCGTCCGCTCCGATCGATCCCACGGCAGGCTGGCCGCGAAGCCGACAAGCGGGCTGCTCATGTTGTTGCCGATGTCGATCGAGGTCATGCCGCTCGACCAGTCATCGATATTTGCGCCACGAATGCCGACCTCCTGCGCGGTCTGCAGGCCGGCGCCCCCCGACAGCGCCTCGTTGTGGAAGTAGTTCATCCCGCCGCGTGCTTCCATGACGAGCGTGCTGCTCCACGAGCGCGTGTAGTTGAGCCCGGTGCTGTAGGTCGTGTCGGTGCCGATTCCGGAGAAGCCGTTGCCCGACGGGCTGCCCTGCTTCGAGCCGCCGAAGGGACCGAACTCCGCCGGATCCACGAGCTTGGGACGGAGGAAGCTGAGGCGGGCCGACAGCTGATCGCGCTGACTGAGCTGCCAGTTGAACTTGGTGTCGAACGAATCGGTGGTTTTCAACCGCGCATAGTCGACCTGGTAATTGGGCTGACCCGCTGCCGCGGCGACGTTCGGCTGCGGCAGATTGGCGAGAATCGCGCGCGCGATCGGGCTGATGCGATCGGCCGGGATGATGTTGTTGGGAAACGGCGTGCGTCCGGTGCCGTCGGCATTGCCGGTCAGCGGATCGTAGATCTTGGTCGGAGAGGCGCTGAAGTCGCCGATCCGGTACGCCGACGGCGGAATCACCGCGCGCGTCGTCCGCCCCGCGTTGTCGCGAATGTGCTGGTAGTCGCCGAAAAAGAACAGCTTGTCGTGCCGGATCGGCCCGCCGAGCGTGAACCCGCTCTGCAGGTAGTCTCCCGGCGGCGCCGTATGCGTGAAATAACCGGGCGCGTTCGTCTTTTCGTTGTTGCCGAACACGAACGCGCTGCCCTTGAGCACGTTCGTGCCCGACTTCAGCGTGACGTTCGTGATCGCGCCGCCGGCGCGGCCGAACTCCGCGTCGTACGCGCTGGTGCTGATGTTCACCGTTTCGATCGCTTCGGCCGATGGAATCAGCGTGGTCAACAGCCCGGTGCGGTGGTTGTCGTCGATCCCTTCGATCTGGACGTTGTTCGCCAGGCGCGACTGCCCATTGACGTTCGCCGACAGGCTGTCCTGCGCATTGAAGAAGTCAGAGTGCGGCCGTTGCATCCTCAAGGCGCCCGGCACGGTGATCATCATCCCCTGGAAGTTGCGGTTGAAGCCGAGCGGCACTTCCGCCAGATGGACGCTTTCGATGATGCGGCTGGTGTCGGCGCGGTCGGTCTGCAGCAGCGGGCTTTCGCCGACGACGTTGACCGATTCTTCGACGGCGCCGACCTCCATCTTGAGATCGACGCGCGGTGTCGCATTCACCGGCACGTCGACTCCCTCGCGCACGGCGCGTTTGAAGCCGCTCAACTCCGCGGCGACCCGGTACTTGCCGTCCTTGAGGTTCGAAAACACGTAGTTGCCGGAGTTGTTCGTCACGGCCGAGTACGAGATGTTGGTGTTCACCTCGGTAATCGTCACGGTGACGCCGGGTAGGGCGAATCCCGACTGATCGACGATGTTGCCGAGCAGACCGCCTTTGACAGCCTGCGCATTCGCGACACCGGCGCATAGCAGAATGACGACGGTCGGCGCCACACAAGAAACGAGCGTACGCGTCGCGAGACGGTCCATGTGCGCATCCTCCTTGAACGGTCTTTCAGGGTCTTGCAAGACGCTCTTAACTCGTCACGCCGCCGACGCCGCCAGGTGCTATCCTCGAGTCGAACGCAAGTCGAAATGGTCTAAGCCGTTGAAGCTCTTGAATTTCAGGGTGTAACCGATATCATTGGGCGGAGTCGCAGTCAAGACAATTGGAGACACAGATGACAAAACTGTCTCGCCGCAGCTTCATAACCGACGTCGCCCTCGCCGGCGCCGGGCTGACGATCGTCCCGCGCCACGTGCTCGGCCGCGGTTTCACGGCGCCGAGCGACCTGCTCAACGTGGCCGCCGTCGGCGTCGGCGGACAGGGACGCGCAAACCTGATCAATCTCGCCAGCGAGAACGTCGTCGCGATCTGCGACGTCGACTGGGACTACGCAAACAAAGGCTTCGCGTCGCTCGACGCCGATATTCAAAGCCAGCAGGAGCGCCTCGACAGGACCACGCCGCGACTTGACGCGCAAGGACGGCCCGAGCCGCCGCTGACCGCGGTCGATCGCGAACGGATCCCGATCAACATCGCGCACATGAAGCGCCTGAAAGACGAACAGCTGCCGCGCGCCGCGCGCTATCAGGACTACCGGCAGATGCTCGATCGCCAGAAGGACATCGAGGCCGTGGTAATCGCGACGCCCGATCACATGCACGCGGCCATCGCGCTCGCTGCGATGGACCTCGGCAAGCACGTCTACGTGCAAAAGCCGCTCACCTGGTCCGTGTCGGAAGCGCGCCAGCTGGCGCGCAAGGCGAAGAGCACACGCGTCGCCACGCAAATGGGCAACCAGGGCCACTCCTGGGACGATGCGCGGACGGCGGTCGAATACGTCTGGGCGGGCGCGATCGGCGAAGTGCGCGAGGTCCACGTGTGGACGAACCGTCCGCTCGGCTACTGGCCGCAGGGGATCCCGCGTCCGGAAACACGCGCGGTGCCGCCAAACGGTTTCCGCTGGAACGGACCTGGTCTCGACGCACGACTCGCGACGGCGATGGCCGGCACCTACCCAAAACCTGAAGGGCTCGAGTGGGATCTGTTCCTCGGCGTCGCGCCGTACGTCGAGTATCACCCGGTCTACCATCCGTTCAACTGGCGCGGCTGGGTCGATTGGGGATGCGGCGCCATCGGCGATATGGGCGCGCACCTGATGGATCACTCGATGTGGGCGCTCGAGCTCGGGTACCCGACGACGATCGAGACGCTGTCGACGCCGTTCAACGGCGCGAGCTTCCCCAACGCGACGATGACGGTCTACGAATTCCCGGCGCGCAGCGGCCAGCCGCCCGTCAAGATGACCTGGTACGACGGCGGACTGAAGCCGCCCAAGCCGGTCGAGCTCGGTGAGGGCCAGGAGCTGAGCGGGACCGGCGGCGCGCTCCTCATCGGGAGCAAGGGCAAACTGCTGCACGACACATACGGCAGGAATCCACGACTGCTCCCCGACTCGCTGCACACGTCGTTCGGCAAGCCGGCGCAGAAGCTGGCGCGGATTCCGTTCGAGAACCACGAGATGAACTGGGTGGACGCGGCGAAGGGCAAGACGACCGCGTCATGCCCGTTCGAGTACGCGTCGCGATTGACCGAGGTCATGCTCCTCGGCGTCGTCGCGCTCAAGGCCGGGAAGAAGATCGAGTACGACGGTGCGAACATGCGGGTCACCAACGTGTCCGCCGCCAATCAGTACCTCGAGCGCGCGCCGCGAGCCGGCTGGTCACTCTAAAGGCGCACCCGGTCGTGTCGTGCGCAAGATCGCAAACGCGACAGCCCGGCGCGATCGTGTGGACGTCGTGTCCGTGGCGCTGGCTGCGGCTCTCATGGTCGTCGCGGCCGGCTGCGCACGCCGGACTCCCAGCGCGGGCTTCTGGTACAGCGACAAGACCTTCGCGCTGCCAGCACACGCGGCCGCAAGGCTCGGTGGACCGCTGACGGACGGCGAGCTCGCATCGATCGAAGCGATTTCTCGACGCGAAGTCGAGCGTGCGTTCACCGGGCTGAATATTCGCGTGAATGACGACCCTTCGGCCTTCTGGCGCGTCGGCGTCGTCGACTCGCTTCCGCGGCGAGGCCCGCTGCCCAACGCCGGCGAGTCGATGCCGCTTGGATGGATGGGCGGCGCCGGCGCCGTGTCCTTCGAGCTCGTCGCACTCAAGGCCATCCAGTACGCACCCGACGGTTCTTCCCGTCAGGCCATCGTCGAGGCCATCGGCCGCGGAATCGGCCACGTGGCCGTGCATGAGTTCGCTCATCAGATTCTGAACACCAGCGCCGTGCACAATAAGGAAGACGAGCACAGCTACGAGTACCCGAGCCCCGATCGCTCCTCGCAGTATTACGGCGATCTGCACTGGACGACGGCGCGGCCATTCCTGGAGCAGAAGCTTCGATGAAGTTCACCCGGCTGATACCGACGCTCTACACCCGCGACGTGCGCGGCTCAGTGGATTTCTACGTGAACGTGCTGGGCTTCGAGCACGACGGCCCTGACAGCGAGGGCAGCGCGTTCGTCCGGCGCGACGACGTGACGATCATGTTCGCGTGGCCCAACGCCCACATGCCGTTCGAGGCGCCGACGCTGACCGGCGCGCTCTACATTCATTGCGACGATGTCGACGAGGCGTGGGCGCGCGTCAGGGACATCGCGCGCGTCTGCTACCCCGTGGAGGACTTCGACTACGGCATGCGGGAGTTCGCCGTCTTCGACAACAACGGCTACCTGCTGCAGTTCGGTCAGGAAATCGACGCTGCGGCCTGACTTGCTCGACACCCCATCGCTCGGATAGCATCGCTTCGCACCCGGCCGGCGCGCAGCGCCCGTCCGCAGAAGCCAATTCGACCAGGACCCTTCCCGCGCGAAGGGTCTTCGTATTTCAGGCCCTTCTTCGAGGGCCTTTTCTATTTACAGGAGAACGTCATGAGCGATCAGCCGGTCGACCATCTCTCGATGAAGCGCGCCGTCTACAGAATCGCGGGCATGGAAGGCGCCGTCGTAAAAAGGGATCTCGTCTATCGCACAACGGAAGGCGGGCCGCTGACGATGGACGTCTATCATCCCGCGGACACCGCCGCGGAGACGATGCTGCCCGCCGTGGTGTTCGTGGCCGGCTACAATGACGTCGGCTACGAAAAGATGCTCGGGCGCAAGTTCAAGGACATGGCGATGACGGTCTCGTGGTGTCAGCTCGTCGCCGCGTGCGGGATGACCGCCATTTCGTATACGAATCGCGATCCGGCTCAGGATCTCGATGGGCTCCTCGATCACGTGCGCGGGAACGCGGCGGCGCTTGGCGTCGACAGCCAGCGAATCGGCCTGTGGGCCTGTTCAGGCAACGTGCCGCTGGCGATATCGGCCTTGATGCGGGGACGCGACCTGCTGAAGTGCGCGGTCCTCCTGTACGGCTACATGCTCGACCTGGACGGCGCGAGGGGCGTGGCGGATGCGGCGCAGAGTTACCGGTTCACCAACCCGAATGCCGGGAAGACGATGAACGATCTTCCCGACGACGTGCCGCTCTTCATCGTCCGCGCAGGTCAGGAGCAGTTTCCGAATCTCAACGAATCGATTGAAAGATTTCTTGCAAAGGCCGTGGCGCTCAATCGGCCGATCACGTTCGTGAATCACGCGGACGGGCCGCACGCGTTCGACATCATGCAGGACAGCCCGGCATCGCGCGCGGTCATCCAGCAGGCGCTCGCCTTCCTGAGCGCTCAGCTCACGCCGGCAGGTTCCTGACGCACCTCGCTCGAGCGGAAGAACACCGCGAACAGCGCCAGTACGAACGCCGCCGCCGCGGCCGGCACGAGCCAGATCCGATTCCAGTCGTGGCCGCTGCCGGCGACGAACGCGTCGACAACGCGGCCCGAGGCCCACGATCCGATGAACATGCCGACGCCGAGCGTGACGAAGGCGATGAAACCCTGCGCCGCGGCCCGCAGGTCGGCCGGCGCCTTCGTGTCGACGTAGATCTGTCCGGTCACGAAGAAGAAGTCGTAGCAGATCCCGTGCAGCACGATGCCGGCGTACAGCATCCACACGAGGTCGGCATTGTTGCCGTACGCGAAGAAGGCGTAGCGAGCCGTCCAGGCGAGCATGCCGACCAGCAGCATCCACTTCACGCCGAGGCGGCGGAAGAACCAGGGCATCACCAGCATGAAGAAGAGCTCGGACATCTGGCCGAGCGTCATCTTCCCCGCGGCGTTGGTGACGTGGATCTCGTTGAGGAACATGTTCGCGAAGGCATAGTAGAACTGCAGCGGGATGCAGATCAGGAACGAACCGAGGATGAAGACCGCGAACGATCGCTCGCGCATCAGCTTCAGCGCGTCGAGACCGAGGACGTCGCTCCAGGTGGCACGCTTGCCGGTCGCCTTCTCGAGAGGCGGCGTGTGCGGCAGCGCGAGGCAGAACAGGCCGAGCAGAATCGACGCGCCGCCGGCGATCTGCAGCGGCATCGCCGTCGCCTCGAGCGCGAGCGTGCCGATGCAGAGTCCCGCCACGATCCAGCCGATCGTGCCGAGCACGCGGATCGGCGGAAACTCCCGCCCGGGATCGGCCATCTGACGGAACGAGAGCGAGTTGCTCAGGGCGAGTGTCGGCATGTAGCAGAGCGTGTAGACCAGCAGGACGCCGTAGAAGCCGCCGAACGTCGTCTGCATCGACGCGAAGAACAGCACGATGCCGCCGAGCACGTGAAGCGCGGCCAGAATCCGCTCGGTCGCCATGAACCGGTCGGCGATCATGCCGACGAAGAACGGCGAGATCATGGCCGCCAGCGCCGTCGTGCCGGCCGCCAGACCGATCTGCTCACCCGAGAAGTGCAGCGTCTGCCCGAGCCACGTCCCCATGGTTACGTACCACGCGCCCCAGACGAAGTACTGCAGAAACATCATCGCCGACAGCTTCACTCGTACGGTCGGGGTCATCTAAAGCTCATCGGGTTCAGGGTTCAGGGTGCCTGGTTCAACGTTCTGTTCTGGGTTCGACGTTCCGCGTTCTAATTCTTAATTCCAAATTCCCAATTCTTAATTCCTAAGTCCACCAGGCCTGCACTGGCGGTTCGGTCAGGATGACGCGGGAGAGCATGTCGACGGCGGCCTGCAGGCCTTCGTCCACCGATGCGAGGGCGTCCTCGTGCTCGATGCTCATCACGTAGTCGTAGCCGGAGAGCCGCAGCGCGCTGACGATCCGCTTCCACTCGAGCTCGTCGTGTCCCCATCCGACGCTGCGGAACAGCCACGAGCGCTCCGCCATGCGGCGATACGTCTTGGTGTCGATGACGCCGTTGACGGCGACGTTGTGCGGATCGATCGCGACATCCTTCGCGTGGAAGTGGAAGATGGCATCGCCGAGCGCGCGGATCGCGGCAGGCACGTCGACGCCCTGCCAGAACAAGTGGCTGGGATCGAAGTTGACGCCCAGATTGGGTCCCACGGCCTTGCGGAGCCGAAGGGCGCTGTCGACGTTGTAGACGATGAAACCCGGGTGCGCCTCGAGCGCGACCTTCACGCCATGGTCGCCGGCGAACTGGGCGGCGTCCTGCCAGTACGGGATCGCCTTCTTCTCCCACTGCCAGTCGAGGATGTCGAGGAACTCAGGCGGCCACGGCGCGGTCACCCAATTCGGCCGCGTGGCACCATCCGAGTCTCCCGGACAGCCGGAGAAGGTGACGACCACCGGCACTTCGAGCTGCTCCGCGAGGCGGACCGACTTGCGAAACACGTCATCGGCCGCGCGAGCGGTTGCCGCATCCGGGTGCAGTGGATTCGAGTGACAGGACAAGGCGCTGATGCTGAGGCCGGCATCCGCAATCTTCTGGCGATACTCGGCCACACAGGGCTTCTTGTCGAGCAGTGCGGAGAGGTCGATGTGATCGCTGCCCGGCCAGCCGCCGGTGCCGAGCTCGAGCGCCTGCACGTGCTCCAGGCTGCGCACCTTCACCAGGACCTCGTCCAGTTTCAACGTGCCGAACACGGGCGTGAACACACCAAGTTTCATCGAAACCTCGGACACGCCGGGTCCGCCGGGACCGGGCGTGCAGCAGCAGAAACGACAGGCTCAGACATCTACGCCGTTGCCTTCGACACGGCCGCGCCGACTCGGGTCCACACCGCACCGCGGCGATGGCTCTCGAGGACGGCGTCGACGACGCACGCAGAATGATACCCGTCTTCGAACGTCGCGAACGCAGGAGGGCGCGGATGAGCGGGCCGTCTGCCGGCGATGACGTCATAAATGTCACGCATCACGTTGCAGAAGGCGTCGGCCCAGGCTTCCTGGTGCCCGCCCGGCAGGTGCGCGTACCCGCGCGCCACCGGTCCGAGCAGCGACGGATCCTTGGCGAGCACCGCGTTCGCCGAGTCGCGGCGCCCGATCCACAGCTCGTTCTGCCGTTCCTGCAGCCAGCGGAGAGAAGCCTGGCGTCCGTTGACTTCGAACCACAACCCGTTCTTGTGACCGGCGCACACCTGTCCCACCGACACGCAGCCCTTCGCGCCATCGTCGAAGCGCACCAGGATGGAGGCCAGATCCTCGCTGCTGATCTGAACCTCTTCGCGCGCCGCGTCTCCGCTTTTGGCAAAGGCTTCGGTGGACCCCGACGGCTTCAGCCGGGTCCCGACGACGGTCGTGAGATCCGCGAGGACTTCGACAATCCGCTTGCCCGTGACGTGCTGCACCAGATCGCACCAATGCGAACCGATGTCGCCGACCGCGGAGCTCGCGCCACCTTTTTCCGGCTCGAGGCGCCACGAGAAGTCGGTCGATTCGAGCAGCCAGTCCTGGAGATACGCGCCGTGAACGAAGTGCACGGGGCCAAGCTCGCCGCCGGCGATCATTTCGCGCGCCTGCTGGACCAGCGGGTTGCCGCGGTAATTGAACGTGACCGCGTGCACGACGCCGGCGCGGTTCGCGGCGTCGAGCAGCTGCCGCGCATCAGCGGAGGTCATCGCGAGCGGTTTGTCCGAGATCACGTGCTTGCCGCGAGCGAGCGCGGCCAGGATGACGGGCACGTGCAGGTAGTTGGGCGTCGTGTTGTGCACGACGTGAACGTCGGGATCGGCGACGAGCGCCTCGAAGCTGCCGTACGCCTTCGGTACGCCGAGCGCGTCCGCCTTTCGCCGCGCCGACGCGTCGCTGCTCGCGGCGACGGCGACGACGTCGACGAAACCGAGGCGCCGCACCGCGTCGATGTGGTGCGCGCCGACGAAGCCGGGGCCGACCAGGCCCATACCAATGCGCTTCATGCGATCAGGCGAGCGCCTGCTTCGCGAACTCGATGCACTTTTTCACCTCTTGTGGGGACGTCCCCGTGCCACGGTACTCGTACTCGACGTCCGCGGGAATCGGCCACTTCTCTTTTTTCAGCAGCTGCAGCACTTCGCGGATCGGCGTCTCCCCCTGCCCCCACGGCAGGTTGTCGCCCTGGTTCTTCTTGCGGTCCTTCAAATGCAGGTTGGTGATGTCGGCGTGGTGTTCGCGAATGTAGGCCACCGCGTCGTAGTTGGCGGCGGTGAAATGGCCGATGTCGAGATTGACCTTGAAGTACTTCGACATCTTCATCGCCGCGGCAAAACTCTCCGGTGTGGCGAACTCATTCGGATCGCTGATGTTCGAGTGCCCGTGCAGCCCGACCAGGATCTTATGCTTGTCGGCCAGCGGCGCGATGCGTTTGGCCACCGTCATCTGCGTCGACGTCGTCATGACCGACGTGCCGAGCGCTTTCGTCATCTCGAAGCCGCGATCGATCTCGGCGTCCGTGAAGCTGTCGTTCATGTTGTAGCAGTACGCCGTGATCGTGATGCCGGCCGCATCGAATTTCTTCTTCGCGTTCGTGAAGTGATCGAGCGGCGTCTCCAGCCGCCACTTGCGCAGATCCTCGCGTGCCTTGACCGCCTCCGGCGAGGGCGGTCCGCCGCGCTGACCGCGGGCCCCCTGCGGGGACTGCGGTTCGAGTTGCGGTGCGAACAGCTCGCACTCGCTCACACCGGCTTCTTTCATCGCCTTGATCACGACGTCGACCGAATCGGCTGCGCCGGCAGGACGCGGCAGATCGCGGAAACTGTACGTTTGGACGCCGAGATGGACGCCGTCGACGGCCGCAGCTTCGACGATGGTGTCTGCGTTTAGCCGGACCATACCCGCCGCGATCGCAAGCTTTCCGAACTCTCGTCGTGTCAGCATAGTCACCCCTCGCTCGGCTAAAGCCCTCGCGCTACTGGTACAGCGCGAACGAATACAGCGTGTCGCCCGCGGCGACGAGAATGTGCTGGCGTCCATCCACCATGTAGGTTTCGGGCGCATTCGTGACCTGGCCGATCTGCGAATGCCACAACGGCTTCCCGTTGGCCGGATCGAACGCGACGAAGTTGCCCGAGACGTCTCCGCCGAAGAGCAGCTTCCCCGCAGTGGTCAGCAGACCCGGAGCGCCGCGCGGATTTCCGGCGGAGCGGAACTTGTGCTTCCACACCGTCTTGCCCGTCTTGTAGTCGATGGCGCTGATGAAGCTGCCCATCGTGCCGACGCCGATCTCGTCCTTGCCGCCGAGCCCCATCGCGCCTCGCGGATCGGTTTCGGTCAGGTAGTACATCGCGTAGGTCTCCGATGTAGGCACGTACAGCAGACCCGTGTCCGGGCTGTAGGCCGGCGGCGGCCAGTTGGTCGAGCCGCCGTTGGCCGCCGACACGAGGGCACCGGCGATGTGGTTGTCCTTCGCGGGATTGCGCACCGGCTGGCCTTTCGCGTTCAGCGTCGGCTTCGCCCAGTTCACCGTATCCGAGAAGGTGCTCGTGACCATGTGCTCGCCGGTGCGGCGATCGAGCGTGAAGTAGTAGCCGTTCCGGCTCGCGGTCAGCACCATCTTGCGCGGACCGCTGCCGCGGAAGTCGCCGTCGACCAGCACCGGCGTCTGCGCCGAGTCCCAGTCGTGGGTGTCGTGCGGGGAGGTCTGGTAATACCATTCCATCTTCCCGGTATCGACATTCACGGCGACGATCGCGCACGTGAAGAGGTTGTCGAGCCCATCACCGCGCGGCGTCGACATGTAGGCCGGCGTCGGGTTGCCGGTGCCGAAAATATACAGGTGCGATTCGGGATCGTAAACGCCCGGCAGCCACGGATGTCCGCCACCATGACGCGCCGCGTCGAGGCTCTTCCACGTGTCGAGACCTGGATCGCCCGGATTCATCGGCACGGTGTAGAAGCGCCACTGCTGCTCACCGGTCTCCGGATCGAACGACATCAGATAGCCGGGTGAATCGAGATCGTTCCCGGTGCCGACGATGATGTGGTTGCCGACGGTCATCGGGGCCGACGTCATGAAGTACTGCTGGCTGAACGGCGCCGCTTCTTTGTGCCAGCGCTCCTTGCCGGTGCGCGCGTCGAGCGACACGAAGTAGTCGTCAGGCGTGACGAAGTAGAGATAGTTGCCCCACATCGCGACGCCGCGGTTGCCGATGTGCGTGCCCCCCTTCGTCTTCCAGAAGTAGTGCCAGATTTCCTTGCCGTCGTGCGCGTCCAGCGCCCAGACGTTGTCGGGCGACGTGACGTAGAGGATGCCGTTCACCGAGAGGACGGCGCCCTTGACCTGCGTCGCGCCGCCGACCGTGACGCTGCCGTCGCCTTCACCGCCCGTGAAGGTCTGCGGCCCGTTCGGGTTGTTGGTACCGGTGCCGGGACCGGCGGTCACCTTCGCGGCAAAGGCGAGCGTGAGGTTTTTCACGTTCGACTGGTTGACCTGCGTCAGCGCACTGTAGCGCCGGCCGGTGTAGTCGCCCGAGTAGCTCGGCCAGGAATCGGCCAGCGGCTTGAGCAGGTCCGCGGGATTGAGCCCGCCGCTTTGCGCGAGCAGCACGGCCGAGGCGAGCGACAACGCCGACAGGTGGAGCGCGAAGGCTTTAGCCGAGCTCATTTCAATGTCACCAGATACGCGGTCACGTTGTGAATGTCGCTGTCTGCGTAGACACGCAGCAGATCCTTGTGCGGCTGCAACGGATCGTGAATCTCGACCTTCGGCGTGTCGCCGTTGGTGTTGAACGAGCGATGCGTGCCGTCCGCCAGCGTCAGCCCGACCACGAAATCATCGATGCGATCGAGCCGGCCTTCGATCTTCTCGCCGGACGGCAGCGTGACCGTGGCGGTGGTCGGCTTCACCTGAACCGGCGCAGGACCGCCGCGCCCGCCGCCGCTCCCCGGCAGCAGCCACGTCTGCTGCAGCTGCCTCGGGTCGGTAATCCTGCCGGCGATACCGCGCAGGTCACCGGTCGCCGAATGGCACGAGCCGCACTTCGCGCCGAAGAAGGCCTCGCCCGCTTTGGCGTCGCCGACGACAATGCTCGGCGGCTTGACCCGGGACTCGTCGTAGCCGGCGGCGCGGAAGCTGTGGACGAATGCCGCGATGTCGGTGATTTGATCGTCGGTCAGCGTGAACTTGGGCATCCCTGTACGACCGGCACGCACCACGGGTGCGATCAGCTCACCGTGCTGATCGTCGAGCACGATCCCCGAACGCAGCAGGCTCGGGCCGCTGTCTCCGCCTCGGGTGTCGGCGCCGTGGCAGAACTGACAGTTGACGCCGTAGAGCGCCTTCCCGCGCTCCACGGACGCGGGGTCGGCGGGAGGACGATTCGGGTAATCGCGGCGCTGCGCCAGCACACCAGCGGTCGCCAGGAGCAGGAACACCGCGGCCGCGGCGCCAGCCGGCCGCGGCGCGCGGGGCGGGAACAATCGCCGGGACCCATTCGACACCTTCATGGTCACCTCGCCGGGAGAGCATACGCGACGTCGACGCCTCCGGACGCGTTTCACAACATATCCCCGGTCGCCTCGTCGAACGTTCGAAAATTTCTTGTCAGAAGTGGGATCGAATTGCTGCCGCCTCACTGCCATTGGTCAGACGGACATCCTTGAACGGCGACGGCTCCGGGCGCTGACGGGGATCGGTCGAGAAACCGATTGCGTCGGCTATGTAATCGGTTTCAGACGGTAACAGAAGGCGGTGGGCCAGGCAAGCGAAAATGTCGGACGTCTGCCGTTTCGGTATGATCGGCACCAGACGTGTCCAACATCTACGAGGTCGCCAAACGCGCCGGCGTGTCGACCGCCACCGTTTCCCGCGTGCTGAGCCAGCCCG
>DASSGK010000502.1:0-20588 GCA_035693505.1 Vicinamibacterales bacterium
GGCAGGTTGCGCCGATCGAAGTTGGCAGCGATGATGTCCGCGGCAAGACCAAGCAGAGGCACGGACATGAGAGTAGCTGGTTCGCCCAGCATACTGCACCGCCGCCGGATTGGGCTCACGAATGACTATCCCTGCAGGAAGCTCGAAGGTCGGCCGCGCGGCACGACGGATCGTGTCGTGGCCTGCGCTCGGCCGGGATGCAGGGGTGACCGTCGTCATTCCGACGAAGAACGAAGAAGGCCTGATCGAGGAAATCGTCGAGGCGGTCCGGCCGCACGCGGACGAGATCCTTGTCGTCGATGGCCATTCCACCGATCGCACCCGGGAGATTGCCGCCGCGGCCGGCGCGCGCGTCGTGCTCGACGGCGGCAAGGGAAAGGGCGAGGCGCTGCGCCGTTCGTTCGTCGAGGCCCGCCACGAGATTCTCGTGTTCATCGATGCCGACGGTTCGCACGATCCGAGAGACATTCCACGGCTCATCGAACCGATCCGTGCCGGCGAAGCCGAACTGGTGATCGCGTCGCGCACGCGCGGTGGAAGCGACGAGCTCCACGGGACCGCAGAACAACTGCTTCGCTACATCGGCTCTCAGCTCATCATGCTGGCGATCAACTACCGGTGGCAGGTCCGGCTCACCGACAGCCAGAATGGATTTCGCGCGCTGCGCCGCGACGCCGCGCTCGCACTTCACCTCACGTCGAATCTGACGACGATCGAGCAGGAGATGCTGATGCGCGCCCTGAAGTGCGGCTGCCGCGTCGTCGAAGTTCCGAGTCACGAGTTCGAGCGCCGGTGGGGCGTCTCGAAGGTCAGCGTGTGGCGCTTGTGGTGGGCGTACATCTGGTCGTTGCTGCGTCATCTCGTCTGAAGCCGTGTGCAAATCCACGCGCGATGCGCGGTGCCGGGCCCGTTCGCTTTTGGTAGACTGAGGCCAGGACAGTCGCTGTGAACCTGATCCTGGAAGTTACCTCGCCGCCGTCGAATGCCGTCTTGCGCCACACCTTTCAGGAAGGCGGCGGCACCATCGGGCGGGAGTCGAGCAACTCCTGGGTTCTTCCGCACTCCAAGGTCTCCGGACTCCACGCCGTCGTCACTCATCGCAACGCCACGTTCTTCATCGAAGATCGAAGCCGGAACGGCGTCTACCTGAACTCGACAAAAAACCGCCTGGAACGCGGCCGGGAGCAGGCGTTGAAGTCCGGCGATCGGCTGATGATCGAGCCGTACGAGATCCGCGTGTCGATCTCGGGAGAAAAACACGATCGCGGGGGGCAGGCGGCGAGAAAGCCGGCGGCCCGATCGTCGCCGATGGATTTCGATTCGGGCAATCCGTTCGACACCGACGATCCGTTCGCGCCGCAGCCGATGGCGGCGTCGGCGCTGGAACTGCCTGATGCCGACGTCTCGGCCCAGGAACTCGATCCGCTCGAGCTGTTGAACCTGCACGCCAACAAGCGCGCCCCGCAGCGCAACGTGCCGAAGGCCCGCGATCTCGATCGCGCCTCACTGCTCGAGCAGCACTACCAGCCTCCGGCCGTTGTCCCTGAGCCCTCGTTTGGATCGAACGCCGATCCGAACGCGATCCCCGAGGACTACGATCCGCTCGCGCCAGACGACGGGATGCCCGCTCTTGCGCCACCAGCGCCGCCGGCACGGCCGCGACCCGCGTACCGGGCACCGGAGGAGCGGCCCGCTCCTCCGCCGCCGCCCCCACTGCCGCCGCCTCCGCCGCCGGCTCCAATTCCGGTTGCGGCGCCCATTCCGGTTGCGCCGCCGACTCCGATCGAACCACCGATTCCGATCGCGCCACCGATCGACGAGCCGCGCGTGGCCGAAATCCCGGTGTTCGCACGCGAACGACCGGCGGCACCGGTTGCGGCCAGGGAGGAATCCCCTGTCTCGCTCGACTTCGGCGCCGTGCTCAGCGGGGCAGGGCTCGATCCCGCCAGCGTCACGCCCGAAGTGGCGCGCGAGTTCGGCCGGATCCTCCGCGTCGTCGTCTCCGGCGTGATGGACGTCATGCGTTCGCGTCAGCAGATCAAGGACGAGTTCCGGATGCAGGGCACGCGGGTCAGGCGCATCGACAACAACCCGCTGAAGTTCTCCGCGAACGTCGACGATGCGCTCCACAACCTGCTGTTGAAGCGCAACGCGGCGTACATGTCACCCGTGGAGGCGTTCGAGGACGCCTTCTCGGATTTGCGCAACCATCAGATCGCCATGCTCGCCGGCATGCGTACGGCGTTCGAGGCGATGCTCGAGGAGTTCGATCCCGATCGCCTGCAGGAGGAGTTCGATCGCCAGCTGGCCAAGGGGCTCGTCCCTGCAAAGCTTCGGTACTGGGATTCCTATCGCGAACGCCAGCAGCAGGCCGCGAAAGATCCGGAGGCCACGTTCCGGCGGCTGTTCGGCGAGGAGTTCGCGCGTGCCTATGAAGATCAACTGAGAGCGCTCAAGTCGCAAGAGCGCGGTGCCGCCGGCGGTCAGACGCCGCCCAAACCGCCCGAGACCTGATCACAGACTGAATTTCCCTCGTGAATATCGACGATCGGATGTCTCGGGACGCGTGCCCGAGCGCCGCTCCTGCGTGGACGAATGCGATGATTCGTTATAGATTGAGTGTCCCATGCAGCCCGACCGCGACGGCCGTCCGGCTTCTGCAGCCGATCGTGCCCTTCTTTTGTCGATGACGCGCGTTGTCGTCGCGTCCGGTTCACATGTCTTCGCGTAACCGCGTCATCTGGTCGGACGGGCTGTTCCTCCTGCCTCAACATTTCCAGCAGCAGGAGCGCTACATCGAGCGCTACGTCGAAGCGCGGTGTCAGGCGCTGGTCCCGCACAGCTGGGGCTTTACGGAAATCGAATTCGAACCTGACCTTCTGAGCATCGGCAAGGTGGCGCTGCGCCGGGTCGCCGGCGTTTTTCCCGACGGCACACCTTTCCGGATGCCCGACGACGATCCGTTGCCCAAGCCGCTGGACGTTGGCACCGATGTGCGCGATCAGCTGCTCTATCTGGCGGTCCCGCTGCGCCGCTCCGGTGAACTGGAAGTCGATCGCGAGGCGGGCGCCGACGAACTGGTCCGTCACGAAGTGAAGGAACTGCAGGCTCGCAACGATACGTCCAACAGCGGCGATCCGGCGGTGCTCGAAGTCGGCACGCTGCGGACGCGGCTTCTGCTGGCCAACGAGGTCACACAAGCCTACGCCTGCATCCCGCTCGCGCACATCGTCGAATGCCGCGCGGACAGGCAAGTGGTCCTCAACGAAAACTTCATCCCGACGGTCATGCACTCGAGAGCGGCGGGACGGCTTGCCGCGTTCACCAGCGAGCTGTTGGGCCTTCTTCATCAGCGAGGTGAAGCGCTTGCCGGACGCGTCGCAGCGACGGGGCGGGGAGCCGCGGCCGAGTTCGCCGACTTTCTCATGCTGCAGGCGGTCAACAAGTACGAGCCGTTGATGGCGCACTATGCGGCGCAAGGCGATCTGCACCCCGAGAAGCTCTTTCAGGTGCTGGTCTCGGCGGCGGGGGAGCTCGCCACGTTCACCGCCACCTCGAAGCGGCCGCCGAAGTTGCCCATCTATCGTCACGAGCGCCTGCGGGAGTCGTTCGAGCCGGTGATTCTCGCGTTGCGAGAATCGTTGAGCAAGGTGCTGGTCCAAAGCGCTATCTCGATTCCGATCGAACCGCGGCGGTTCGGTATCAGCGTCGCGATCGTCAACGATCGGTCGCTCTACGGCAGCGCCGTGTTCATCCTGGCGGCCCGGGCCGATCTGCCGTCGGAAGAATTGCGCCGCCGGTTTCCGACGCAGTTGAAGATCGGTCCGGCGGAAAAGATCGGCGACCTGGTGCGGCTGCAGCTGCCGGGCGTGCCGGTCAGCGCCGTACCGGTCGCGCCGAGACAAATCCCTTACCACGCAGGCTTCGCGTACTTCGAGCTCGATCAGAGCGACGCGATGTGGGATCAGCTCAAGGACTCGGGCGGTATCGCCATGCACGTGGCGGGCGAATTCCCGGGTTTGGCGCTGGAGTTCTGGGCGATTCGCGGGTGACGCGGGGTTGACGCATGGCCAATAGCGACGATCCCTTCCTGCAGCCAGACGCGACCAGGGTCCGGCCGCGCCCCGGCGGCGGGCGGCGCACCTTCGTCGATCCCGTTCGCGTCCACGAACCTTCTCCGGGGTTGAGCGACGCGGCGCCGATCTCCGACTCGATGCGCGCGACGCTCGGGATCGGGCTGAACCCGCTGGTCCAGGCGGCCAGCCCGCTGCTGCTGCTCGCGGCCCAGATGCGAGAGACCCTGTCGATGGACGTCGCGGGTCTGCGGCGTCACGCCATGGAGGAGATCCGGCGTTTCGAGGAGCAGGCGCGGGCCGCCGGCGTGCCGAGCGAGGTCGTCCTGTCGGCGCGCTACACGCTCTGCGCCGGTCTCGACGAGGCAGTGCTCTCCACGCCGTGGGGCAACCAGAGCGAGTGGGCGCAGCATCCGCTGCTCGTGCAACTCCATCGTGAAGCCTGGGGCGGAGAGAAATTCTTCGACATGCTCGATCGGATCTCGCAGGACACGCCTCGCTATATCGATCTCATGGAACTGCAGTACCTCGGGATCGCGTTCGGCTTCGCGGGCAAGTATCAGATCCAGGAGCGTGGCCAGGAGCACCTCCAGCAGGTGCAGCACGATCTCTATCGCAAGATCCGCGAGTATCGCGGCCAGGCGGCGCCAGGCTTGTCGCTGCATTGGCGCGGCCTGGAGGATCGCCGCAATCCACTGATGCGCCACGTGCCGTGGTGGCTCGTTGGCGCGGCGGCCCTCGCCATTCTCGCGATCGCGTTCACCGGGTTCTACGCGAGCCTGGCCAACCTGGCCGATCCTGTCCACGCGGACCTGGCAAAGGTGGGGCTGGAGGAATTCTCCGCGGCGCCGCAGCCGGTTCCCGCACGTGGTCCGACGCTCAAACAGCTACTGGCGAGTGACGAGAAAGCGGGTCTCTTGAGCGTGGAGGAAACGGGCAACCGCACGCGCGTGACGTTGCTCGCGGGCGATCTCTTCCCGACGGGCAGTGCGTCCGTGAACCCGGCCTACAACAGCGCGATTGAACGGCTCACCCTGGCGCTCAACAAGGTGCCGGGGCGGGTGCTGGTGGTTGGGCACACCGACGATCAACGCATCAAATCGCTCAGATTCAAGGACAACTTCGAGCTCTCCCGCGAACGGGCCGTGAGCGTCGTCGCCCTGATGCAGGAGCACATCGACAATCGCGCCAGGCTGCAGTGGAATGGCGTCGGCTCGTCGGAACCCCGATACAAGCCCGAGTCGGATCCGGAGAATCGCGCGCGCAATCGCCGTGTCGAGATTATTCAAGTGCGTGAATGACGTAGGGGGCGGTTGATACTCCCGTGTTCGCATTTTTCAAGAGTCGCGCATTCGTCCTGCTGATCGGCTTCCTGCTGATCGCGGTGTTCATTTGGTACGCGGGGCCGTACTTTGCGTTCGGCAGCTACCACCCGCTCGAATCCGAGTTCTCGCGGCTGATTGCGATCGCCCTGGTCATCGGGTTCTGGGTGATGTCGGCCATCGTCCGGCGGCTGCGCGCCAGCCGGGCCAGCGAGAAGCTGGTTGGCGCGGTCATCGCCGCGACGCAGAAGGAGAAGGAGCGCCCATCTCCCGAGGCGACGAAGCTTCGCGAACGCTTCGAGGAAGCGATCGGCGCGCTCACCAAGGGCAAGAAACCTGGACACAGCCTCTACGACCTGCCGTGGTACGTCTTCATCGGCGCGCCGGGTTCCGGCAAGACCACCGCGCTCGTCAACTCGGGGCTGAAGTTTCCGGCCGATCAGCGCGGCAGCAAGGCCGCGGTCCGGGGAGTCGGCGGCACGCGCAACTGCGACTGGTGGTTCACCGACGAAGCCATCTTTCTGGATACGGCCGGACGCTACACCACCCAGGATTCCGACGCCTCGTCGGACAGCGAAGGGTGGCGCGAGTTCCTCGCCCTCCTCACCAAGTACCGCCTCCGTCGTCCGATCAACGGCATCATTCTCACGATCAGCACGCAGGATCTGCTCACGCAGGGTGACGCCGGGCGCGAGGCGCACGTCGACGCAGCCCGCCGTCGGTTGACCGAGCTGACGCGCGAGCTGCAGATCCAGCTGCCCGTGTACCTGATGGTCACCAAGTGCGACATGGTGGCCGGCTTCAGCGAGTACTTCGACAACCTGACGCAGGACGAGCGCGCCCAGGTGTGGGGCGTGACGTTCCCGTACGAGCAATCCCAGAACGGCGATGCCGCCGACACGTTCCCGCAGGAGTACGACGCGCTGATCGGCCGTCTGAACGAACGCGTGTTCGCGCGCGTGGAAGAGGAGCGGGGACCCAGGCGGCGCGCCAGCATCTTCGCGTTTCCGCAGCAGATGGCCGCGCTGCGGGAGCCGCTCACACAATTCGTCAGCGACCTCTTCTCGTCGTCGTCTTTCAATCAGCAGATCCTGCTCCGCGGCGTGTACCTGACCAGCGGCACGCAGGATGGCACGCAGATCGACCGTCTCCTGGGCTCGATCGGCCGCCGATTCGGTGTCGCCGCCGACGCCGTTGCGCCGGCACCCGGCCGCGGCAAGGCGTTCTTCATGGAGCGGCTGCTCAAGCAGGTCGTCATCGGCGAATCGGGACTCGCCGGCGTCAACCGCCGCCTCGAGATGCGCACGATGGTGTGGCAGCTCGCGGCGTATGCTGCCGTTCTGCTGTTCCTGGTCGTGAGTCTGGTCGCGTTGTGGGTGAGCTACGCGAACAATCGCGATTATCTGGCCGAAGTGTCGGCGGAGCTGGCCACCCTGAAACGCGCCACGCCCGCACTGCCCCGGGCATCGCTCGAGGTGTTGCTGCCGCAGCTCAACGCCGTCCGCGCGGTGTCGGACTCGGCGAATCGATACCGCGACTCGACGCCGTGGGGCATGCGCTGGGGGCTCTACCAGGGCAACTCGATCGGCAACGCCGCGCGCGACGCGTATCTCCGCGAGCTCGATGGCATCGTGCTGCCGCGGTTCGCGGCGCGCGTCAAACAGCATCTGGTCGGCTACGCGGCCGAGCCTGAAAAACTGTACGTCTACCTCAAGGCGTACATCATGCTCGGCGAGCCGAAGCATCTCGACAAGAAACACCTCCAGTATCTGGCGGACCTCGAGTGGAAGATGCCCGACGCCACGCCGGGAGCAGGCACGTCGCTGTCGAACCACTTCCAGAGCCTGCTCGCCGATAGCGACACGTTGCGTCCGATCGCCCTGGACCCGGCGCTCGTCGCGCAGGCTCGGAGCACCATCTTGCGAGCGTCCATTCCGCAGATGATGTTCGATCAGCTGCGCCGCTCTGCGAGCGACGATGGGAAGCGTGGGCTGCAGCTGGACGTGATCGCCGGCTCGGGCATCGAGAAGGTGCTCAGGCGCAAGAGCGGGCGCAAGCTCTCGGAGCCGGTGCCGAGCTTCTATACCAAGGCGGTGTTCAACGACACCACCGGGACCGGTATGGCGCCGCTGGTCAAGCAATTCGCCGAGGAGACGTGGGTCTGGGGACCGGGCGCCATGTCCGCGGCCAGCTGGCCGAAGCTCACGTCGCAGGTCACCGAAATCTACGAACGCGAATACATCAAGTATTGGGACGATCTGTTGAACGATCTCGAGATCGTCCAGTTCTCCACCGTGCAGCAATACTCCGACGAGCTGACGATCATCGTTGCACCCAGCTCGCCGCTGCGAGGGCTCCTGAAGACCGTGCAGGAGCAGACGTCCCTCGTGACCGCGGCGGCGGACACCGCTGGAGGCGGACTGGCTTCGGTCGGTTCGCGGATCAAAAAGAGCGCAGACGACATCTTCTACTCGGCGCAGAAGAAGATCTCCGGCACGTCCGGCCTCGCGCCCGGCACGGTCATCACGCAGCATTTCGAGCCGATCCATCGCTACATGGCCGGTGCGCCTGCGCCGATCGATGCGACGTTCGAGCAGATTCGCAAGATTCGCGATCAGCTGGTCACCCTGGGCCCGCAGGTCGGCGGCACCAATCCGCTGAAGGCGCTCTCGGACCCGGTCCTGCGCGACCTGCGCCAGGCGCTTCGGCAGGATGCCGTGAACCTGCCGTCGCCGGTGAACACGCTCGTCGGTCAGATGGCGCAGAACGTCGTCGGCAGCATCAGCTCGGACGCGACCCGGGAACTGGAGAAGCTCTATCAGGAAGAAGTCGTCAGCGAATGCCGCGTGCGGGTGGATGGGCGGTATCCGTTCGGCGACGGCGGCGACATTCCTCTGGCCGACTTCTCGTCCGTGTTCGGCCCCGGCGGCCTCTACGACAAGTTCTTCGCGGAGAGGCTCGACAAGCTGGTCGACACCTCGCAGCGCCCGTGGACCTGGCGGCCGGATTCCGTCGCCTCGTCGCCCGGCATGCTCGCGCAATTCGAACGGGTCGGCCGCATCAGGGAGATGTTTTTCGGTCCAGGCTCGAAGTCTCCCGAGCTCGAATTCCGAATCCGGCTGTCCAAGCTCGATGCGTCGGCGACGCGCCTCTATGTCGACATCGACGGCCAGACGTTCGACGTGAAGCCCGGGGCAGAAGGCGGAGGCCCCGCGACCTGGCCAGGGCCGAAGAAGGCGGGCGTCGCCTTCGCGACATTCGAGGATCGTGTCGGCGCGCCCCAGCAGGGATTTGAATTCGAAGGGCCGTGGGCCTGGTTCCGCATGATCGACAAGGCGATGGCGCCGCAACCCGAAGTTGATGGGTTGTCGGTCCTCAGCCTTCAGAACCAGTACCATCGCGCCGTGCTGACGATTGAAGCGCCCGCTGGAAAGGGCAACCCCTTCGTCGCGCGCGGATGGCGGCAATTTGCATGCGGAGCGTGATCGCGCGGGCGCGGCTCGCGCCAATCGACGATCCGACGGCGAGGGTCGACCGGTGGACGTAGGACTGTTCGGGAAACTTCCCAGTCACGGCGATTTTCTGCGCCGGCGGGTTCCGGATGCATTCGTCGACGGATGGGACAGCTGGCTTCGTGAGTGCCTGCAGGCGAGCCACACCGCGCTCGGCGAGCGATGGCTCGATCTGTACCTCACGAGCCCGGCCTGGCGGTTCATCTGCGCGGCGGGGACCTGCGGCCCGGACCCCGTCATCGGCCTGATGGTTCCGAGCGTCGATCGCGTCGGCCGCTATTTTCCGCTCACGCTCGTCGCCAGACTGCCTGCCGAGGTCAATCCGATCATCGCGGCCACGGCCTCGGCCGCGTTCTTCGACAGCGCCGAGCGCCTGATCATCGAGACGCTGGCGACCGACGAGATCGACTTCGAGGCGTTCGATGCCCAGGTCATCATGCTGGGCGAGTCGCTCGAATCGATCCTGCCGCCGAGGGTCGTGCTCGATCCGGCCGCGGCAGCCGTGCTCAACGACGGCTCACAACTCTGGCAGATGCCGATCGGATCCACAGCTGACATTGCGCCGACGTTCGCGCAGTTGTTGTCGCAGCGGCTGTCCACCCTGTACGAGCCGTTGATGCTCTGGTGGACCGAAGGATCGTCGCCCGTCGAACCGAGTTGCCTGGTGTCGAAAGGCCTGCCGCATCCGCGCACGTTCGTCGCGCTGCTCGACGGCCAATGGTCGCAATCCGGCTGGGGATCCGTGGCAGCCCGTGTGGATACGGGCGCGACGCTGGAACTGCGCGTCGAGAACCCCGCGCCGGTCGGGTTCCGGTCGGCCGCCGCCAGCGACGTCGGACTGGTGCGCAAGATCAATGAGGATTCGTTCCTGGAACGATCGGAGGTCGGCATCTGGGCCGTCGCCGACGGACTGGGCGGACACCGCGACGGCGAGGTGGCCAGCCGCATGGTCTGCGATGCGCTCGCGGAACTGGTTCCGGACTCGACGTTCGAAGGAACCATCGAGTCGGCGCGGCAACGGCTCCAGTCGGTGAACGACTATCTGCTTCGTTCGGGTCCTCACAACACGTTGGCGGATCGCAGCGCGAGCACCGTGGTCGCACTGCTGGTCAGAGGCGCGAACCTCGCGGTCCTGTGGGCCGGAGACAGCCGTGTCTATCGCTGGCGTCCCGGAAAGCTCGAGCGTTTAACGAGGGATCACAGCGCGGACGATCCGTTGGGACTCGGAGGACAGGGAAAGCAGGAAACGTCCAACGCGATCACGCGCGCGGTGGGTGTGCAGCCGGTCCTGGTGCTGGACCTGCTGCGGGAAAAGGCGAGGGCCGGCGATCGATTTCTCCTCTGCTCGGACGGCCTGACCCGGACGGTGCCCGAGTCTCAGATTGAAGCATTGATGGAGAAGGCGGAGATCGGCACGGTTGTCCAGCAGCTCATCAGTGCAACGCTGGCTGCGGGAGCGCCGGACAACGTGACCGTGCTGATCGCGGAGGCGTTTGCCGATACGGTGTGAGTCGCTGCGGCCGTGCTTTCCGCTTGGGACTTTCGACAGACATAGGTAGAATGCGGCTCCTCGCCTTCTTAGGCTTAGAGCGCATATCAAAGGGGGTTGCCGAACGCATCCTACCCTTGCGTAGAGGTCGTCCGTAATGAGTGTCCGATGGGAGAGCCCGCAGCTGCTCCAACCAATCACGGAGGACAAACCCTGCGGGGAAAGCCTCGAGGACACCGAACTGCTCGCCTCGTTCGATACGTTCCGGCTGTTTGGCCAGTCGAGACCGTTGGACGCGCCGCCTGAGCCGGACGAAAAGCGAATTCCAAAACCAGTCGAGTCGCCGGAATGGATTCAGATTCGTGACAAGTCCCTCGACGCGCTGGCCAAAAGTAAGGATCTGCGCCTTCTCGCATATCTTGGCACCGCGGTACTGAGAACGGACGGCCTCCAGGCGTTTGCCGAAACGCTGAACGTGGCCTCCAAATGGTTGGAGATGTACTGGAGCCAGACCTACCCGCTCGTCGACGAGGACGCCATCCTGCGGCGGAACGCCTTGAGTTGTTTTGCCGATCCGATGGCGATCATCGACGCGCTTCGCCGCACGCCGCTGGTGCGCAGCCGCCAGCACGGCACGTTCAGTCTGCGCGACCTCGACATCGCCTCGAACCAGCTGGCTCCGTCGGAAGGCGACACGCCGGCCGACGAAGCGCAGATCCACGAAGCCTTTGCCTCGATGCCGGTCGCGGATCTCACGCAGCTGCTCGAGAGCGTAGTCGGGGCCGTGGCCTCGTTGAACAAGATTGATACCCTCATGCGCGAATCCGCCGGCTCCGACGCGTTGCCGGGGTTCGAGCCGGTTGCGGCGCTGTTGGCGCGTATGGGACAGGCCCTGCGCGTGCAGATTGGCGCGCATCCAGACAGCGCAGGGATGCCGGCGGGCGGCGAAGAGGGCGGCGAGGCCGCCGAAGGCGGCGTGTCGGTTCCGGGCAGCGTCAAATCACGCCAGGACGCGATTCGCGCGCTCGATGCGGTGGCGCTCTTTTTCAAGCGCACCGAGCCGTCGAGCCCGATTCCGATGTTCCTGGAGCGCGCCAAGCGGCTGGTCTCGAAAGATTTTCTCGAAGTGCTCGCTGATATAGCACCGGATGCCGTGGCGCAGGCACGGCACGCAGGTGGGTTGAAGGACGAATAGCGGAACGTTTCGCCAGGAGGTAGTGTCGTGGCCAAATCGAGCAGTCAGAAATTCATCGCGCGGAACCGCGCGCCTCGCGTGCAGATCGAGTACGACGTCGAGCTCTATGGGGCAGAGAAGAAGATTCAGCTGCCGTTCGTCATGGGTGTCCTGGCCGACTTGTCCGGCAAGCCGGCGGAGCCGCTGGCCCCGGTGGCCGATCGGAAGTTCCTCGACATCGACATCGACAACTTCGACAGCCGGATGAAAGCGCTCAAACCGCGTGCAACGTTTTCGGTCCCCAACACACTAACCGGAGAAGGCAACATCAACGTCGAACTGACGTTCGAGAACATGGACGATTTTTCGCCCGCGGCCGTGGCGCGGAAAGTCGATGCCTTGAACAAACTGTTGGAAGCCAGGGAACAGCTCGCGAATCTCATCACCTACATGGACGGCAAGACCGGGGCCGAGGACCTCGTCAGCAAACTTCTGCGGGATCCCGCGCTGCTGCAGACGCTTGCCACGACGAAGAATCCGTCGGAAGAGCCGTCCTCGTAAATCGCGTGAATCGCCGAGCGGAGAACAGTCATGGCTGACCCCAAATCCCAACAGGACGCCCAGGCAGAAGCCGGAACCGTTGAAGCAACGGAATTCGATTCGCTGCTGAGAAAAGAATTCAAGCCGAAGACCGACGAGGCCAAGGAGGCCGTCGAGCGCGCCGTCCGCACCCTCGCGGAGCAGGCGCTCTCGCAGACCAAACTGATCGGCAACGACGTCGTCAAGTCGATCGAGGCGATGATCGCGCAGCTCGATAAGAAGCTGACCGAACAGATCAACCTGATCCTGCATCACCCCGACTTCCAGAAGCTCGAAGGCGCCTGGCGCGGCCTGAGTTACCTCGTCAACAACACCGAGACCGACGAGATGCTCAAGATCCGCTTCATGAACATCAGCAAGGCGGACCTGGGCAAGACGCTCAAGCGCTACAAGGGGACCGCCTGGGATCAGAGTCCGCTCTTCAAGAAGATCTACGAGGCCGAGTACGGCCAGTTCGGCGGCGAGCCGTTCGGCTGTCTCGTCGGCGACTACTACTTCGACCAGACGCCGCCCGACGTCGAGCTCCTGGGCGAAATGTCGAAAGTGGCCGCGGCCGCGCACACGCCGTTCATCGCCGGATCCTCTCCCACGGTCATGCAGATGGAGAGCTGGCAGGAACTGGCCAACCCGCGCGACCTCACCAAGATCTTCACCACGCCGGAGTACGCGGGCTGGCGGTCGCTTCGCGAATCGGAGGACTCGCGCTATCTCGGGCTCGCGATGCCGCGCTTCCTGTCGCGCCTGCCCTACGGCGCCAAGACGAGCCCGGTCGACGAGTTCGACTTCGAGGAGGACACGGGCGCGGCCGATCACAGCCGCTACACCTGGGCGAACGCCGCGTACGCGATGGCGGTGAACATCAACCGATCCTTCAAGATGTACGGCTGGTGCTCGCGCATCCGCGGCATCGAGTCCGGCGGCGCCGTCGAGGGTCTGCCCACGCACACCTTCCCGACCGACGATGGCGGCGTCGACATGAAGTGCCCGACGGAAATCGCGATCAGCGACCGCCGCGAGGCGGAGCTGGCGAAGAACGGGTTCATGCCGCTCGTGCATCGCAAGAACTCGGACTTCGCGGCGTTCATCGGCGCGCAGTCGCTGCAGAAGCCGTTCGAGTACGACGACCCCGACGCGACCGCCAACGCGAACCTCTCGGCACGGCTGCCGTACCTGTTCGCGTGCTGCCGGTTCGCGCACTATCTCAAATGCATCGTCCGCGACAAGATTGGATCGTTCAAGGAGCGCGACGAGATGCAGGTCTGGCTGCAGAAGTGGGTGATGAACTACGTCGACGGCGATCCGGCGCACTCCTCGGAGTCGACAAAGGCGCAGAAGCCACTGGCCGCGGCAGAAGTCCAGGTGGAGGAGATCGAAGGCAATCCTGGCTACTATTCGGCGAAATTCTTCCTTCGCCCGCACTATCAGTTGGAAGGTTTGACGGTCTCGCTGCGGCTCGTGTCGAAGCTCCCGTCGGCCAAGGCAAGCTGATTTCCCAAGGGTTCACCACAGTAACTCACCGAACGAGAGGAGCGCGGCAATGGCAGCGGACATTTTTGCGAAGCTGGGAGACATCAAGGGAGAGTCAATCGACGACAAGCACAAGGACGAGATCGAGATCCTCTCGATTTCGTGGGGCTTGTCCAATGCGGGCTCGATGGCCCACGGCACGGGCGGCGGCGAAGGCAAGGCGAGCTTCAGCGATCTGTCCTTCATGCACACCGTCGACAAGGCGTCACCGGTCCTGATGCAGGCCTGCGCGCTCGGCACGCACCTGAAGGACGCGACGATCACCCACCGGAAGTCCGGCAAGGGGCAGCAGGAATATCTCATCGTCAAGATGAACGACGTCATCGTGACGAGCGTGCAGAACAGCGGCTCGGCCGGCGGCGGCGACACGACCGAGAGCGTGAGCCTCGCGTTCGGCAAGGTCGTGATCGAGTACAAGCCGCAGAAGGCCGACGGTTCGCTCGACGCCGGCATCTTCTTCAAGTACGACCTGAAGGCGCAGAAGGAAGGCTAACCCGTTTTTCGGGGTCAATCAGTGTCTAACGGAGTCTCGAAGCCGAATGCGACTCACCAGGCTGGCGCCGGCGACATGTTCTTCAAGGTCAAAGGCGCCAAGCATGGTCAGATCAACGGGGAAGCGCAGGACGACAAGCACAAGGGCGAGATCGAAGTACTGAGCTGGTCGTGGGGCATGCAGGGCAAAGCCTCCCTCGGGGGCGGCGTCGCGAGCGGCAAGGCCACGATGCGCGAGCTTCGAATCGTCAAGAATGTCGACAAGGCGTCCACCGCGTTGATGAGCGCGCTCCGGACGAACGAGGTGATCAAGGAAGGGATCCTGACGCTGCGCAAGACGGGCACGTCCAAGATCGAATACTTCAAGATCACCATCCAGGACGGCCGCGTCGTGTCGCTCGATGTCGAGGCTGGGGACGAGAGCGGCGGCTCGACGCTCCTGGAGCGGGTCAGCTTCTCGTTCAACAAGATCGCGATCGAGTACACGCCGCAGGGCGGCGACGGCATGCCGCAGGGCTCGACGACGTTCGAGGATCAGTGGGGCGAATCGAGCTGATCGGTTCGCTCCCTCCATCCCTCGACGTTGCCCGGGATGATCCTGAGCATGCCGAAGGGCTACACGCGTTTCGGACACACATCCATGATTCTTGCTGACGCGGCCGAACAGAGCCTCAAAGCCGGCGATCCGGCCGCTGCGCTGGCTCACTTGCAGGAGCAGGTCCGCGCCAAACCCGCCGATCCACGCCTGCGGATTTTCCTGTTTCAACTGCTGTGCGTGACGGGGCAGTGGGATCGAGCGCTCACCCAGCTGGGTGTCGCCTCCAATCTCGACCCGGAAGCGCTGGCGATGGCGCAGACCTATGGCGACGCCGTGCGCTGCGAGGGCGTGCGCGACGAAGTCTTCGCCGGCAGAAAGTCGCCGCTGATCTTCGGCGAGCCGGAGCAGTGGCTGGCGCTGCTCATCGAGTCGCTGCTCGTAGCGGCGCGCGGCGAGCCCGGGCGATCGGCGGAGCTGCACACCCTGGCCTTCGACGCGGCGCCGGCATCGAAAGGCACCGTCGACAACCGCCCCTTCGAATGGATCTCCGACGCCGATTCGCGCCTCGGCCCGGTGCTCGAGGCGGTCATCAACGGCCGCTATTACTGGGTGCCGTTCTCGCGGCTGATCAAGATCGAATTCGAACCGCCGGAGGATCTGCGCGATCTCGTCTGGCTCCCCGCGCGTTTGCAGTTCGCCAACGGCGGCGAGTCGGTGGCGCTCGTGCCGACCCGCTATCCCGGATCGTCGGCGTCGGCGGACGGCCAGATCGTCCTGGCGCGCAAGACCGTCTGGGAGGAAGTGGCCGGCGATTCGCACCGCGGCCTCGGTCAGCGCATCTTCGCGACCGACGCCGAAGAGGTGCCGATGCTCGAGGCTCGAACCATCACGCTCGAGACCCCCGACGAGCCCGAGCCGGACGCCGCCGAGGAACATGGCTGAGCAGCGCGGCCCAGAGGAGCGGCTGCAGCCCGCGCTGCTGGATCGCCTCACCGATGACGAGCCCTGGAAGAAGCTGGAACCGCGGGAGGCGCGGGTCTTGTCGAAGCGGCGGCTGCGCGAAGCGGTCCTGCGCGATCTGGTCTGGCTCTTCAACGCGACGCGCCTTGAAGCGGTCAGCGATCTCGCGCGCACCCCGCTGGTCCGCCGGTCCGTCCTGAATTTCGGGCTGCCGGCGCTCTCCGGCAGCGAAGCCTCCTCGCTGGACATCGGCGATCTCGCCAAGGCGATCCGCGAGGCCATCGTGACGTTCGAGCCCCGCATCCTGCCGTCCACGCTGGAGATCAAGACGCTGATGGAGTCCGGCGACCTCGATCATCACAACGTGATCGGCGTCGAGATTCGGGCGCATCTCTGGGCGCAGCCGGTGCCGCTCGAGTTTCTCGTGCGCACCGAGATCGACCTGGAAACCGGGAACGTCCAGATTACCGATTTGAATTCGCCTCGGGTCGCCTGATGGATCCCCGGCTCCTTCAGTACTACAACGTCGAGCTGCAGCACCTGCGCGAGACCGGTGCTGAATTCGCCGAGCAGTTTCCGAAGATTGCCGCGCGGCTGGCCATGCACGATCTGGAAGTCACGGATCCGTACGTGGAGCGGCTGCTCGAAGGCGTCGGCTTCCTCGCCGCGCGCGTGCAGCTGAAGCTGGACGCCGAGTTCCCGCGTTTCACGCAGGCGCTGCTCGAAATCATCTACCCGCACTACCTTGCGCCGACGCCGTCGATGCTGGTGGCGCAGCTGCAGCCCGACAAGAACGAACCCGGACTGGCGACCGGTGCGCGAACGGTGCCCCGCGGCACCTCGATGTATTCGGTGCTCGCCGCCGATGACGTGACGGCGTGCGAGTTCCGGACGGCGCACGACGTGACGCTCTGGCCGATCGAGATCGTCTCCGCCAGCTATTTTTCGTTTGCTCCCGATCTCCCGCTCAACACGCTGCCGATCGCCCAGCGCATCAAGGGCGGTCTGCGGATCCGTCTGCGCGCGACAGCCGGACTCAAGTTCGATCGGATCGCCCTCGATCGACTGCCCTTCTACCTGGCCGGTCGCGACGATGTGGCCAACAAGCTGTACGAGCTTTGTCTGTCCGCGGGGCTCGGCGTGCTCGTGCAGCCGGTCGGCGGTTCGACCCGGTGGCACGAGTTCCTTCCCGCGGCGTCGCCGCAGCCGGTCGGATTCACCGACGAGGAAGCGCTGCTGCCGGTCACGCTGCGTTCGTTTCAGGGCTACCGGCTCCTGCAGGAGTACTTTGCGTTTCCCCAGCGCTATCGCTTCTTCGAGCTGACCCGGCTCGCGCGGGCCATCAAACGGGCAGAGACGGATCAGATAGAGCTGGTGATTCTCTTTGGACGCGGCGATCCGACGCTCGAGAGCGTCGTCGACGCCTCGAACCTGGCGCTGTACTGCACGCCGGCGATCAATCTCTTTCCGAAGCGTGCCGATCGCATTCACGTGAACGACGGCTCGTACGAATATCACGTGGTCGCGGATCGAACCCGGCCGCTGGATTTCGAGGTGTACGACATCACGAGCGTCGTCGGACATGGCATCGGTACGGACAGCGAGCAGCAGTTTCTGCCGTTCTATGCGGCGTACAGCAGCGACCAGGAGCATCAGCAGTCCGCGTACTACACGACTCGGCGCGAGCCGCGTTTGCTGTCGGCGACGGCGAAGCGCCGTGGATCGCGTTCGAGCTACATCGGAACCGACGTCTTTCTCGCGCTCGTCGATCCAAACCAGACGCCGTTCAGCGGCGATCTGCGTCAGCTCTCAATCCAGACGCTGTGCACGAACCGGGATCTGGTGCTTCAACTGCCGATCGGACGCGGCGCGAGCGACCTGTCGCTCGATATCGCCGCGCCGCTCACCGGCATCAAGGTGATGAGCGGTCCGAGCCGTCCGTATGCGCCGCTGGCCGACGGCGCGGTGTCGTGGCGCGCCATCAGCCATCTGTCGCTCAACTATCTGTCGCTCGTACAATCCAGTCCCGAGGAGGGGGCGTCCGCGCTGCGGGATCTGCTCGAGCTCTACGCGCCGAGCGCCGACGTCAGCGCCCGGCGCCAGATCGAAGGCATCCGATCGGTTCGGGTCGGACGCGTGGTGCGTCGGCTTCGCGGGGCCGGCCCGCTGGCATTCGGCCGGGGCCTCGAGATTGCCTTGCAGATCGACGAGCTGGCGTTCGAGGGCGCCAGCGCGCACGTGCTCGGGTCGGTGCTCGATCGGTATTTTGCTCGTCACGTCTCAATCAACTCGTTCACCGAAACCGTGCTGCGATCCGAAGGGCGCGGGGAGATGTATCGATGGGTGCCACAGGCGGGCGCGAGGCCGACGCTGTAGCGTTTTTTCAGGCGTTGGCCGACGCGCCGTACCGGTACGACTTCTATCACACGCTTCGCCGGCTGGAATGCCTGCACGACCACAAGCCTCGCTGGGGTCGCGCGCTGCGCCCGGTCGACGAACCGGTCCGCCTGGGCCAGGATCCGGATCTGTCGTTTGCGATCGCGCCGCTCTCGTCCTTTTCGACGAACGGCGCGCGGCCGCCGCGCCTGCAGGTGAGACTGTTCGGCTTGTTCGGTCCGAATGGACCGCTGCCGATTCACCTGACCGAGTACGCGCGCGAGCGCCTGCGTCATGCGGACGACCCGACGTTCAGCCGCTTCGTCGACATCTTCCACCATCGCTTCATCGCGCTGTTCTATCGCGCGTGGGCGCAGGCGCAGCCGGCGGTGAATCGCGATCGGCCGAAGGACGACCGCTTCATGGTCTACATCGGCGCGTTTGTCGGCATGGCGCCGGCCACGCTTCGCGATCGAGACTCGGTGCCCGACTTCGCCAAGCTCTTTCACGTCGGCGCGCTCATCCGCCACGTCCGCAACGTCGAAGGGTTGACGCACATTCTCCGGCATTTCTTCCGGGTGCCGGTTCGGATCGAGGAATTCGTGGGCCACTGGATGACGTTGAGCACGAGGGAGCGGACGTACTTGTCGTCGGACACCGCGATTCTCGGTGGCGGCGCCGTTCTTGGCGGTCGCGTGTGGGATCGCCAGCACAAGTTCCGGATTCATCTGGGTCCGCTGACGCTGGAACAATACGAAAATTTTCTCCCGGGCACGACGACGCTGAGGAAGCTGGTCGACTGGATCCGGCAATATCTGTGTTTCGAGCTCGATTGGGATGTGCAACTGTCGCTGGCGGCGGGTGCGGTGCCCCGATTGAGTCTGGGTGGAGGGCAGCGGCTCGGGTGGACGAGCTGGCTCGGCAAGCGGCGCGATGACGTGCCGCCGGCCGACCTGCGCGTCGATCCCGAAGCCTGGTTCGCCAGAATGGAGCGTGCGGCATGAGCGAGATCAGTCGCGCGTCGCTCTTCGGTAAGCTCAATAGCCTCGGATACAAGGCGATCGAAGGCGCGACCGTATTCTGCAAGTTGCGTGGTAACCCGTACGTCGAGCTGGTGCACTGGATCCAGCAGATCCTGCAGACGCCGGATTCGGATCTGCATCGCATCGTCCGTCACTTCGAGCTCGATTCCTCTCGATTGGCGAAGGACGTGACCGACGCGCTCGATCGACTGCCGCGTGGAGCCAGCTCGATTTCGGATCTCTCGGAGCACGTGGAAAAAGCCGTCGAGCGGGGCTGGGTCTATGCGACGCTGATGTTCGGCGAGACTCGCGTGCGGACAGGTCACCTCGTCGTCGGGATGCTGAAAACGCCGTCGCTGCGCAACGCATTGATCGGCATCTCGCGCCAGTTCGAGAACATCAAGGCGGACACGCTGACGGAAGACTTCGCGCGGATCGTGAAGGGATCGCCCGAGGACGCGCTCGGCGCGACCGATCGGACATCGCTGGCGTCGCCGGGTGAGGCGAGCGACGCGATGGCGCCGGCCCAGATGGGCAAGCAGGAAGCGCTCAAGCGCTATGCGACCAACCTGACGGAAAAGGCGACCAAGGGTGAGATCGATCCCGTCAGCGGACGCGACGAGGAGATCCGTCAGATTGTCGACATCCTGATGCGCCGGCGTCAGAACAATCCGATTCTCACGGGCGAGGCCGGCGTCGGGAAGACCGCGGTTGTCGAGGGGTTCGCGCTGCGGCTGTCTCGCGGCGACGTGCCGCCGCCGCTGCAGGGCGTGTCGCTCTACACGCTCGACATCGGCCTGCTGCAGGCCGGCGCCAGCATGAAGGGCGAGTTCGAGAACCGGCTCCGCCAGGTGATCGACGAAGTCCAGGCGTCGCCCAAGCCGATCATCCTGTTCATCGACGAAGCGCACACGCTCATCGGGGCGGGCGGAGCGGCCGGCACCGGCGACGCGGCCAATCTGCTCAAGCCGGCGCTCGCGCGAGGCACGCTGCGTACGATCGCCGCAACGACCTGGGCCGAATACAAGAAGTACATCGAGAAGGATCCCGCGCTCACGCGCCGGTTCCAGGTCGTCAAGGTCGAAGAGCCGACCGAGGACAAGGCGATTCTGATGGTCCGCGGCGTGGCGTCCATCCTCGAGAAGCATCATCGGGTGCAGGTGCTCGACGAAGCGCTCGAGGCGGCCGTCCGCCTCTCGCATCGATATATCCCTGCGCGGCAGCTCCCTGACAAGGCGGTCAGCCTGCTCGATACGGCATGCGCGCGAGTCGCGATCAGCCAGCACGGCGTACCGCCGCAGCTCGAGGACTGCCGCCGGCGCATCGAAGCGCTGCAGACCGAGCTCGAGATCATCGGCCGTGAAGAAACCGTTGGGGTCAACACAGTCGAGCGCCGGAAGGCGGTGGACGAGAAGCTGGCGGCGAGCGAAACGCTGCGCGCCTCGCTCGAGGATCGGTGGAACAAGGAGAAGACGCTCGTCGAACGCGTGCTGGCGATTCGCG
>DASSGK010000503.1:0-10656 GCA_035693505.1 Vicinamibacterales bacterium
TGGCGAGAAGCAGGTTGGTAGTCCTGGTGAGAAAGGCGCCACGTACTATGCCCTCGAAGCCCAGACAACGCGTTTGACGACGAGGTTTCGGGATGGGCATGTGGCGGTGACTGAACGGGGACTGGTGGGCGATGTGCATTCAACGCTTCGCGATCTGGCCGGCAACGATCGCGCGAAGCTTCGTCTGAATCGGATCGACGGCCGACACGACATGGTGAACTACGAGCCAACCGAAGGCAGCCGATTCCAGGCCGTGAGCGATCCAACCCTCGTCAAACCGACGCTCGACTGGGCGGCGCGGCAGGTTTACGGTCTCGTGAAAGACGGCGCCGACAACCTCGTCTGGGACGGCGCTATCATGCAGCGGAAGAACGCCCCGCGCCGCGACGTCGACATCGACGTCGACACCGTCGAAACGAACTGGGCGAACGGGTTGACGGCGCGGCTCAGCAGATCGACATATCCCCGCCGCCAGATTTCACCAGGACGCTTCGTCGAGGGGCCGGTGATGATCAGCGAGCTGAGTCAGTACGGAGCGCCGGTCGGCACCGGCGTCTACTTCGAGAAGGATCGCGTGTTTGCGTACACGGTGCCCGGGTTCACAGCTGGCGCGGTCGTGATCGGGGCCGACGAACTGAAGGCCAACTACGGAGGCTGGCCGTTCACGCCCGATACGACCTGGCTGAACCTGCAGATGATTGCGACCTATCACTTCAAGACGCTGATCGCGAAGCAGGGCTCCGTATCGGCCAGAATCTGCGAGCCGTCCAGACCCGGTCTCCTCGCACAGTTTTTCGCGCCGACCGTCTATGCGAACGAAGCCGGGTGCGACGACTTGCACTGGCTCGACGGCTCGATCCTCCGCGATTGCTGCGACGACCACGACCGCTGCTACGCCAAGAGCGGCTGCGACGCGAACACGTGGTGGCAATGGTGGAGAAGCTGGTCATGCGACCGTTGCAATATGGCGGTCGTCGGGTGTTTCTTTGCCAGGGCCGGCCTTGACGATCGCTGCATCACACGACAAGGATGTGCGGGGTGACGCAGAACGCAGCGGCGAGGTGTTTCGGCTTCGCCGTCGGATTGCTGACTTTCGTCGCAGCGCACGCGATTGAAGTGGCGAAGTGGGCGGCGTGGTTCGGAGGAGCGCATGCTCCCTGGTTCCTGAATTCCGGCCGCGCCGTCATCTTCACGCTCGGATGCCTCTTCGTCGCCAGCCTCATCGCCGGCATCCTGCGCTGGTCCGGTGCTGCGCTCGCAACTGGAGCCGCGACGGCGATGACAGCCGTGCTGTTTTTCGGAGAGGGCAGCACGATTTTTCCGATTGTCCTGGCGGCCGGCGGACTGTTGATCGCCGCGACCAGCCTGCTTGGTTCATGGCTGGGGTCGGAAATCAGCCGGCTTTCACCTCATTCCCAGTAGCTCTCTCGCCATCGTCGGGCTGGCGTGGTCCGGCGATGGCGATTCCTTGCGCTTTTTCTACTAGCGTTCCCCATCGTCTCTACTATCATGCGGCGTTGTTCGAGTCCCCAATCAACTCGGTGTGGTCGTGAGGTGGCGAACATGAGACGCATGAAACCTGGACGGTACGGGGCTTCGGCTCTGGCTGTGGTCGCTGGTGTGGCACTCGCAGCGGCCGTCACGTGGCGAGTCCATCCCGCTCCCCGCAAGAGCCGCCCATTCAACCGGCACGCTGTCGGCGAGATGGCCCCCCGTCGCTCGATGGAGGCGCCGCGAGGTGACCGCGAGCATTCCGCCGGCATCGAGCAGGAGCGCTACGACGATCGCGCGTTTCCGAGCGATCAGATTTCTTCAACGCGCAGGGAGCAGGCACTCAGCGCATTCGTGGAGGTATCGCGACGCCAGCACGGCAAGCGTCATGGGTGGGAAGAAGTAGGGCCGTTCACGCCGCGGGTTGCCGCGGAGGCGACGTATACAGGCCGCGCGACCGACAATTCAGGTCGTGTCACCGCGCTGGCGATATCGCCGCGATGCGAGAAGAACGACTGCACGCTCCTGGTCGGCGCCGCGGGCGGCGGCATCTGGAGGACCGACGATGCGCTCGACGCGTCGCCGGATTGGCAGTCGGTGAACGACGGCATCCCGTCCAACGCGATCGGATCGCTCATCTTCGATCCGACGGACGCGAGTGGCCGAACGTTGTATGCCGGCACCGGGGAGCCGAACGGCTCGAGTGATTCGGAGGCCGGCGTTGGCCTGTTTCGATCGACCGACGGCGGGCGCTCCTGGTCGCTTGTTCCCGGCAGTGTCGCTGTCTCGAAGGATCGTTCCGTCGCGAGCATCGCGGTCGATCCGCTCAACTCCCGCCATCTGTTCATCGGCACCGCAGTCGCCAGACACGGATCCTCGTCGGTCAACGGCGGTCGGTTTACGCCTCCGGGCGCTCCAACCGTTGGCTTGTACGAGTCGACAAATGGCGGAGCGACCTTCTCGCTCGTCTTCAGCAAGACCGCTGACCCGGTCGATCCAACGTCGCCGACCGGGGCCGACTTCTTTCGGGGCGGCGTGAGCAAGGTCAGCGCCGATCGCACGGGGCTTGGCCCGCATGACCCGACGCGGATCTACGTGTCGCTGTTCGACTACGGCCTGTACCGCTCGACGTCATCCGGCGGGTACGAACAGATCTTCGCGTCGGCCGGCGGCGGATTGATCGGCAACTCGCTCGCTTCCCGTACCGAGTTCGCGCTGGCGCCGATGGGCAGCAAGCTGCGCATCTACGTGGGCGACGTCGGCGGTGCCGAAGCCGATTTCTACCGTGTCGACAACGCCGGCGTGGCCGCCTCGACGCTCACTGACGGTGTCAACAACCCCGGCTGGATGAAGTTGTCGAATTCCACGCCCGGCACTCCGGGGTTCGGCTCGTTCAACTACTGCAGCGAGCAGTGTTCGTACGATATGCCCGTCGCCTCGCCACCAGGGCGCCCCGACGTCGTCTGGATCGGCGGCCAGATGCAGTACGACGAGATTTTCACCGCGACACCGCCGTCCAACGGCCGTGCGGTTCAACGCTCGACTGACGCAGGCGTCAGCTTCACCGACATGACCAACGACACGCAGTCGCCGCCGCTCGGCATGCATCCCGATCAGCATGCGATTGTCTTCTCCCCGTCGAACCCCGATATCGCGTTCCTCGGCTCCGACGGCGGTGTCGTGCGCACGAGCGGCCGGTTCGCCGACGCATCGGCTGATTGCGACGGCCGCGGGATCAGCGGTAACGATCTCATCGACTGCAAGGCCTGGCTCTCCGCGGTGCCGACGCGGATCACCAGCCTGAACGACGGTCTGCGCACCCTTCAGTTCCAGAGTGTGTCGCTCGACGCCAATCGTCCGCAGCGTACGCTGCTCGGCGGCACGCAGGACAACGGCACCTGGGCGTTCGGCGGGAAGTCCAAATCGTGGTTCGAGTCGGTCGGCGGCGACGGCGGTCAGTCCGGGATCGATGTCGGCAACGCCGACATCCGGATGCACACGTACACCGGACCGCAGGGCGACGTGAATTTCCGCGGGGCCGATCCGCTGGGCTGGAACTGGTGGGGCGATGTATTGAATGCGAGCGGCGAGGCCGCCTCGTTCTATGCGCCGCTCATCAACGATCCGAAAGTCAGCGGCACGTGGTTCATCGGGCTGCAGCACGTGTGGCGCACGACCGACAACGGCGGCGACCAGGCGTTTCTCGAACTGCATTGCAATGAGTTCTTCGGCGACTTCACGGTCGAGTGCGGCGACTGGCAACCGCTCGGCGGCGCGGCCGGCGATCTGACGGCGGGCCCGGCGTCCGATAAAGGAACGGGCTACGTGGTGGCAACCGAGCGCGCCGACAGCGATTCGCAAACGCTGTGGGCGGCCACGCGGCGGGGGCGCGTGTTCGTTTCGAAGAACGCGGGCGCGGCGGCAGCCGCGGTGACGTTCAAGCGGATCGACACGAGCGCGCAGCCGCGGCGATTCGTGAGCGGGATCTCGATCGATCCCACCAACCCGAATCACGCGTACATCTCGTTCTCAGGCTACAACGCGTACACGCCGACGACGCCCGGGCACGTGTTCGAGGTGCTCTTCAACCCCGGAAGCGGAACCGCGGTCTGGACCGACTTGAGCAAGAACCTCGGGGACCAACCGATCACGAGCATCGCCTTCGATCCATTTACGGGCGACCTGTTTGCCTCAACTGACTACGGTGTGCTGATGCTGTCGCGAGGTGGAAACGCGTGGTCGCCGGCAGCCCCGAGCCTGCCCGCAGTGGCGGTCTATGGCCTGACGATCGACGCGGACTCGCGTCTGCTGTACGCGGCGACGCACGGACGCGGCATCTGGAGACTCAAACTCGAGGACTCAGACGATGTGACGACCGGCGGTCAGCACGACTGACATCAAGGGTATCGACGGATGGAGGACACCATCGCGTCGAACGTTTGAGCATCGCGACCTCGTGTCCTGAGCGCGAGACGGCCTTTCCGGCCGTCTCGCCTCGCCAATTCCAACACCGCGCGGCGAGACATTGACGCGGAATCGACGCAGACCGTCGCCCGAACATCGTGCGGTGTCGTGGTCGTCGAGCAGTTGCGTCCGGTCGTTCTGCTGCCGGGCGCCGGCTCGGATGGGCTGTCCGTGCCTGGCCTGCCGAGGACGATTGATTGACCGTCCTCCGCTCGAAACGTCACCTCGTCGCCATCGTCCTCAACCGACCATGCGGCGGGGTACTCCAGGGCGACACCAAACCTGTCACTGGTAAATGTTTTGAGAGTCGCCTGGGGGCGAGGCGCAGCAGCTTCCGCGCGTAGAAGCGTCTCCCCGAGCAGCAGCGCACAGCACAGAATCCCAATTCGCCGCATCGATTGCTTCAGCCTCACAATAGCAGTTCGGTCCCGAAAACCCTTACGCTCGAGAATAGCTCGGCGCCAACGTTGAGCTAAGACGTCTGACACGAAGCTCTGACACCAGAGTCCCACACTAAACTCTGACATCGAAGTCCGTCAGTAGACACAGACGCTGGAAGGCTGGGCACGATATGAAGATGAAAATGACCACGGCAGGCCTGAAGGCCATCTCTCTTGCACTCGTCCTGTTTGGCTGCCGCGGGGTTGTTGCGCAGGAGCCAGGCACGGCAGGCGACAGGAACTCGCGCGTTCCCGTCGGCTTTCACGAATTCGAGATGTTCGGCGACAGCTCGGTGTACCTGTCGCACTATCCGATGTTCGGCAGCATTCACGCCTACCAGGTGCTTCTCGAAGTGAAGTTGACGGGCCACGGCAACGATCCGAGGCAGTTGTACCTCGACCACAAGCAGAAGAATCCGATGACGCGCTACAGCCTCAGCCCGGAGACGGTCGAGGGCGACATGCACTACTGGGTGATGCCGGACGTCATCAAGAAGGGGCAGACATTCCGCGCCAACATTCACTGGGAAAAGAGCAAAGGCCACCCGCAATACATCTCCAGGAATGTCACCGTGGAGATCGTCAAGGTTCTCTACTTCAGGCTGTTCCAGCCGGAGGACCGGAAACCCGCCGCTCTGAGCTACCTAATCTTTGGCAACGACTCGGAAGCGTTCATGGCGCACTACCTCGGCAGCTATCCGGATTTCGATCAGGTCGTCGCCGTGACTGGAGACATGCAGAAACTGCGGCTGAAGGACGCTACCGCGGCGACACTCGTGACGATTCCAGATCGGGAGAATAAAAAGGAGGTCCGTCTCCTCAAGAAGGACAGCATGGTCGTGGCCCGGGTCAACGGGTCAGGCGACGAGCTGAAGATCGGCGTCAAGGATCAGATCCACTACGAGCCGAATCTGGAAATCCAGAGATAGGCTTTCCAGCGTCGACCGTCCCGGAAGGAGTCTCCGATGGATATGACAGCGCATGGGCACGGTCACAGTCACCCCAAAGGGGTTCACAACATGGCGCTCGTCGGCGAACAGCACGTCTTTCTGTCGCATCTGCCGATGTTCATGGCGCCTCACGATGCGCAGGTCCTGCTGGACGCGACGTTCACCAAAGCGGGAAAGACCGTCGACGAGCTCTACTTCACCGACCGCGCCGCCAATCCGGCGGTGAGGTTCTACACGATTCAGCCGGAGGAGAAGTTCGTGCTTCGAGAGCTCTTCGAGTCGCCACAGCGAACGACCTTCAAGGCGACGGTGTTTCGCGGCCATCTCGAGAAGGGCGGGACGCCGATTGAGTCGCTCCAGAACGTCGACGTGCGCGTCAACAAGATCATCCACGCGCACGTGTTCGAAGGCACGAGGCAGCCGACGCTGACGTACATGATGTTTGGCAGCCCTCGTGAGCTGCATCTGGCTCATCTGATTTCCGGTGCCCCTGACTTCGATCAGCTGCTGACGGTGTCGGGCACCGGCTCAATGCCGTCCGCCGACGAATTGCAGCGCGGCGTCACGGTGGAGATCCTGAATCGGCCCAATCAGGCGACGACGCGACTCCAGGCCCGGGAGTCGACACCGGCTCGCGCGCACGTGACCGGTGCCCATCAATTCCTCGACGTCCACATCACCGTGCGTGCGGAGTCGTACTTCGAAGAGGGCGAGCTGTCGTCGGCGAAAATGTCGCCTGGCATGTTCGATCAGACGGCGGAGGAGCGGAAAGCCGGATTCGACTAGGCCCGCGTGGCACGTCTCGCGGAGCACGGGCGGCCGGAGGACTCTGGCCGCCCGCTGATGCTCGACGGTATTCTTGACCGCGTACGAACGCGCATAGTACCGTTACCTGTTTCCACTCAGACTCTTGCAACCCCCAATGGAACAGGCGACCGAGACACCTCTCAAAAAGACACCGCTCAACGCTCGTCACCGCGCTTCCGGCGCCCGGATGGTTCCGTTCGCTGGATGGGATATGCCGGTCGAGTACAGCGGCCTCTCGAACGAACACAACGCCGTCCGGACGCGCGCCGGCATTTTCGATGTCAGCCACATGGGCGAGATCGAGATTGCGGGCAAGGACGCGCTTGCGGCCGTGCAGCGCATCTCGTCCAATGACGCGTCGAAATTGCAGGTCGGCCAGGCGCAGTATTCCGGCCTCCTGACGCCGCAGGGCACCTTCGTCGACGATCTGCTCGTGTACCGGCTCGCTCCGGCGCACTTTCTGCTCGTGGTCAACGCCGGCAACATCGCGAAGGACTACGCGTGGATGGTCGAGCACATCAAAGGTGCCGGCGACGCGGTGGCCGTCGACTCGAGCTCACGGTACGCACTGATTGCGGTGCAGGGACCACAAGCGCTGTCGGTGCTCCAGCCGCTGACCGGCGTCGACCTCGCCGCCATGAAGTACTACTGGTTCGGACACGGGGAAGTCGCCAATGTGCGCGCGACGGTCTCGCGCACCGGTTACACCGGCGAAGACGGGTTCGAGATCTTCGTGCCCCCGGCGCAGGCCGACCAGGTGTGGCTGGCGTTGCTGGAATCCGGCAAATCGGTAGACATCCTCCCGTGCGGCCTCGGTGCCCGCGACACGCTTCGTCTCGAGGCGGGCATGCGCCTCCACGGCAACGATATCGACGAGACCACGACTGCGGTCGAAGCGGATCTCAACTGGATCGTCGGTTGGAAGAAAGACGATTTTCTCGGCGCCAGCGTGCTTCGCGCGCAGAAAGCGTCCGGTCCCCGGCGGCGGATCGTCGGCTTCGAGATGCTCGAGCGAGGCATCGGCCGCCACGGGTACGATGCGTACGTGGGTGATGCGAAGGTCGGCGCCGTCACGAGCGGAACGCAGACGCCGCATATGAAGAAGGCGATCGGCATGGCGTACCTGTCGATCGAGCACACGGCGCCAGACTCCGAGTTCGACGTCGACATCCGCGGCCGCCGCACGCGCGCGCGTGTGGTGCCGATGCCGTTTTACAAGAGACAGAAGTAGTGCAGGCCTTCAGGCCTGCTTGACACGCAGGCCGTGTGAGCCTGTCCGGGAGCAGCGATGGCGTATCCAAACGACTTCAAGTACACCAAGGATCACGAGTGGATCGTCCTCACCGGCGACAAGGGCCGTGTCGGGATCACCGACTACGCGCAGCAGCAGCTCGGCGACGTCGTGTACGTCGAGCTTCCCGAAGTGGGAGCGAAGGTGAAACAAGGACAGTCGTTCGGGACGATCGAGTCGGTCAAGGCGGTGTCGGAGTTGTACTCACCGGTGACCGGCGAGATCGTCGAGGTGAACGCGGCGCTGAAGGACAAGCCCGAATCGGTCAACGCCAACCCTCATGACAGCTGGATGGTCGTCATCAAGCTGACGAACCCGAGCGAAGCCGGCGCGCTGCTCGACGCGGCACAGTATCAAGACCTGGTGAAATGACGGTTTTCGACTTCGAATCGTTCCAGTCCCGGCACATCGGACCCGACGCGGAAGAAACCGCGGCCATGCTCAAGGCCGTCGGCGCGACCTCGCTGGACGCGCTGATGGAAGAAGCCATCCCGGCGCGCATCCGGCTGTCGGCGCCGCTGAACCTGCCCGACGGTCAGAGCGAGCATCAATTCCTCAAAGAGCTTCGCGCGACCGCGTCGCGCAACCAGATTGCCCGCTCGTTCATCGGCTACGGTTACTACGACACCGTCACGCCGAGCGTGATTCTCCGCAACGTCCTCGAAAACCCCGGCTGGTACACGCCGTACACGCCGTATCAGGCCGAGATCGCGCAGGGCCGCCTCGAGTCGCTCCTCAATTTCCAGACGATGGTGACCGACCTGACGGGCATGCAGGTCGCCAACGCCTCGCTGCTCGACGAAGCGACCGCCGCCGCTGAGGCGATGACGATGCTGGCGCGCGTGCAGGCGAAGCGCATCGATGGTCTCAGCGAGCCGCCGCAGTTCCTGGTGTCCGACTCGTGCTATCCACAGACGCTCGACGTGCTGCGCTCGCGCGCGGAACCGCTCGGCATCGAGATCGTGCTCGTTCCCAGCGAGCTGCTCGACCAGGCTGAGTTCACGCCGCGTGTGTTTGGCGCGCTCGTGCAGTCGCCCGACAGCGCGGGATGCGTCCGCGACCTGCGTCCGTTCGTCACCAGGGCGAGGCAGGCTGGCGTACTGGTGGCGGTCGGTACCGATCTATTGAGCCTCGCGCTGCTCACGCCGCCCGGCGAGATGGGCGCGGACGTGGTGTACGGCAACTCTCAGCGTTTCGGCGTCCCCCTCGGCTACGGCGGCCCTCATGCCGCGTTCTTCGCCACGCTCGACAAGCATGTGAGGCAGGCGCCGGGCCGCATCATTGGCGTTTCGATCGATGTGCACGGCAACACGGCCTACCGGATGTCGCTGCAGACGCGCGAGCAGCACATTCGTCGTGAGAAGGCGACATCGAACATCTGCACCGCGCAGGCGCTCCTCGCCAACATCGCGGGCCTTTACGCCGTCTATCACGGTCCGAGGGGGCTTCGAGCGATCGCGACCCGCATGCATGCGTACGCGCGGCTGCTGACGCGCGGGCTCGAGAGCCTCGGCTTCCGGCAGTTGAACGATCAGTATTTCGATACGCCTCGCTTCGAAGTGCCTGGTGGCGTTCAGGCCGTGGGTCAGATCCTCAAGGCGGCGCAGCAATCGGGCATCAACCTCGGGTTCCGCATGGACAACACGATCCATGTCGCGCTCGACGAAACGGTCGATCGGAACGACATTCTCACGCTGCTGAGCGTGTTCGCTGCAGGGTCGACGGTCAAGGCCGCCGTCCTCGACGAATCGATGAAGGGCCTCGAGCCGGCCTATCCGTCGGGCCTGGCTCGCACCTCGTCGTATCTGTCGCATCCGGTCTTCAACACGCATCACTCCGAAACGCAGATGATGCGCTACATCCGCAGCCTCGAGCGCAAGGACATCGGTCTCGACACGTCGATGATTCCGCTCGGGTCGTGCACGATGAAGCTGAACGCCGCATCGGAGATGCTGCCCATCACGTGGCCGGAGTTCGGCAAGCTCCATCCGTTCGCGCCGGTGGAGCTGGCGGCCGGCTACCAGCACATCTTCAGCGAGCTCGAGCGGATGCTCTGCGCGATCACCGGGTTCGCAGCCGTCTCCCTTCAGCCGAACTCAGGCGCGCAGGGTGAATATGCCGGGCTGATGGTGATCCGGCAGTATCACAAGGATCGCGGCGACGCGCACAGGGACGTCGTGCTCATCCCGGCGTCCGCGCACGGTACGAACCCCGCCAGCGCGGCGATGGTCGGCATGCATGTCGTGGTGGTCGCCAGCACGAAAGAGGGCAACATCGACGTCGCTGATTTGCGAGCGAAGGCCGACGCTCACAAAGAGCGGCTCGCGGCGCTGATGGTGACCTATCCGTCCACGCACGGCGTCTTCGAGGAAAGCATCCAGGACATCTGCGCGATCGTGCACGAGCGCGGCGGTCAGGTGTACATGGACGGCGCGAACATGAATGCGCAGGTCGGGCTCACGAGTCCGGCGGCGATTGGCGCCGACGTGTGTCACATCAATCTGCACAAGACGTTCAGCATCCCGCACGGCGGCGGCGGTCCCGGCATGGGGCCGATCGGCGTCGCGGCTCACCTTGCGCCGTACCTGCCGGGTCATCCGATGGTGACGACGGGCGGCGCGAAAGCGATCCACGCGCTGTCGGCGGCGCCCTGGGGCAGCGCGAGCATCCTGCTGATCTCGTACGCGTACATGAAGATGCTGGGGCGCGACGG
>DASSGK010000504.1:0-2971 GCA_035693505.1 Vicinamibacterales bacterium
AATCGGCGCTCGCTTCCACTTCGCCGCGCGCGTTTCGCGGCGCCAGCTTCAGATCGACGATGTCGCCATTGCGAGGCAGCGAGGGATCGAGGCCGAAGTCGACCTTGCCGACGAGCTTTTCGTACGGTCCCGCAGCGCCGAACGGGCGGCCGTCGAGGATCACCTCGCGCCGCTCGATGCGCAGCCGCACGACGTGCGCTTCCGCGGCGGACGACACCAGCGCGGACATCATGGCCGCGACCAGGACCTTACGCATTCAGCACCTCACACTGTCACGCTGCATTCGACATCACGCTTAACCGCGGAGAGCCCAAAGGCACGCAGAGACGATCTTTCATCACGAAGCTCACGAAAGCACGAAACACACGAAAACAATTCTGTTCAACGCTGGTGCGGGTTGAACACCCGGCGCCGGACGTTCACTCTATGAGCTAGCCAGGCTTTCTGGTCTCGGCGGTCTCGGCGGTTCCTTCTTCTTCGTGTGTTTCGCGTCTTCGCGTTCGCAGTTTCGTGCGTTTCGTGACCTTTCGTGCGTTTCGTGATCTATTGCGTGATCGATCGCGTCGCCGGCGCCTTCGGTTTCGCGTCCGCGTTGGCGATATCCCAACTCACCTGGTGAACCAGCCGCGCGATCTTTTCCATCTTCACGTAGTTGATCTTCTCGGGACGGTCGTACTGCGTGTGGTAGTCGGGGTGGAGTCCAGTGATGAAGCCCATCGCCGGCACGCCGCGCTGGAGGAATGGCCACTGATCGCTGCGCCGCAGCAGATTCGAGCCGTTGTTGTCGTAGCGTTTCTTCAACTCGAGACCGATGCCGCCGTTCGCCTTTTCCACCACGCTCGTGATGTCGGGGACCCTGGAGAAGGCCATCAGGTTCAGCGCGTTGCTGTTGGACTCGGCCGTCTGCACTTCGAGGCCCGCGAACCGCTGGCCGCCGCCAATCGGGATCTCTTCGTTCCGGCCGATCATGTCCATGTTCAACACGGCGGCGATTGTCTCCAGCGGCGCGAGCGGCCGCTCGGTGTACGCCCACGCGCCGAGCAACCCGCGCTCCTCGGAATTCCACGACGCGAACAGGATGCTGCGCTTCGGCCGTCGTCCGTCCTTCGCCGCGAGCGCGTACGCTTCGGCGATCTCGATCAGCGCGACGACGCCCGATCCGTTGTCGTCTGCACCGTTGAAGATCTGCGTGGCGTCGGCGCCGTTGTGGTCGTAGTGGGCAGACACGATCACCCATTCGTTCTTCAGCGTGGGATCGCTGCCTTCGAGGAGCGCGACCACATTGCGATCGGGCACGACGTGGCGATCGACGGCGGTCTGCAGCGTCAGGCGGCTGCCCGGCAGCGCCACAGGCGCGAGGCCGTGCGCGGTCTCAGCCGATTTCGCGAGCGCGTCGAACGTCTTGTTCGTGCCGGCGGACAGGGACGCAGCCAGAGCGGGTGAGATCTGAGCGACCGGAATACGAATGCGATCCGCCCATGTCGCCAGCGTGTAGGCGAGGATGCGCGGCGGTTTCTCGGGCCAGTACGCGCGCGCGGCCGCGTCGAAGTTCTGCGCGTCCGGATGGTTGTGCACGTCGCTGACGAACAGCACGGCGATCGCGCCTTTCTCCTGCGCCGCAAGCGCCTTGCGCCACGCCGTCGAGGGCTCGGACGTCACGACGCCGTCGAAGGGGCTGTTCGGATCCCGTTCACCGGGCTCGTGATCCAGCGCGAGGACGATCTTGCCCTTCACGTCGCCGTTGTAGTCGTCGTAGCCCAGGTGCGGCGCACTGATGCCGAAGCCCGCGAACACCACGGTGCCGGTGACCGTACCGCTCGCGCTGAAGCGATGAGGATAGAACTCCTGTCCCAACCGAAGGCGCCGCGCCACCCCCTCGGCGCTCGAGATCTCCAGCGTGTTGAGCGCCGCATCGCCGACGGTGGCGGTCATCAGGTTGTACGGTTGATAGAACGAGCCGCCAGGCCCGGCGCCCTTCAGGCCCATGCGCTCGAAGCGCGACCGGATGAAGTCGGCCGATGCGCGGTTCTCCTCCGTGTCGGTCAGGCGTCCGCGCATCGAATCGCCGGCGAGAAAGAACAGATCCGCTCGCATGTCGTCCTGGCGGATCGAGTCGTTCTGCGGCGCCTTCTGCTGCGCGGTGACAGTGACGGCAGCGACCAGGCAGGCTGCGGCGATGAGCGTGTGCTTCATGCCCGTGATTATGCCGCCGCCGGCGGTTTTTTCGCAGGCTCCCTCCGCCACGAGCGAAAAACGCAATTGCAGGCCTGAAGGCCTGCACTACTGATGAGAGGTGTGGCGCCACGGGTGAAAAGGGCTGTGGCGCAGCGCTTCAGCGCTGCGTTGTTTGGTGGGAAGTGCTAGGCATCGGCGTACGTGGCGCGGACCCGTCTCGACCGCGACAGATACGCGAGCCACGCACCGTGATAGGCCAGGGTTGCGGCCACGTAGTAGATCGTGTCGCCCGGCATCCTGTTGTTTGGAAAATACGGCGTCGTGTAGACGAACACGTCGGTCGCCACCGACGCCGCGAGCGCCGCTCTGGCCATGTTCACGGCTCCAGTCTGCACGGTTTGAAGCGCGCGGCCGGCCGCCATGCCGAAACCGACGACGACGAGACGGAGCAGGAGAATCAGCCCGATCGCGGTGCCGCGCGCCGGAAGCGCGCTCATCGCGTTCGATGCGGTGATGGCAAGGCTCAGTGGATGGAACACGACCAGCAGGCGGCACAACAACAGCAACCATCCGCTAATTTCTCCAGCCATGAGTAATATTAAAGGGCTGAGGGCGCAGGGCTGAGGGCTGGGAGTGCGTTTCAAAATGTAGTGCGGACCTTTAGGTCCGCCTCGATGGGCAGGCCTGAAGGCCTGAACTGCGGTTGATTTTGAAACGCGCTCTAAGCCCGGAGCCCTGAGCCCTGAGCCCTGAGCCCTCAGCCCGGAGCCCTACGCCGCCGTCCTGACCCTATGTA